>CAADGY010000037.1 GCA_900696665.1 uncultured Acidobacteriota bacterium
CGCTCGATGCGCTGGCCCGTCAGTCCGGCAAAGACGGTGTTGCGGTCCCGCAGCGCCAGATAGAGCGGATGGGAAAACGTGTGCAGGCCGTCTCCGCTCTGCGACCCGAAGCGGCCCCCCTCCATGCGCAGCTGCACCAATTCCCTGGGGTTGTGCACCGGCAGCATCCGCAACAGAATTTGATCGAACAACGTGAAAATCGCCGTCGTGGCGCCAATGCCCAGTGCGAGTGTGGCGACGGCCGTCACGGCGAAGCCGGGATTCAGCCGCAGCTGCCGCACGCCAAACCGGACATCCTGCTGGAGCGTTTCAAACCATCGAACGGCACTCATTGCGTGCTCCTCTCCTGTGGCCGTTGATTCAGCGGCCTTGCTCTGTATACGGACCACTGTGTGATCCGTTCGCAATAGTCCACGAGAGAGCACCCGGTTCTGTGTAAACTTCCTGACCCCGCGCCCGCGCCCGCTTAGAATAGAGTTTCGTGCCTTTGCCCGCCGCAGCCCTGGAGTTTCTCGAGCGCATCGAACAACGCCTCACCGGACGCACGCCCCGGCCGCGCATCGTCTTCCCCGAAGGCGAGGACCCGCGCGTCCGGGAAGTTGCCGACAGAGAGGCCAGGCGAGACTCGTCCTGGACGATCGACTTCAGTTTCTCGCGTAAGTCGTCACGGCGCCCATTTCGGAAAACGACTCCTCCCGAACCAACAATCTCTGGTAAGGCTGTGGCGTCTGCTACCACGGGGACTGTCCCGGATGCCATGGCCAGCGTCAAGCCGCCGCGCGCTAGTCAGCTAATCAGAGCGCAACACCGGCATCAGGCTCTCACTAAACACTTTTCGGGTCGGAAAGTAAATCGCCAATACACTCACCGCGGCAATGAGCGCCGCTGCCACGAGCAAGAGAGCCGGGTCTGCCACACGCAACTGCGGCACCAGCACCTTGGCGAGTAGCGCGCAGAGAAACAACCCAATGCTCAAGCCCGCAACCATCCCGGCGCATAGTAAGGTCACACCTTCTCGAAGAAGAATCCAGCGCAGTCTGCCGACCTGTCCGCCCAGCGCCAGGCGCACAGCTAATTCAACCCTGCGCTGGGCGGCGGAATACGCCACAATTCCATACACCCCCACGGCCGCAAGCGCGAATGAGATCACGGTCAGGATACAGAGAATCCCGATCGGCACCCGGTGCCATTCAAAAAGACGGCTCCGAGTTTGATTCAGGCTCTCCAGATCAAAGACGAGAATGTCGCGGTCAAATCGCGCAAACTCTCGAGGAAGCTGCTGCAGAACTGTCTGATTTGCACTGCGGCCTTCGAAAAAGAAGGAGACAGTCTTGAGCGGGCGTACGGCATATGGCACATAGATTTGCGCCACTGGGTCAAATGCCGGATGCACGCTCCGGGTATCACCCACCACGCCGGTGACTTGGAGCGCGGCTGAAGCCTCGTCCTTCTCGATCCGGAGCACCCGCCCAACTGCTGGAGCCGTTCCGAAACATTGGCGGGCGAATGTTCTGTTCACCACGACAACATTCTTCGGCCCCATCTCGTTCTGCACGGGCGACGCTGTTCCTTCCAAGACCGGGATAGCAAGAGTCTCAAAATAACTGCCAGTCACTCCTGAGATGGACGCAAAGCATCCGGCGCGGCTCTCGAGGTCAGTAACAAATGCAACCTGTCCGCGCGCGCCCTTAAGCAGCGGATCGGTGGAGATCGCCGGGCGCGCCACATGTTGGTCTCCGCTTAGCGAGCTAATCGCCCTGGCCAAGGCAATCCGCCTCTCTGAATCGCCAGGCAGTTCGGCCGTTCCGGTCATCGTTCCATCGACTTTGAAGCCCGTGTGGAGGCGGTAGAACCCGTCCACCGTCCGCCAAAGCGCCACCGAAGGCACCAGCAAGGCTACGGCTGCCGTCAACTGGGCTACGACAATCACCTGTTGCATCCTGCGCCTGGGACGGGCGAGCCCGACTGCAGGACCACCTTGCTGCAAGGTCATTGCTAGCCCTAGTCGAGAGATGTTGGCGGCCGGGGCGGCGGACGCAATCAGCACAGCGACGAGCGCCAAAGCCAGGGCGCATCCGATGGTCGCCAAGAAGTTTTCGGGCGCCTGCCGGGAGCCTGCGATCGGCAGCAATCCCAACACGATGCGTCCGGCCCAATACGAGCCCAGCCAGGCGAAGGCTGCACTGAGAAGGCCCAGCGGAACAGATTCCGTAGCGAGTTGCCGAAAAATGCGCCAGGGAGAAGCGCCGAGTGCCTGCCTGACGGCCGGTTCCCTGCCCCTGCCAAGGGCTGCGGTCAAGAGAAGCCCCGAGATATTGAGACTCGCAACCACCAGCACCGCCACCGCAGCGCAGGCGACCGCTATGAGGAAAAATCGGAAGTCCTCATCAAACACTCCCATCGACACCGGAGAGAGAATCGCCCCCCTTGGCTCGGTATCATCCGACGCATCATCAGCATAGCCGCTCGCCACGGTCTCCATCTCCTGACGAGCCTGCTCGATGCTGAGTCCGGACCGCATCCTTCCCAATACCCAAAGCGATCCTTTTGGGCCAGCTTTCGGTTCCGCCTGAATCCAGAAGTCAACCTCAGGCACGACCACATAGTCGGCGGACAAAACGCCGACCACCGTGAAAGGAATTCCATCAAGGGTTAAAGCGCTCCCGAGCACGCCCTGATCGCCTCCCCACTGGCGCTGCCAGAGGCGATAGCTGATCACGGCGGTCCCGAACATGGGCCGTGTGGAAGGGTCGACCGCCGATCCGAGCGCGGGCCGGGCGCCTGTCAAGGTGAAGTACTCTCCATCGATGACGGCTCCGTTGGCGCGTAGGCGTGGTTGCACCCCCAAGGTAAACGAGCGCACTTCGTATGCCGCAAGCTTCTCGAACGAGCGGCTTTCCCGTTTCCAGTACCTGAATTCCCCCCACGACGCAGGAACCCGATTCGCTCCCGAACGCTGGGTTCTCGACCATGCCAACACGACTTGCTCTTTGTCGGGAATGGGAACGTAAAACAGGTTCTCGGCTACCCTCAGGATGGTGAGGTTGACACCGATACCCAGAACAAAACTAAGAAGCGCGGGCCAGGTGATTGGGTTCGCTCGCCACAGAAGCCGCCAGCCAACCCGCAAGTCTAGAAAGTAACTATGCATCGCGACACCTACAACTGCGATTTCTGAATCCAGTAGGCCCGGCCGTTGGGACTGTTGAGCGACGAGGACTACGGGCGATAGCCCTAAGCTCGAGACAGCCCCTATTAATATATATCTGGATTCTCTTGTCTTAATCTTGCAACCATGATTAGCTCCTCTTCCTTCCCGGCGGGCCGGCGAGCGAGATTCAGAAAGACTGGCAGCCAAACAAGAATTACGGGGACAGTTGTCGTGGGAACAATCGCCGGCGAACGGGGCGCGGGCGTGGAATGCGTCGGAGGCCATGTATCCGGGGGCCAGTGCGGGGGACCCTGGTGAACCGCATCGTTCGGATTTCGGCATTTCGCGGACACTCAATCACTCCACTGCTTCGACCGTGCCCGCGCGCGCGGCTGGTTTCGCAGTCAGGCCTCGTTTCCTTTGGACGGATGTGCGGGCAGGCCGATTCCTGCCCGGCGAGGAAGCATTCATCGCCCCCCG
>CAADGY010000038.1 GCA_900696665.1 uncultured Acidobacteriota bacterium
AGACGACGCGGATTTGTACGCGCTGCTCAAATACAACCTCGAAAAAGAGGGCTTTCAACTCGTGGGCGCGCAGACCGGCAAGGGCGCCGTGGAACTGTGCCGCCGGGAGAAGCCCGACCTGGTCATCCTAGATATCATGCTGCCGGACTCTGACGGCCTCGATATCTGCAAGGGCATCCGCAACCATCCGGAGGCGGCTCACATTCCGGTTATCTTCCTTACCGCGCGGGCATCGGAAACAGACCGCATCGTGGGTCTGGAACTGGGGGCGAACGACTACATCGTCAAGCCCTTCTTTGTGCGCGAACTGATTGCGCGCATCAAGATCCAGTTCCGCACCCAGGCGCAACCGGTGCGCACGCTGAAGGCCGGTGGGCTCGATCTCGACCGCCAAAGCTGCCGGGTCCGCCTGCACGGGCAGCTTCTGTCATTAACCGCCACTGAATTCCGCCTGCTTGAGTTTCTGATGAGCCGGCCCGGCGTGGTTTTCAGCCGCGAGCAGTTGCTCGACGCCGTCTGGGGACATGACCGCGCCGTGACGGACCGCACCGTGGACGTCTACATTCTGCGGCTCCGGCAAAAGATCGAGGATGATCCGGCGAATCCGCTGCTGATCCGCTCTGTCCGCGGCTTTGGTTACAGCTTCAACGAGACCGTCGCCGAGGAAGCCGAGGCGGCCGCGGCGCGCAACGGCTGACCGCTTCAGGCTTGAACTGGTTCATGGAAAAATCCAGCCCGCTGGCTGGATTTTTTATTTCCATGACTCCAGAAAGATGTGAATACTCAGTTACTTTCAATTCACGCCATTTTCATCCGGCATACACAGTCAGCCTGTTAACTTTGTCACTGGCCGCGATAGCATCCAATGACAAGATCCAATCTTCGGCATTACGCCCTAACCCTGATTGCATCCTCCCTCTTCAGCCTTGCGTTCGCGCAGCCGAACCTGGGCACGCTTTCCGGCACGCTCTTCGATGGCGCGAACGGGCAACCTGTCCGCCAGGCCGTCGTGGAAGTGACCGGCACGACCTTTAGCACCGTTACCGACCTGGACGGCAAGTACCGGTTCCAGATCCCGCCGGGAAAGTATCAAGTCAAATTCACCGCGCAGAACTATTTGCCCGCGACGATCGATGATGTCGTCGTCGCCGCCGGGGCGAACACGGACGCAAGCACTGTGGTGGTGCTCGCCTCTTCGGTGACCACCGTGGAAGTGCGCGAGTCGGTTTCGGCCGTCGCCGCCACCTCCGAGATGGTGACGCAGGAACGCAAGCTCGCAGCCGCCGTCAGCGACGGCATCAGCGGCCAGGAGATCCGCAAGTCGACGGCATCGGACGCCGCCGCCGCGATGGCGCAGGTGACCGGCGTCTCCATCGTCGAGAGCGGTTACGTGTATGTCCGCGGCCTCGGCGAGCGATACTCGGCCACCATGCTGAACAACGCGCTCATTCCCACAACCGAGCCAGAGCGGCGTGTGGTGCCGCTCGACCTGTTCCCAGCCGCGCTGATCGACAACATCAAGGTGCTGAAGACCTACACGCCGGACCTGCCGGGCGAGTTCTCCGGCGGGCTGGTGCAGATGACGACGATCGAATTCCCCACCAAGCCGGTCTTCCGCGTTTCGGGCAGCACGGGCATCAACACCGTGACCAGCTTCAAGCCCTTCAGCAGCTATCGCGGCGGCCGCCGAGACATCTTCGGCTTTGACGACGGTACGCGCTCGCTGCCGGCCAACGTGGCCGCCGACCAGCGGCTTTTCCGCGGCGTCTTCACCCCGGAGCAACTGCAGGACTTTGGCCGCTCCTTTGACGTGAACTACGAACTTGAGCCTGTCGCTTCCATGCGCCCCGAACAAAGCTACTCGGTGGCCGGCGGCAATACATGGGGCAAGCTGGGCGTGGTTGGCGCACTGACCTTCAGCAACGCGCCGCAGGCGGGTTATGAAGAGCGCAACTTTCTGACGACCTCCGGCGGGAAGCCGATTCTGTTCAATACCTACCCCACCTACAACTCCTTCAATCAAGCGGTCCGCATGGGCGGCGTCCTTAATGCCGCCTACAAGCTGAATCCCTCGAACAAGTTTGTTTTGCGCAATACTCTGACGCGCGATACCGACATGGAAGGCCGCCTGATGCAGGGCTACTACGACAATGTCGGCGCCACCATCGAGGCCACCCGCCTGCGCTGGATCGAGCGCGGCCTCTACTCGATCAGCGTGGAAGGCGACCATGCCGCCGCCAAACTCGGCAACAGCGTCTTCCACTGGCAGTTGACCGTTTCCAACTCGAATCGCAACGAGCCCGACTTGCGCGAAACCATCCGCCAGATCGAAGGCAACGGCCGCTCGCGCCACCTGCCGCTGCCTGAGTCCGGGCTGCGCTTCTTCAACGAATTGGAGGACCGCATCTACGAGCCGCAGGGCGACTGGTCGAAGCCGTTCTTCAAAGGGCCTGTGTCCGGAGTATTGAAGCTCGGCTTCCGCGGCACCTTCCGCACGCGCGATTTCAGCGCCCGGCGCTTCCGCTTCGTGCCCGTGCGCACGCAAACGATCGACTTTTCCGCTCCGGCGAACGTGGTGCTCGGCGCCTCGAATATCCGTCCCGACGGCTTCGAGATCCGCGAAAACACGCGCGGCACCGACACCTACAACGCCACCATGGATGTTTATGGCGGATATGCCATGGTCGATCTGGCTCTTGGTCCCCGCTGGCGCGTGGTGGGCGG
>CAADGY010000039.1 GCA_900696665.1 uncultured Acidobacteriota bacterium
ATTACGCACTACGATGTGTTCGATCAGCGGCCGAGCGGCCACGAACTCCTTTTAAGAGCGGTAGAGACACATGAGCGCGTGCTCGGCCGATTGCCACGCTTGGCGACGGCAGATGCGGGGTATTATTCGCAGGCGCGGGAGCAAGCCGTGGAGCAGAAGGGAGTGAAGTGGGTAGCGGCGCCGAATCGCAACACAAAGAGTGCCGAACGGAAAAAGAAGGAACACTGACTCTGGGGCGCCCGGCCTAGCGCCGGCCGGGCGCGCGAGGCCGAAACCACCACCGGCGTACCGCCGAAAATCCGGGGGAAGCACCTGGGCCGCTCAGAAATGCCTATTTTGCGACGGAAAGCAGCTAATGGCGGATCTGCAACGGGCCGGAGTCCGCTGGATCTTCTGCGACCACCTGCACCGTAACGCGGAAGCGCAGGATGGACAAACCACGGTCATTACCACGGGGGCTGCAGGCAAGCCGCTGGGCAGTGGGAAATCGGGGATTCGATTGATATGGATAAATGGCCGGAACGTGTCGCATCGCTACGCCGAGTTCGGCAATCTGCCACATGACGCCCGTCAGATATCCGCCGCGGCAAAATAATCTCCATGGTCTCATCGCCGTTTCATTCGGGTTATTTCCATACACCTGCCAAATGCACGGCAAGTGGCGAGCCTAGTCGCGATTCAGAGCCTCCTGCAGACAATTAGTATCGACGCGCGTTATACGCGCGAGTGCCGGCGGGCCGGCTCAGTAGCGTGCCTTCGCAACGAACTGGAAGTTCGCGTAGTATACGGCGCCGCCGGCGACCACAAATTCGGATGTCGACCAGTTTGCCGGATCGGAGTACTGCGAAGGACGGTTAACGCGATGCTTCCAGACTATCTGTTTCGTGGTTACGTCCAGCGCATACAGAAAGCCCTGCCGGCTCTTCGTCACCTCGGGCGATTCGAAGTTGGCTGTAAAGAACAGCCGTCCGTCGGCCAGTTGTAGGCGGCGCGTAGACTGCTCCTGCGGAAAGCGCCCGTCGAAACTGAAAATGGGAGTACCTCTCGACAGTTCCCATCCAACCAGGCCTTCCTCAAAAATCGTATAGACCCGGTCACCGGCAATGTAGGGCCGCGACAGCATCCGCCGCCGGTCGTGACCCTCCACCACGCGGCGGATCTGCTGCTGCCATATCAGTTTGCCAGTATTTGCGTCAAGACCATAAATCAGATTCGAGCCCGTTACGGCAACTACTCCGTTGCTAACGGCTGGAGCCTGGACGCACTCGCCGATTCTCGAATAGCTTTCCGGTTTTGACGCAAATCGCCAAAGTTCTTTTCCACTAGCGGCATCCAGCGCCCAAAGGAACACCCCTTGCGAGCGGGCGTAATGCTGCTCACCGCCGCCAAAATAGATCTTCCCGCCTTCCGACGCGATATCCGTAGGGCAGACTCCCTTTCCAGGGCTATAAGCGAAAGCCCACAGCAGTTTGCCGGTACCGGCATCGAACGAGCGGATCTTGCCATCCTGGCCGGCAAGAAAAACACGTCCGCCGTCGACATGAACCCGCGTGAAGCCTCCTCCCCACCTCTGCCCCTGGGCCGACCAGAGCATCTTGCCGGACTTCAGATCCAGCGCCACCAATCGCTGCGTAAGTTGGTCCGTGAGCACTGTAGTGTAGATATTTCGCCCATCCGACGCCGGCCCGTTGCTCATCACGCCAGGCGCCCGCCAGACGATCTTGCCGCTTTTCGTATCGACGGCGATAATCCCTCCGCTACCTGCGACGTTGCCGGTGACAAGCAGGCCATTGGCAAGCACCATCTCGCCTATGGCACGAAAGCCGGTCGGGGTTTGCCAAACCAAGTCCTGCGCCGCAGCCACCAGCGTCAACAGCGCAGAAGCAATCGCCGTACGAACAATTCTTCCACCTTTGATACGCATCTAATAAGCCTCCAAATGACGGTGGGGCAGCACAAGCTAACTGGCCGCCCAGGATATGGATCAGTCTACAGCAGCCTGCCACCCGTCTGGTACTGCCGGGCCTCTTTCATAACCTACTGTTCGATGGTAAATGCTGGCGTGGGGAACCATCTGTGCCAACATGACTGAGACACCTTCCCGCCGTCAATTACTGTAGAGGCGGAGAAAGAATTCACATTCAGTGCTCAAGTCCAATCTCAAGCAGTTGCCGGTCAAACAGGCGGAGTTGGCGGCTCCGCAGCGCAGGGAGGGCGAGCCTCCTAAGGAGCTCACCCCGGCTGTTCCAGAGGAATGAGTTCGAAGCCCATTGATTTCGCTTTGGCCCGGAGCTTGATCTCTTGCCGTTTCTGAAAGCGGAGTTGGTCAGCGGCGAACTTTGAGTCGTCGAACTCCTGGCGGGTAGAGATCAGGTGAAAGATGATTCGGGCAAGCTTGTGTGCCGCTGCCGTGATCGCTTTTGGGGCGCCGAGTTTGGCCCGTATGCGCCGGTAGAAGTCGCCGAGGGCAGTCTTGCTGTGGTGCAGGGACTGGGCCGCCATCCGAAGGGCCGTGGCAGCATGACATTTCACCTTGCGCCTCCCGGTCCATAGTACTTTGCCTCCACTGATGTCATTGTCTGGACACAGACCCATCCAGGAGGCGAAAGCCGAGGCGCTGCGGAACTGGGTGAAGTCGGGACCAATCTCGCCGAACAGGGTCTGCGCGATGCCAGTGCGGATGCCGGGAATCTTGGTGAGATCGACGCCAAAGACACGTTGGAGCTCGGACTTCAAAACAGTCGGATGACTGTTTCCTTGGGGCGGTTCTATCTTCCACCAGCAGCAATTTTTGATAACTGCGGTAGGCGGCCAGCGATTGTCGCAGAGTGAATAGGTGCTCGTGTCCGTAGTCACCCGCTAACGACTTGGCGATCACTGCTTCGCTGGCCTTGATGCGTTCGTTGCGCAACTTGGCAAGCACCAGTGGATCACGTTGCCCCACAAGAATTGCATCCACGATCGCCAATCCCGTCTGCCCCACAATGTCGTTGATGACGTGGTGGAGTTGTTGCAGGTTCATCTGGTCCAATGCCTTTTGCATGTGGTTGACGGGCGTGGCCGCCATCTGGACCAGACTCTCCCGGTGTCGCAACAGCGACCTCACCGCGCACACTTCCTGATCGGGACGGTACGAGGCCTTCAGCAACCCGACCGAATGTAAGAACTGCAACCATTGGCAATCGCTGACATCTGTCCGCCGCCCCGGTACGTTCTTGACGTGTCGCGCGTCGACCAGGCACACCTCAAAGCCGCGATCCTCCAGGATTTGGAACAACGGGATCCAATACACGCCCGTCGACTCCATCGCCACCGGGTTGATCTCGCATTGTTTGAGCCAGTCCGCCAAGGCGTACAGATCCTGCGTGAATGTGGGAAATGAGCGTACGTTCTCTGCCGCCCGGTCTGCCCGAACCGCCACGAAAATCTCCGTTGCGCCAATGTCGATGCCCGCCGCATCGGGTCCATCACCGGCAACGCCGCGCTATTCGCCTTGCTGCTCTGCTTGCGCTTTCTCGCCATCAAACATCCTCCTGGCGAGCAGCCGGCGACCCGAGCCGCGCAAAAACCGGCACTCTCCTAATCGGGATCGCCGCGAGCCAAAACTACATGCTCCCGAACGTCACCACTGCCATGAGCACGGGATCTCGGAATCAGGCTAGCTACTTCGCGGTGCAAAATGATGGCGTCCGCTCAGCGCGGGTGAAGTTCTGAGGCGAACAGACCGAAACAAAATAACCTGATTCTGTTTTGGTTCGTCTTTCAGACATGATTCGCTTGCGTC
>CAADGY010000040.1 GCA_900696665.1 uncultured Acidobacteriota bacterium
CACAGAAGGCCGTGGATTACGGCGCGGCGCACGGCGCGCTGGCCATGACCACCCCCGGCGATACTTCGATGGCAACCAAGGATGAGGTGGAGAAATTGATGAAAGGCGGCGGGGCGCGGGTGCAGCGGTGAATGGAAGGCTGCTTGCCTGCAAGTCGCGCCGGGTGCATAGTTCAGCCGTGACTACTGACACTTCAGCAGCGTCCATGGTTGAGTGCCCACCCTCGCCTCGTCGGTTCGCAGACCGCGCCGCACGCCACCTAAAGGCACAAGTCGAGGATTGGTATGACGAGTGTCGCTATCTGGCAGAGTGGGAGGATGCGAATCTCGTGGACAGTCCAACACCGGCCCGACGGGAGTCACATTTGCGTTTGCTTGATGAGTTGGAAAGAGTGGGGAAGTGGCTGGCTTCGGCCACGCAAAGCGCGGATTTTCCTGACCAGTCCACAGCGGAATTGGTAGTCCTCACACTTCGCGACCTGGCCGACACCCGAGCTCTGTGGCACGGAAGCACACTGGACGAGAAGCAGCGAAACGCCATCCTGCGGGCCTGCTTCGAGGAGTCCTGAATTGCAGCGCCTGCTCGAGGCGTATCATGAAAAGCGGACCTGCCCTCCCGGAGAAAAGCCGCAACGTACCGCCACCTTTGAACGCTTGTTGAACGAGGCTCTGATTCGACGCCCGGCTACAAGTCGTGACGCTCTGCTTGAGGCACTCCAAATGCGCTACGCGGAATTCCGCCGCGCCCGCCGCCAACCTCCAACGATGCCCCCAACGGCCTGAAGCGCGGAGGATTGCTCAACAAGTTCACCGCACTTCAAGCTTATGGACCGGCGCTTTGATCGCCGCGAGGTCGTTGAAGACCAAGGACGAACTGCAACGCCACGAGGGTGATGCCGAAGTAGGCACACAACTGGAACGTGCCGGTGAACTCGGAGGTCAGCCATTGGCCGAACCCGAGTTGCACGAACACGAACAAGCTCCAGACGAGCATCAGGGACAGGCAGACCGGTTGACGCCGCGGCAGGAACTCGCCGCGCGCGAGGGACGCCAAGGCGAGCGAAAACGCCAGCACCTCGGACACCGCGAGCAGCCAGAACGTCGCCGTCAATCCCGGGAAACTCGCAAGGAACGTTTCGCCGAACTTGTCGCCCATCCATGAGGGGACACCGCTGAGGAGTTTGCCGATGCCGGTGAAGCCCCAGACCATGAGGAACAACAAGTTGATGGCGAGGAGCGCACCGCTGCGGATCAGGGCCTGCAATGGAACATTCATTGGTCGCCCCAGCATTGGCGTTCCCTCGGAGTACGTCCAGCGCCGATCCGCTCTTGCTTCATGCCATCGGCCTGCACACTCTTTCCGCACAACGATGAAACTCATCACTCGCCTTCCAATCGCGCTGGTTTTGGGACTGCTCTTGCTCGCCGTTCCCGCCCAACCCACGCTGTCTCAACCGGCGGCTTCACAGCTTGCCATTCCCGAAACCGACGATGGTCTGCCCGGCTCAGGACCGATTCGCCGCTACGATTGGTTTCGCAAACTTTGGAGCGAACGCCGCTCGACCTGGGCTCAACGCGTCGAACGGGACCGCCACGCCTTGGTGTTCCTGGGTGATTCAATCACTCAAGGCTGGGGTGATGACATGGGCAACAGTTTTCCCGGCGTGAAGGTCGCCAATCGCGGCATCAGCGGCGACACCACGCGCGGCGTGCTGATTCGTTTGGAGCAGGACGTTCTCGCTTTGCAACCCAGCGGCGTCGTCCTTCTCATCGGCACGAACGATCTCGAAGAAGGCGCCGAGCCCGAAACCATCGCGGCCAACTTGAAACTCATCCTTGCGAAACTAAAAGCTCACAATGCCAAAATGCCCGTCGTGCTTTGTCAGGTTTTTCCCAGCGCAGAATCGAAGCAGCGTCCTGCGGACCAGATCAAGAGGCTCAACCAGCTTTACGCCGCCGCGGTGAAGGGGGATGCGCAGGTCACCTTGATTGAAACGTGGCTGCTGTTTGCCAATTCGCAGGGCGATGCCAGGCCGGAGGAGTTTCCCGATCTGCTCCATCCGAATCAGGCCGGTTACGCGAAGTGGGCGGCCGCCTTGCGACCCATTCTCGCCACGCTTGGTTTTCTGGAAACGGAACCGGAAGACTTCACGCCCGAGCCGGGCTTTGTGCGCCTGTTCAATGGCCGCGACCTGACCGGCTGGGGGTATCGGCCCACTTCCGAGTCGGACATCCAGACGGCAAAGAACTGGCAGGCGCGCGACCCGAACGCCGCAGCCTGGCCGGTCGTGACCCGCGCCGTCAATTTCGACGGCAAGACGGCCAGTGATGATGGCCGTTACGTGGCGAAGAATGGGCGCTTGATTGTCACCACGCCACCCGAGGGCCGGAGGATTCAAACCCTCTGGACCACGCGCGAGTTCCCGAAGGATTTCATCCTCAAGCTGGAGTTTCGCGCCACACCGAACGCCGACAGCGGTGTGTTCATCCGCCAGCCCCAGTTGCAGTGTCGCGATTATCTGCTGGCGGGCCCTTACAAACAGCTCAAGCAATACAAGCCCCAGGAGTGGAACGAAATCGTCGTCACCGTGAAAGGTGGTGAAGCCCACGCCACTTGCAACGGCGAAGTGCTGGAGGCCGCGATGAAACTTCCCGAGACTGGTCCGATTGGCCTGGAAGGCGACCGCGGGCAGATGGAATACCGGCGCATCCGGGTGCGCGAACTGCCCTGATCCACAACTGGGTCAGGCCCTCATGGTTGATTTCCTCCTTTCGTTTGCCCATCCGGCAACCGGCACCGTGGCCAAACTTCTGTTGCCTCCGCGGTCTCCCTATGTTCTATTAGGCCGTCACTGAAACCCGCCGCGGCGCGAAGGCGTGCGGCAAGATCGAAATTTATGCTGACTGAAACTGAAGAAAATGCCGTGGTCGAGAAGACCCGGGAACTGTGTGGTACCATCCTCGCGCAACCCAACATGGGTTCGATTCGCCAGCGCATTGACGCGTTCCTGGCGGATGACCAGGCCCGCGGCCAATACGAATCGGTCATGACCAAGGGCCAGATGCTGAACGAAAAGCAGCAGCGGTCGCTGCCGCTCAGTGGCGAGGAAATCAGCGATTTCGAGCAGCAACGAGAGG
>CAADGY010000041.1 GCA_900696665.1 uncultured Acidobacteriota bacterium
GCCTTCTCGCTCACCACTTCTCCCACTCTACGCGCGGACCGGGCGTTCCCCCGCAGTGATCAGGAGCGCCGGGGTGCGTGCTCCAAAGCAAGAGCGAATTGTTTCTGCGCTTCCCGCGGTTGGTTGGCCGCCAGCAACATCTCCCCCAACAGTTCCCGGGCCGGTTTCGGAGGTACGGGCGGGCCGAATTCAAAGGGCATTTTGTTTTCGATTGCGACAGCCTCCGAGAGCAGTTGCAGGCCGTGATTCGTTTCGCGCGCAGCCATGGCGATGACTCCTTCGAGTTGCTTCTCTACAATCCCGGCGACCTGGAGATCCGGGGGGTAGAAGTGGTGTTCATGTCCGCCCGCGGCCTGGCGTGTACCAGCCGCATTGCGGTGCTCCCGTATCCGTGCGAGAGCCGCAACGGCTGGCTCGGCATCGCCCTGCACGGCCGCGGGAAATCCACGCCCGAACAGGTAGCTGACGGTTGCCGGAGTGTCGAGGTCCGATAGATCCAGCGCTTTTTGATACACCTCCTGCTGGCCCGTTTCCACGGCATAAGCGGAGCGCATGTGCGCGGCGTGGAACCGGATGAACGGAGACGGACTGCGCACAGCATCCTCCTCTACAATGCTCAACAGCCTGCGTGCTTCCTTGTACCGCCCCTGTTGCAAGTAAGCGTACTCAAGCCACCAGAGCGCGTGATAGCCGCGGTCTTCGAGAGGCAGGTTTTTTCGCTTGTAGCGCGCCTCCGAGGCGGCCCAGGAATCCTCGTTCGAGGAAACCACATCATCCCACATGCCCATCGCGATGAAGATGTGCGATGGCATGTGCAGCGCATGCGCGGCGGCGGGAGCGACCTTAGCATAGATGCGGGCGGCCCGGAGCCCAAGCGGTGCGTGAAGCGGATCGTCGTAGCAATGGATCAGGTAGTGGAGCGCTCCTGGATGCTCCCGGTTCCGCGCGAACACCTCTTCGGCGACAGCCGCGGCTTGCATGTAGATGCGCGTGTCCCTGCCGTGATGGCTTGTGCCGAGCAGAGACAAAGCGTAGAAAGACGCAGCCTCCATGTCGTTGGGATACGTGCTCCAGAGTTGCCGCATGGCATCGGAGTACGCAAAATCGCGCTGCTCTTTCGATCCGGAGCCATAGAGCACCTCGACGGTGCCGAGCCAGGCCCGCTCGCGCGGGGTGGCGGCACGCTTCAGGCGCTCGTCGCGGGCAGGCGCCAGGCGAGCGAGCGCTTTGCGGGCGCTCTCCGTATCCTGCCGGTACCACAGCGGCTCGTTATACGTCATGGCTTCGCCCCAGTACGCCATGACGAAGGAAGGATCAGCCTGCCGGGCGGCGGTGAACTCCTCGCGCGCGTCGTCGTATTCGAAGCTGTGCAGATACATCACACCGCGAAGGAACCGCTCCCGGGCCTGGGGAGAACCGGACGCAGGGAAATCGATCTTTCCCAATTTTGTTTCCTCACGCTGGAAGGCGGCGGGGGACGCGATCAGGCCGACAACGGCACGGCGCGTCAATATGGGGGCACTATCAAGGTACGAAGCCATTGCGCATTATCTTCGCGGGCGCTGGCCAGCCGCTCCCGCAGTTCTTCCTCCGTAGGCTGGACGGCGCCGCGCGTGTCGATTGCTCTCGATACCAGTGTATGCGGCCCGGGCTTTGCGCCTTTCCACATGCACGACCAGAGCAGCCATGCAGCATCCGATTCCCGGCGGTCCACGCGCGCCTCCATCCATGGGCCTGAATCTATCCGAACTTCGACGGTACGAATGGGAGATTCGCCGCTCCACGCCGCCCCATGGATGACGTGTTCCACCTGTGTCCCTGAGCGCTTACGTAGGACCCGTGCCACAACGGATTTCAAGTTCATTCTGGAAATGGAGGTGTCGAGCCAGATGCCGCCGCCAGCCGCGCCGGCTTTTCGCAGGCTGTGATAATTGCGCGCCATGTGGCGGCCTTCGTAGCGGCGGTCAATCACCTCGATGGCGTGTAGCCACTTTACATTGGCCATGCCATACCATCCGGGAAGAATCAGGCGCAAGGGATAGCCGTGCTCGGCGGAGAGCGGCGCGCCATTCATTTCGAAAGCCAGAATCGGGCCGGCCGCAAGAGCGTCCTGAACGAAGATGCTGCGGCCGTGCGGCGCGGTAAACTCTTTGCCGCCGGCCTGCCACTTGCGTTCTTTCTCCATATCGCTCGCGAGGAACACCACTTCCCGGGCTTCAGGTTTCACACCGCATTCCTGTAACAGGGAATCGAGCCCGACGCCGGTCCACATGGCGTTCCCGGCCAGTCCGTTCATGAGCGCCGCGTGGCCGGAGTTGCCCGCACACTCGAAAGTGACAGGGATGGTTCTGCGGTCCGGATGCCGCTTCAGTTGCTCCAGCGTCAAAGCCATCGGCTTGGCGACGAGGCCGCCGATGCTCAGCCGCCAATCTTTTACGTCAATCGTTGGTGCAGATGCCTGGTGAAACGTGAAGAACTGCCGGGCCGGCGTGATCCAGGAATCCAGCCTCCGCAAGTCGAACGTCTTCACGCGGGGATTGCGCTCCTGCGCTTCAACCCGGAACTCCTCCGTGTAGTCGGTGAACGGAAGGAGTTCCCCGGCCGCCTCGAGCGTGACGAGATGAAACGGAGCGGCGATACCGGCCGCCGCCCCACGAATCAAACTGCGCCGGCTGACAGTTTTGCTCACACTTTCGGGCGCGGGTAGGAAGCGCGATAGGTCTTCTTCAACAGCGCGTTCGCTTTGGCGTCATCGCCGAAGGTTTCGGTTTTCGGGTCAAACCGGACATCGCGGCCGAGATGATGCGAGATGTTTCCGAGGTGACAGAGCGTGGTGCTAAGACGGCCGATCTCCACGTCCGAATGAGGTTTCTGCCGGCTCTTCACGCACTCCAGGAAGTTTTTCTCGTGAAACATTCCCGTTGATTTCATCTGCGGTCCGGGCGAACCGTCCTTAGCGTAGACCCTCCATCCATTTCCATCCAAAATCAAGGTCCCCTCGGTGCCGTAGTAGCCGGTAGCTGCCGTCGAGCCTTCGATCGGATGATGACGCGCGAAGCTGCGGAGTTCCCAGCTCAGCAGCAGGTCTCCATAGTCATACGTGACCACTTGCGTGTCCGGCACCTCCTTCGCGTCGTCGAGCCAGTAAATGCCGCCGTTGCTCGAAATTCGTTTCGGCAGCGAATTTTCTAGGCCGCGCATCTCCTGAATTGCCCATACCGCAACATCGAGCATGTGAACGCCCTGGTTGCCAAGCTCGCTGTTGCCGTAGTCCCAGAAAAACCGCCAGTTGTAATGGAAGCGGTTGGGGTTGAACGGCCGCTTCGGAGCAGGCCCGAGCCACATATCGTAATCGGCCGTCGCCGGCGGCGTGCCGTTTGGAGGGTTGCCGATGCTTTCGCGCACCTGGCACATCCACGCTTTGATAAGGCAAACTTTGCCGAGTTTGCCGGAAGCGACATACTTCGCCGCCTCACGGAAATGCTCGCCGCTGCGGCGCTGGGTGCCGACCTGCATCACACGGTTGTACTTGCGCGCTGCGTCGCGAATCAGGTGGCCTTCCTCAATCGTCTGTGATAGCGGCTTTTCCACATAGACGTCCTTGCCTGCCTGGCAGGCCAGCAACGCCATGTGCGTATGCCAGTGATCCGGCGTCGCAATGATGACGGCATCGATATCTTTGTCATCGAGAACCTTGCGATATTCCCTGATTCCAGCGGGGTGCCTGTTCTGCGCTCCCTCGATTTCGGGCGAAACTTTCTGGATGATGGCCTCGTCGATGTCGCAGATGGTCTTGACTTGAGCGCCCGCTTGGATCGCACGTTTCGCGACGCCCCGGCCCTGGTTTCTGGCGCCGACGAGCGCGAGGGTCACCTTTTCGTTTGCGCCCTTCGCGGCCGGACTCCAGTTCAAAAACGCACCGCCGGCGGCGGTCTTGACAAAAGTACGGCGACTGCTGGTATCCATTGGAGTTTCCCTTCCGCGATAGTATCACGCGTCGGGGCAGTCTTTCCGATAAACTGGGACGAATTTCAGGCAACCAATGATCCGGAACAGACGAGCTTTTCTGAAAGCGGCAGGACGCGGGATTGGTGGCACGGCTTTCCGGAGTCTGCAAGCCGCCGTCCGGCCAAACATCGTATACATCCTGGCTGACGACCTCGGATGGGGCGATCCCGGCTGCTACAACCCTGCCTCGAAAATTCCGACGCCGAACCTGGACAGGCTGGCGGCACAAGGCATGCGGTTCACGGACATGCATTCTCCTTCGGCCGTATGCACGCCGACGCGGTACGGAATCCTGACCGGACGCTACTGCTGGCGTTCGTCTCTCAAACAAGGTGTGCTACAGGGATACTCGCCGAACCTGGTCGAGCCGGGACGGACGACAGTTGCGTCGCTATTGAAAAGAGCCGGCTACTATACGGCAGGTGTAGGCAAATGGCATCTCGGACTCGGTGACCGGCCGAAGACGGACTACGATCAGCCGCTACGGCCCGGCCCCAACGAACACGGTTTCGACTACTACTTCGGGATTCCGGCCTCTCTCGACATGCCGCCGTATCTGTTCTTCGAGAACGGCAAACCCGTGGAGAAGCCCACTGCGCATACTCCCGGGGGCGGAAGCAAGCGCCCAATTGGCGCGTTCTGGAGGGAAGGAGCAATTGCACCCGGCCTCAAGATCGAAGATGTGCTGCCCGCCCTCACCCGTAAGTCAGTAGAGCTCGTCAGGAGCCGCGCGGTAAAGCGCGAGCAGCCCTTCTTCCTGTACTTCGCGATGACCGGTCCCCATACGCCGTGGGTTCCCACGGAACCATTCCGTGAGCGTTCCAAGGCAGGCGAGTACGGCGACTTCGTGGCGCAGTGCGACGACGCGGCCGGCCAAGTCATCCGGGCGATAGAAGAGGCAGGAGCAGCGGACAATACGCTCGTCGTGTTCACCAGCGACAACGGCGGATACTGGCCTCGGGATATGATCGAAAAATTCAGCCACCGCTCCAATGCAAACTGGCGGGGCATGAAAGCGGATATCTGGGACGGGGGGCACCGCATTCCATTCATCGTCCGCTGGCCCGGCCACGTGCGCGCGGGAGCGCGAAGCTCTCAACTCGGATGTCTGACGGACCTGATGGCGACGGCGGCAGACCTCAACGGTATCGCGTTGCCGGAGAACGCGGGCGAAGACAGCTTCAGTCTGCTACCCGCGCTGACCGGCCGCGGTGGTGCGGTTCGCGAAGCGGTAGTGCATCATTCGGCACAGGGCATGTTTTCGATTCGGGAGCGCCGGTGGAAGCTGGTCTTGGGCAGAGGATCGGGCGGATTCAGCGAGCCAAGGCGGATCGTCCTGAAACCGGGTGAGCCTGAAGGAGAGCTCTACGATCTGCGGAATGATCCATCGGAAATGGCAAACCTGTACCTAAAATACCCGGAGGTCGTGCGCCGGCTGACATCGCTGCTCGAAAAGTACCAGCGCGAAGGTCGCAGCCGGGCGGTGTGATATGTGTAATATGCGCCTGCACATTTTTCTGGGGACATCGGTTCTCCTGACGAGTGGACTGCTGGCTTTCGCGCACGCACGCGTTTTCACACCCGAGGATCTCTTCCGTCTCGAGGCATTGGCAGGAGCAGTTCCATCGCCCGACGATCGTACTCTTGCGATCGTACGCGTCCGCGCCAAATCGGCGGCGGTCATGCACATGCGGACCTTCATGAGCGGACGCGACCGCAGCGACATCTGGATTTTTGATCCAAAGGCTGCGGTTGCGCATAAAATAACGAACGGCGATG
Organism: uncultured Acidobacteriota bacterium; assembly: GCA_900696665.1. Lineage (GTDB taxonomy): Bacteria > Acidobacteriota > Terriglobia > Bryobacterales > Bryobacteraceae > CAADGY01. The sequence continues at coordinate 5,788 of CAADGY010000041.1, forward strand.
GCGATGGGGCCGGCTTTTTCTCCCCGGTGTGGTCACCGAACAGCGAACACCTGGCGTTTCTGTCGACGAGAGGAAACAACATCACGCTCTGGGTCTGGAGACAGTCGACGCGGGAGCTGAGGCAAGTCTCACAGCAAACCGTCGAGACAGGCTCCCCGGTTTGGGTTTCGGATCGGGAGGTTGTGTGTGCCGCACCTCCCGAAGGCGAACAGCCTGGGCCGTTTGATCTGGAAGTTCGAGCCTCTATGAAAGCGGCGACGATCTGGCCGAAAGCCTGGTCGGGTGCGGCTGTTACGGCATCCGTGCTTGCCAGCGGACCAGGCTTGCGGACATACCGCCCGCCTCGAGGACGTCTTTTGAAGTTCGACGTGTTCACCGGCAAGTCGCGCACAATAGCAGATGGTAGCTTTACGGCCATCAGCACCTCAACGGATGGCCGAATAGCAGCGTTCGAGGCCGCCGACTTCGTACGTCCGGAACCCGGCGCGAGGTTGGCAAACCGCAACTACTCCAAGTATCGCCTGGTTGTCTTTGAAAACGGCCGGAAGAAAACAGCCGCCGAACTGACCGATACCGAGGAACCCTCCGTTGGCCCGGTAGCTTGGTTTCAGAATGGAGTAGCGGTCCGCATCAATGGTTTGTCCAGCCGCCCCGGCTGGTTCCTAGTCCAACGTGATGGCAAGCGTATTAATCTCACCGCTGAATTGTCCACTGTACCGCCGCTGCTTGTTGCAGATGGCGAGGAAGTGTTGGGAGTAACTGACGGCAGGCTATGGCGCATCAGAAGCGACGGCTTCGCTTCCGAAGTGCTCTTTGGCGAGAGAACAGTGAGAATCGATTCACTTCTCACATCGAAGGTTCCAAGCCTTGTCCTTCGGGGGCAGGTGAATGGGAAGTCCGGCATCTACGAGTTGGATTTGCGAACCTCTGAATTTCGTCCCATCCAGGAACCCGGCGAGCCAGCCGACTTCGTCACATTCATGTCTGGATCGGCAACAGCGGTGTTCAGCGGCTCCAACCGGAGTGGGACATTTCTGTGGACGACGCACCCCGGCCGCTCCGGGCAGCAGGTTGTGATGACGCTGAACGGGTTTTGTAAGGATATTGCCGAAGCCCGTTGGAAAATGCTCCCATACCGTACGGTCGAGGGACGCGAATTAACAGCCTGGCTCATGCTTCCACCGGATCACTTGGAAGGCAAACGGCACCGCACAGTTGTGACTGTGTACCCGGGACTCGTGTACAGCACCGGCTCACCGCCGGTGGGCAGTAGCATTCAGAGCACCAGTCCTTACAACCTTCAATTGCTTGCCGCTCGTGGATACGCAGTGCTGTTCCCGAGTATCCCCCTGACGCCGGAAGGCCAACCCGGTGAGCCCTACAGGCAGACGGCGGAGGGTGTGTTGCCCGCCATTGATCAGGCAATCAAAGCCGGCATTGCGGACTCTGATCGCCTCGCGCTGATCGGGCACAGTTTTGGCGGCTATGGCGTGTATACGCTTCTGACACAGGATTCTCGTTTCAAAGCCGCGATTGCCATGGGTGGTTTTGCGAACCTCGTCAGTCTTTACGGTCAGTTCGATCCGCGTGCCCGCTACGAACCATACGCGCGAGACCGTCTTATCCACATGATGTTCGCGGAATCCGGCCAGTTTCGAATGGGTGTACCGCCGTGGAAGGACATGGACCGCTATGTACGCAACAGTCCCATCTCCTTCGTTGACCGCGTTGAAACTCCTGTCATGATCGTCCAGGGAGATCAGGACTACGTGCCAATTCAGCAGGGGGAGGAGTTCTTCACCGCTCTGTACCGGCAGAACAAGTCTGCGATCTTCGTGCGGTACTGGGGCGAGGGACACATCCTGGAGTCGCCCGCGAATATCTCCGATTTGTGGCGGCGCATTTACGAGTGGCTGGATCGATATTTGCCGGAATGAAGAGACTACGCGCACGGGAAGGGATTTATGCGCGCCAGCGCACGCCCAGATCGAGGGCCTTCTTCGCATATTGAACGCTGCGCTCCATGTGTTCTCTTTGCTGGAACTGGATGGCGCTGAGAAAATGCTCCGGCGTCGGGCGGCCGGCGAGGTCTTCCACCACCATGGGTTTGTCATAGGGCAAACCCTTCCTGGCAAGCGCGAGAAAGCGCGCCAGGTCCGCTGCGCGCGCTTTGGGATAGAGTTTCCAATAGTCCCGCTCGAGATAGGGAATCACCTGTGGCGGGCGCCCGGTTATCGGTTTGATATACACGTACACGTCCGGGCAAAGTTCATGCGCGCGGCTCATGATTTCGTGGAAATCCACCGTGCCTTCACCGAGCGGCACCCACTGCACCGCCACGCCCCTGGGATGTTCCCAGACAACCGAGTCGCGCAGATGCAGCGTGACAATATAGGGCGCGAGTGTTTCGAGCGTCGTCAGCGGATGTTCCAGCACGAAGACCGGATTGCCGGTGTCCATGTACGTGCCGACATAGTCTTTACCCGCTTCTTCGATGAGTTGCCTGAATTCCCAGGCTTGCAGATCTTTGTGAACCTCTATCGCGATCTTCAGGCCCGCATCCACAACCTGCGGCCGCACAGTCTTGAGCAGGCGCACCATGGTTTCGATGTGCTGCTCCACGGGTCCCGGCGGCAGCGCGGCGCGGTCGGAAGCGATCACGCAGCGCACGATGGGAGAACCCAGGGCTTTCGCGCGAACGATCTGTTTCCGGATATTTTCGACCGAGGCGGAGAACGCCTCCGGCGTTTTCGGGAACACGCCGCCTCCGCCGGTTTCAAGGTGCAGGCCCAGTTCGGCGGCACGCGCTTTCACCTTGGGCCAGTGCGCCGGGTTCATCGCGCCGGGGTCGAGCGAGTCCTGAAGGAAAACGGCATCCATCTTCAGCCCGGCGGCGTAATCGAGCAATTGTGCGTCGTTCCAGCGCAGGGCCCGCACGCAGTAGGTGTTGATGCCCATCGGCATGGGTTTCCCTACCGCCGCACGAATCTTTGCCGCCCCAAGTGCGGCAGTGGCGAGAAAAGCGCGGCGCGTCACTGTAGCCATCTTCGCCCCGATGCTAACACAGTGAACCGATGCGGCAGCCGGCTACCGCGGTTCGGGCCATTTCAGGAACCGGTGCAGAAATTCGAACGTGCCCACGCCGTGGATCTGGTGCGGGCCATTGAAGTACTCGATCGTAGTTCGTTCGCCGATACCCAGTTCATCGTAGAAGCGGCGGACCTTGGAGTATTCGTACGAAACCTGCTCATCGATGCCGACGCCGTCGCGATGCCCGCGCTCCACCATAAAGGGGCGCGGCGCCATCAACATTGCAAGCTCTCCGTGATTGAACGTGTTGCCCGTATCGAACTCGGGAATCTCCCATTCCTGCGTGAACATATAGCTGCCGGTGAAATCCGTCGTGGCGACTTTCCAGATCCATTCATTGAAGTCGCCCGAACAAATCGATAGCGCATATTGTTCGAGCAACGGCGGAACCCGAACGGCGGTTTTGCCACCGTAGGAGAGACCGTAAAAGCCGATACGCGCGGGGTCGACAAACGGCTGTTGGGAGAGCCACTCCAGAATGCGCTGATTCTGGCCAAGAATGAAAGAGTACATCGAAAGCTTCAGCGGATTTGCTTTCCGCTGCAGGTGGCGAAAGTCCCCGATGTATGGCGCCTGCGGAGCAAATACGATAAACCCACGGTCCGCAAGTTTTGCGGCGAAGTTGCCGTAGACTTGCGCGGTCCGCTTGTCTTCGGGCAGGATCACATCATCGGGCCTGCCTTCCAAGCCGTGCTGGCAAACCACCACAGGTCTTCGCTCGGAAGGCTTCAAGTCTTTCGGAAGCAGCAACACGCCGTATGCGAAGACATCGGGCCAAACAGGCAGCACGACGTCATAGCGCTTCCATTTATCTGTGCCCGGCGCCTCACGCACCTGCGGTTGAACGGGCTCGGAAGGCGGGGGCAACTTGCCGATAACCTCTTTCCAGTAATAGTCCCGATACCAGCCCGAGGTGCGCTTCCAGCCGTCAACGGAGGAGAGATCTGCTTTCGCCCAGAACTTGCCGCGCGTAACCTCAGCGGAGCGAAGCAGGCGTTGGGTGTGTTCCACCATCTGGTTGAACTGGTGATGGAGCCGTTCGTTCGGGTCGTAATCCTTGCGGGAATCGACGGGACGGGAAGCCTCCGCATCAACCCATTTCAGGCGGAGCGAAGCAAGAAGGCGAGTGAGCGCCTCCGTGGAGCCGGGCGACGGCGTGGCGGGAGTGACCAATACAATGCCGTCTTTGACACCGAGCTTTTTGTAGGTTTCAGCGGCCTTGGCAAACTCGTGTTTCACACCGGCCACATCAGGACCTTGAAGTTTGCCGGGCGCAGCGCCGCGCCGCTGTTGGCTCGGCGCCGGAGGTCCGGAGACGGACGGCCCGGGAACCGCTTCAATAAGGAGAGAGCGCGGCGCAATCAACGACGCCAGTTGCGCATCGCCGAACTCCGCCAGGAGAGACCACACGTTCCGGTAGATCGGTTCCTGCCAGAGCCCCTCGCGCGACTCGAAGTAGCCGCTTACAAGCGCCGCATCGATACGACGGTCCACAGCGGCGGAATACAGCGCGATGAGGCCGCCTTCTCCATAACCGGCTACTCCTACGGGCAGCATTGGCGTGCCGGTCTTGATCCAGTCCACGGCGGCCCGCACCTTCTCCACTTCGTAACCGATGATGTGACGGCCCAGTTGATAGGCCATCCGGTAGATAAACTCGCGGTGCGGCTGGTTGGTGTATCGGAATCGCGGATTGCCGGACCACGTATCTTTGCGGTCGATCAAGACCGGCACCAGCACGCGGCAGCCTTGCTCAGCCAGGCGTCGTGCGTATTGGGATGCGGCAGGAAATCCCGGCGTGAGACCGGCGAGTTGTTCCGGAGACCAGTCGGCCTCAGGAAGAGCAATGATGGCGGCCTTCGCGGTCCCAGCAGGCTCGAACAGCAGACCCTCCGCCTCCATATCGGCGTAGACAGGCCAGCGGACAGTGTGAATCCCGTAGGCCGGTGTCTTCGCGACCAGGGATGGTCTACCATAGGCGGCGTCGAACCGCAGCTCTACTTTCCGGACACGCTCGCCAAGGCCGATGATCGCCGCCAGCCTCCCGCGATTGGGCTCGATAGATTCCTGATAAGCCGCCGCCGAAGAGTAGTCGTATTTCCAAAGTGAAGGGCGCCGCTCGACGGCGCGTTCAAGCTCGGCATCGAGGAAACGGCTGATACCGCCAACCATCTGCGCGGCAAAGTCCCCCTCCATCGTGAGAGGCCTGGCGTTCTTTAGAAGAGATTGCCCCGCGGCGGGAAACGAGAAGCACACGAGACAGCTTGTGATGAGGATTCTATCGAGGTGTGGCATCGTTTAAGCGATGATTTCCGTGAGCACTTTTCCGCCGACATCCGTCAGCCGGAAAGGTCTCCCCTGGAACTTGAAAGTAAGGCGGGTATGATCGATACCCGCCAGGTGCAGGATGGTCGCCTGCAAGTCGTGCATATGGATCGGATGCTCGACGGCCGAAAAGCCCAGCTCGTCCGTTGCCCCCAACGATACGCCAGGTTTCAGACCGCCGCCGGCCATCCACATTGTAGTCGCTTCGATATGGTGATTCCGGCCGGCCTTGCCCGCTTCACGAACTTCGCCCATGGGCGTCCTGCCAAATTCACCACCCCAGACGACGAGCGTATTCGCAAGCAGGCCACGCTCTTCAAGATCGCGGACCAATGCGGCGCAGGGCCGGTCCACCTCCCTGCACGTTTCTTCGAAAGGTTTGCCGAGATCCGCGTGGTGATCCCAATCCGTGTGATAGAGCTGGACGAAACGAACGCCGCGCTCCACCAGCCGCCGTGCCAGCAGACAGTTGGCCGCGAACGAAGGCGCGCCGGGCTCGACGCCGTACAGAGCGAGTGCCGCCGGGGTCTCACCTGAAAGCCCGATCAACTCCGGCGCGCTGGTTTGCATCCGGTAGGCCATCTCAAACGACGCGATGCGCGTTGTGATCTCATCGTCGCCGGTGGCATCCCAGCGCATACGATTCAGATCGCGGATCAGGTCGATCGATGCGCGCTGGCTTCGCCGCGTAACTCCCTCCGGGTTTTTCAGATCGACGATCGGGTCTCCGGCGGAGCGGAAAGGCACACCCTGATAACGCGTCGGCAGAAATCCGCTTCCCCAATTCAACGCCCCACCGCGCGGACCTCGCGGCCCGGATTGCAGAACGACGAAACCGGGCAGGTCCTCGCACTCGCTCCCTAATCCATAAGTGATCCAGGAGCCCATGCTCGGACGGCCAAAGCGTGTGGAGCCCGTGTTGACGAAAATTTTCGCAGGCGCGTGATTGAAGTTGTCCGTCGCGACTGTCCGAAGGAACGTGAGGCTGTCCACCACTCCGGCAAGATGCGGGAAGCAATCGGAAACCCATGCTCCGCTCTCACCGTGCTGTTGAAACTTCCTGCGGCTGCCCAGCAGCTTGGGACGCTCCTTCGAAAACGTATCCATAAACGCGAAGCGCTTGCCGGCGAGAAGAGAATCCGGAGCCGGCGAAGCATCGTGCTTTTGCAGCGCCGGTTTGTAATCGAACAGATCCAACTGGCTGGGGCCGCCCGCCATGAATAGAAAGATTACGCTCCTTGCGCGAGCTTCGTGGTGGGGAGCACCGCCATGCCGTAGCGCCTCCGCGAAGGCTGGATGATGGCGGCCCAACAGGCAGGCGAGCGCGAGCTTGCCGACGCCGGTGCCACAGTGTTCAAAGAAATGTCTTCGAGTTTCCCTCAGCAGCGGCGCGTCATTCATGGCGTTATTCTCTTGTCAGAAATTCATCGAGATTGAGTAGCGCCCGGGATGCCGATATCCACGCTGCGATGGGAGCGAGATCCCGGGGGCGGCCCATTCCGGGATCCGCTGCAAGGTCCGCCGCTTCGGTTTCGTTCGCCTCGAAGTACCGTTGCTCCGTCTGGACGAAGGCGATCAGGCGGTCGCGTTCACCGGGTGACGGCGGACGCGCCAACGCCAACCGGAATGCATGTTCCACGCGGGCAGTGTCCTCCGCGGTGCTTTCCTTCACGATACGGCGCCCGAGATGCCGGGCCGCTTCAAAAAACGCTTCGTTGTTCAGCGTGGTGAGCGATTGTAAAGGAGTGTTGGAGCGGTTCCGCCGGGTACAGGCCGCCGTGGCATCCGGAGCATCGAATGCCATCAGGGCCGGATGCGGTGCGGAGCGCCAAAAGAACGTGTACATGCCGCGGCGATACCGGTCTTCCCCCTTACTCACCGGCCATTCACGATTCACCTGCGTTACGCCCATCGCGCCTTCCGGCAGGGGCGGATAAACGCTCGGGCCTCCGATCTTCCGCGACAGCAAACCGCTGGCCGCCAGCGCCGCATCACGGATGATTTCGGCTTCCAGACGAAGGCGGTTCTGGCGAGCTACCAAGCTGTTTTCAGGGTCGCGCTGTGCAAGCTCGGGGCGGTTGGCGGACGCCTGGCGATAAGTGGCTGAAGTTACGATCGCGCGGTGCAGCGCCTTCAGCTTCCACCCGGAATCCATGAATTCGGAAGCCAGCCGGTCGAGCAGATCGGGATACGCCGGCTTGGCGCCTTGCGTGCCGAAGTCGTTTTCAGTCGCCACCAGGCCCCGGCCGAAATAACGCTGCCAGACGCGATTGACCATCACACGCGAGGTGAGCGGGTTCTGTTTCGATACGAGCCAGCGCGCAAGGTCGAGCCGGGTTGCTCTGCCGGCGCTGGGAAGTTGCGGTAGAACCTGCGGTGTTCCGGGCTCGACCGCTTCGCCTTTGCGGAGGAAGTCGCCGCCGAGGTGGATATAGCTCTCCCGTGGCGACGGCAATTCGCGCAGGATGAGAGCGGCGTCCACCTTCGGCTCGCGTCTTCGCAGCGCGGCAATGGAGGCACGGCGTTCCTTCCATCCAAGGTCCTGCTCATGGAAAAAGCGCATCAGCTCATCGCGTTCGATTTCGGTGCGCCCGGTGATATCCCGCTTTACCGCAGACAGCAGTTCCGGAGGCATTTTTTCGGGTGGATGGGCGCGCACCTCTTTTTCCCATTTGGCGAATTTCGAATCGAGCGCCGCTTGATAGCTCGCCAGCTCCCCTTCGAGCAGAGCAATCTGCGTGCGAATCGTCTCACGCTGAATGGACTGATCGCGCGTCGGGAACTCGAGCACCGGTTCCTGCGCCCGGCTGCGGTCCCTGCCGTTCGTCATCTCGTCGATGTTGTTGAAGAACGCGTACAACCGATAGAAATCCCGCTGGGAGACCGGATCGTATTTGTGATCGTGACAGCGGGCGCATCCAACCGTGAGGCCGAGGAACACAACACCGGTGGTGTCGGTGCGGTCCGCAACCGCTTCCACCCGGTACTGCTCGAAATCGATGCCACCCTCCAGGTTTAGCAGCGTGTTGCGATGAAAGCCGGTCGCGATCAGTTGATCGGCAGTCGGGTGAGGGAGCAGATCACCAGCGATCTGTTCGATTACGAACTGATCGAAAGGCATGTCGCGATTGAGAGCGTTGATGACCCAGTCGCGATACTTCCACATCGGGCGTGGACTGTCGATATTGTATCCGTCAGAATCGGCGTAACGCGCGAGGTCGAGCCAGTGGCGGCCCCATCGTTCGCCGAAATGCGGTGAAGCAAGCAACTGGTCTACGACGCGTTCGTACGCATCGGGAGACCGGTCGGCCAGAAACGCGTCCACTTCGGCGGGTGAAGGCGGCAGTCCGGTGAGGTCGAGGCTGACGCGACGCAGAAGCGTGTATTTGTCCGCTTCCGGCGATGGCGGCAGGCCTTCTTTCTCGAGCCGCGCGGCGATGAAGCGATCGATGGCATTGCGTGTCCACGCGGAGTTTCGCACCTCGGGAACGGCCGGCCGCCGGACAGGTTGAAACGCCCAGTGCCCTGCAGCTCGAATCTTCGCGGGAGTGGAGGACCAGGGAACGCCGGCATCGATCCAGGCGCGCAGGACCTCGACCTGTTCCTCCTTAAGCCTAGTGGTGGGCGGCATTTTCACAGCGCCCTCGTGCCGCACGGCAGCCATCAACAGACTTGCGGCACTCTGTCCGGGGCGCACCGCCGGACCCCGGTTGCCGCCGGCGAGAACGGCGTCTCGGGAATCAAGGGCGAGTCCACTGATCCGGTTTCTCGCGCTGTGGCACGCCCAACAGTTCGCGCGAAGCACTGGTTTCACGGCGGATTCAAACCACTCGGGCGAGTTGACGGTGTCCGGAAGCTGCGCGAACGCACCGCAAGCGAATGCGAGTACCGCGATAACAGCCTGCCTCATGGTTTCAGTCCAGCACGAATATGGATTAATCTTACAGAATTCGGGTAGTGAGGCGCATTGGAGAGTTTGCTTTGCGCCCGCCGAAGGATATAGATGGATAAAGGAGCCTGGTGTTTGCAACCGTGAAACAGATCGATCGCCGCAAATTCCTGTTGGGAGCAGGCAGCGGATTGCTTGCAGCCTCGTCGGCACTGTCCTGCCGCAGAGAGAGCGCGAAAGGTACGGGACGCCCGAATGTTGTTTTCATTCTTGCCGACGATCTCGGATATGGAGATGTGGGCTGTTACGGACAGGACAAAATCCGGACGCCCAATATCGATCGCCTGGCAACCGAGGGCCTGCGGTTTACCGATGCCTACTCGGGGTGCACGGTCTGTGCTCCGTCGCGAAGCGTATTGATGACGGGTCTTCACACCGGGCACACACCGATACGCGGCAATGGGATGGGATCCCTGCTGGCGGATGAGAAAACGGTCGCAGAGATCTTTCGCGAGGCCGGTTACACAACCGGCGGTTTTGGGAAGTGGGGGCTTGGCGAAGAGCCCGGCGCTCCGGGAGTCCCTTCCCGCAAAGGCTTCGATCAGTTCTTCGGTTATTTGAACCAGGCCCACGCGCATTTCTACTATCCCGAGTTTCTTTACGACAACGAGCGGGAATATCCGCTGAAAGGCAACGAAGGAGGAAAACGCACCACCTATTCCCACGACGTCATCGCGCAAAAGGCGCTCGATTTCGTCCGGCAGAACCATAAGACGCCATTCTTTTGCTATCTCCCGTTCACCCTTCCGCATTGGGAACTGCTTGTGCCCGAGGACTCGTTGGCGGAGTATCGCGGCAAATTCGAAGAGAGAGCATTCATCGACCCGCGGAATCATTACGCCCGGCAGGACGAATCCCGTGCCGCTTATGCGGCGATGATCACGCGCATGGACCGCGACATCGGCCGCTTGATGAACCTCCTGAAGGAATTGAACATCGACGAAAATACCATCGTGTTCTTCAGCAGCGATAATGGGCCCGCAATGCCGATCCGGGGCGACGACTATTTCCGCAGCAAGGGTGAGTTCCGGGGCCACAAAGGCAATTTCTATGAAGGCGGTATCCGGGTCCCTTTGATTGCGCGTTGGCCGGGGCGCATTCCAGCGGACACCGCCACCAATCTGGTCTGCGGATTTCAGGACTTCCTGCCGACCGCGGCCGAGTTAATCGGCGCCGAAGCGCCGCCGGACATTGACGGTATCTCGCTGGTCCCTACTCTGCTCGGGAGCGAAGCCGCCGGCCGGCGCCAGCAGGCGCATGAATATCTTTATTGGGAACTGCCGCGGCGGGATACAAAAGACCGGTGGAACTACCGGAAGGAAACCCCTCCGCAAGCGCTCCGGGCGGGTGAATGGAAAGCTGTGAGGCCGCGGCCGGATGGACCGGTCGAGGTCTACAATCTGAAATCCGATCCGGGAGAGCAGAAGGATCTTGCGGCAGCAAGCCCGGCGGTGAAGGCGCGACTTGAGAGCCTTCTGAAGACAGCCAGAACGGAGCCCCGTCCAGCGGTTCCGTTCAAAGATCGCTGGCGCAGCCAATCATAAGAAAAATGAGGAGATACTATGAACCGTAGAACGTTCTTGGGCGCCGGCACGGCGCTTTCTTACAGCACGATCCTGGGAGCCAATGATCGCATCCGGGCAGGCATTGTCGGGGCGGGTGGCCGGGGCCGCTATCTGACCGGTGAGTTCAAGGAAATCGGCGCGGAGATGGCGGCGGTCTGCGACGTCTACGAGCCGAATCTACAGGCCGGACTGAAGGTAGCCAGTACAGGCGCGAAATCATATAGGGACTACCAGAGACTGCTCGAAGACAAGTCCATCGACGCAGTGATTGTCGCCACTCCGGACCATTGGCATGCACAGATGGTGATCGATGCGGTAAACGCGGGCAAAGACGTCTACGTGGAAAAGCCGATGGCGCACAAGATCCCAGAGGGGTTCGAGGTGATCGACGCTGTTCGCCGTACCAAACGCATCGTACAGGTCGGCACCCAGCGAAGAAGCTTCGACTTATTCCAGGAGGGCAAGCGGATCATGGACTCGGGCCAACTGGGCAACGTCCATCTTGTCACTTCCTATTGGATGAACTACACGGACAGGCTATCGGACCGTAAGCTGCAAGGAGAACTGGACTGGCAGAAGTGGCTGGGAACGGCGCCCAGGCGCGAACTGGACCCGCTGCGGTTCTTCAACTGGTACTACTTCTTCGATTACTCGGGCGGCTTGCTGGTGGGGCAGGCGGCACACGTGGTCGATGCAATTCAGTGGTTCATGAATTCGACAGCGCCGCTGGCGGTGACCTGCACCGGCGGTAAAGTGAACCTGCCGGGTGCGGAGGTCCCGGAGACAGCTACCATTGCGATCGAGTACCCGGAAAACTACCTGGCGACGTTCACTCTGGGCTACAAGGCGATGCGCTACAACGCGTTCAACGACCAACTGAAGCAGTTTCACGGCACGAAGGCGAGATTTGACGTGGGGCGGGAATGGCATGCGCTGTATCCTCAGAGCAATGCCGTCGAGATGAAGCCGTCGGTGGAAGTAAAGCGTCCGGGAAGTTTCGGGCCCGCCAGCCGCGCGCACATCCGCAACTTCCTGGAATGCATACGGAGCCGGAAGGAGCCGAATGCGCCGGTCGAAGCCGGGCAGGCGACCAACATCGTGCTGTGCCTGGCGATGGACTCGCTTCGTGCCGGGAAGCGTTTGAAGTGGAATGCGAAGAGCCGCAGAGTAGAGAGTTAGGGGTCTTCAGCCTTCGAGATTTACCCGGATTCATTCGGACGGCACCAAAGCTGGCAAGATAACTTGACAATAAGAGACTAAGCTTTCATAATGGGATTGTGCTAACTGTTGGGCCTGTAGCGCCTTTCACCAGCGCAACCTGAAAATTTCTACGGTCTTATTTTCTGGAGGATGAGCGGAATGAGCAAGATCATCGGGATCGATCTGGGTACCACAAATTCGGTGGTTTCCGTCATGGAAGGCGGGCAACCGGTGGTGGTTCCCAATCAGGAGGGCGGCCGGACGACACCCTCCGTTGTTGGTTTTACAAAAAGCGGTGAACGGCTGGTGGGGCAGGTTGCCAAACGCCAGGCGGTGACGAACCCGGAAAACACGGTTTACTCGATCAAGCGGTTCATGGGCCGCCGTATCGACGAAGTAAACGAAGAAATGAAGATGGTGCCGTACAAGGTGACGGCCGGGGATAACAGGGACGTGCGGGTGGAGGCTTCCGCGAAGCGCTATTCCCCCCCGGAGATCTCGGCCATGATCCTGGGCAAGTTAAAGGAAGCGGCGGAAGCCTACCTGGGCGAGAAAGTCACCAAGGCCGTCATCACTGTTCCGGCTTATTTTAACGATTCGCAGCGGCAAGCCACGAAAGATGCGGGCCGCATTGCCGGGTTGGAAGTGATGCGTATCATCAACGAGCCCACGGCGGCGGCGCTCGCCTATGGCCTCGACAAGAAGAAAGACGAGACCATCGCCGTCTACGACTTCGGCGGCGGTACGTTTGACGTATCGATTCTCGAAGTGGGCGACGGAGTGGTGGAGGTCAAGTCCACCCACGGAGATACGCACCTCGGCGGCGACAATGTCGATCAGCGAATCATCGACTGGATTGTTACGGAATTCAAGAAAGAGAACGGCATCGATCTTTCAAAAGACCAGATGGCGCTTCAGCGGCTGAAAGAAGCGGCCGAGAAGGCGAAGATCGAATTGTCGACGCTGCTCGAAACCGAGATCAACTTGCCGTTTATCACCGCTGACGCCACCGGACCGAAACACCTGGTGATGAAACTTACCCGGGCGCGGTTCGAGCAGATGGCGGACGACCTGTTACAGCGCACCATCGGGCCGTGTAAGCAGGCGTTGTCGGACGCGGGCCTCACGCCGGACAAGATTGACGAAGTAGTGCTGGTGGGTGGTTCCACGCGAATTCCGAAAGTACAGCAGATAGTGCGCGACCTTTTTGGGAAAGAGCCGCACAAGGGTGTGAACCCGGATGAAGTGGTGGCCATCGGCGCGGCCGTGCAGGGCGGCGTGTTGGGCGGCGAGGTAAAGGACGTTCTGCTGCTCGACGTGACACCGCTTTCTCTTGGGATCGAAACGCTCGGCGGTGTGTTCACCAAGCTGATCGAGCGCAACACGACGATTCCCACGCGTAAGAGCGAGACGTTTTCGACGGCAGCCGACAGCCAGACCTCGGTAGAGATCAAGGTTTACCAGGGCGAGAGGGCGATGGCGGCGCACAACCGGCTGCTGGGTGTTTTCCAATTGGCCAACATTCCACCAGCGCCGCGCGGCATTCCGCAGATCGACGTCACTTTCGATATCGATGCCAACGGCATCCTGAACGTGACGGCAAAGGACAAAGCGACTAACAACGAACAAAAGATCACGATCACCTCATCTTCCGGCCTCAGCAAGGAAGAGGTGGAAAAGATGGCGAAGGATGCCGAGGCGCATGCCTCTGACGATCGCAAGCAGCGTGACACAATCGAGGCGCGAAACCGGGCCGACGCTATGGTCTACAACGTCGAAAAGATGTTGAAAGAGCACCGGGACAAGATCGCGGAGTCCGACGCCAAAGATGTCGAAGCAGCCATCGAGGAGACGAAACGCGCAATCGGCCAAGGCGACCTGGCGCAGATCAACGCGGCGGCCGACAAGCTGACACAGGCCAGCCACAAATTGGCTGAGGCCATGTACAAATCCTCCGCCGGGCAGCCCGGCGGACCTGGACCAGGCGCGGGCGGTCCACAAACAGACGGCGGGCCTTCTCCGCACGGTCCGTCCGAAGGCAAGGACAACGTCGTGGACGCGGAATTTGTAGACGTAGACGATAAGAACAAGTAAGCGTTAGACCCCGTTCCGGCGGGCCTGGTAAAGGTCCGCCGGCTCTATTGATGGTTCGAGTGCTATGGCCCAGCAGGATTACTACAAGGTGCTTGGGATCGCTCGCGGTGCGTCCGAGGACGAGATCCGGAAGGCGTACCGCCGGTTGGCCCGCAAACACCACCCCGACTTGAATCCCGGCGACAAAGCCGCCGAAGACCGGTTCAAGAAAGTACAGGAAGCGTATGACATCCTGAGTGATCCGAAGAAGAAACAGATGTACGATCAGTACGGCTTCTACTCGGACGCGGGATTCGCTGGGACGGGTGGCGGCACTCCCCACACCGGACAGGGCGGATTCGGGTTCGGCGGATTCGATTTTTCGGACTTTGCCGGCGCAGGCGGTGCCAGTACGGGACGCGGAGAAGGTGGATTTGGTAACTTCCGCGATTTGTTCGGCCAGTTCTTTCGAGGGGGCGCTGGCGGTCCGGAGCGTTCCGCTGCCCCGGAAAGAGGCGCTGATCTCGAGTATGCTCTCAGCATCGGTTTCTGGGAATCTGTCCGCGGCACGCAAGTGAAGCTGAGCATCAGCAGGCAGGACGTCTGCGCAACGTGCAATGGATCGGGATCGGTGGGCGGACGGACGATGGTGTGCCCGCAGTGTAACGGTACCGGGAACGTTACGCAGATGGCGGGCTCCATGCGGTTCAACCTGACGTGTCCCCGCTGTGGCGGGTCCGGCAAGCTCCAGGACGCATGTCCCACGTGTCACGGAGACGGGCGTGTGGCGCATACTGAGACCGTGGACGTGCGCATTCCACCGGGGGCGCAGACCGGCTCGCGGCTGCGCGTGGCGGGAAAGGGTAATGCCGGGACGCTCGGCGCCCCGGGCGGCGACTTGTATATCACCATCCGGGTGGAGCCCCATCCGTTTTTCGAACGGGTTGGAGACGATATCCAGATACGGGTGCCGGTATCGATTTCAGAAGCAGGCCTCGGCGCCAAGATTGAAGTACCAACCATTGACGGCCGCGCGCTGCTGAAAATTCCACAGGGCACCCAGAACGGGCAGAAGTTCCGGCTTCGGGAGAAAGGCGTGCTGAATGCGCGAAAGAACAAGCGGGGCGATCAAATTGTGGAAGTCGTGCTGAAAGCGCCGGAAGTGCGGGACGAGCGGACTCGTGAGATTCTCCGTGAGCTCGCCGAAATCCATCCGGGGGACCCGAGAGAGGAGATCTGGGCGAAGGTGTAGATATGGCGAAGGGCAAATCAAGAGCGGCTTACATGATTTCCGCGGTGGCGGATCAGTATGGAATTCATCCGCAGACTCTCCGTCTCTATGAGCGCGAAGGGCTTCTACGTCCTTCCCGCAGTGAGGGGAATACTCGTCTCTACACCAAAGAAGACCTGGAGAGATTGGAGGTCATTCTCCAGTTGACACGAGAGCTCGGAGTCAATCTGGCGGGCGTTGAAATCATTCTCAACATGCGGGAAAAAATGGAAGCGATGCAGCAGCAGATGGAAGAATTCATACGCATGTTGAACTCCGAGCTTGCCTCGCGGCGCGCTGCGCCTGGCGATGCCCCGCGCCATTCACTGGTCCGCGTCATTCAGGTCCCCAGCCGGAAAATGCGTGGCAACGGACCGGAGGCCGGCTAGGTGCGCCTGAGGTATCTCCGCGCCGTGGACTGAAATTCGCATTCCCGAAAATCGGTTGAAAAAGAGTAACTCAGTTTGGCTCGATCCCGGATTGGTGAAAGAGGTAGCGGTCAGTGTCGTGCAGGGCGGCTCGCGCAAGCTCCGATAGCTACTAGCTACTTTGCGTCGCAAAATGGAGCGTTCAGGCCCGCGCCAATCGAGTGTCAGTGGAAATGTTTGGTGCCGGAACATTTACTATTGATCCTGTTCTGGAGCACCTTCACAATAGGGCATGACCC
>CAADGY010000042.1 GCA_900696665.1 uncultured Acidobacteriota bacterium
ACCAATTTGCCGCACGGGGAATGAATACCGATGCTATCGCCGAATACCGCGCAGCCGTCGCGCTGGACCACAACCGCACTCAATACAAGCGCGCCCTTGCCACAACCCTGTTCAACTCGGGAAGTCTGAAAGAAGCGGAGGCGCGCCTGGCGGAGTTGATCGCGTTAGACCCTTCCAGCGGACCCATCAACCTGATGTTGGCGCGAATCGCGGCTCGGGGAGGCGATCTCTCCGCCGCTGAATCTTACTACCATCGTTCCATCTACGGTCTCTGGCCTCAGGGTCCACAACAGCATCGTCAGAAGACCCGGTTCGAACTGGTGGAACTGCTGCTTAGGAACCATATCAAAAAGCGCGCCGAGGCGGAACTTCTGACCCTTGCGGATGAAGTGGGCGAAGACGCCGGGACGAAGCAACGTATTGGGGAACTATTTCTGGCCGCAGATTCGCCACAGAATGCGGCGGAAATTCTGAGAGGGCTTATCAAACAAGACTCACATAATGCCACGTTGTTTTCCACTCTTGGAACGGCCGAAATACGGCTGGCCAACTACCGCCTGGCGCGCAATGCTCTGCGGACCGCGGTGCGGCTGGATCCAAAAGATGAAGCAGCCGCCCACCAACTGCAACTTGTTACCGATGTCCTGGCGTTAGACCCGACAGCACGAGGGCTCTCCCGGCGTGAACGCCACCGCCGCAGCCTGGCGCTGCTGCGCCGGTCTTCGGACGATGCATCCCGCTGCGCCGCCCTACTGGGCGAACAGATACCAGCCGGTTTAAAGGAAGCCCTTGACCGTGCGGCAAAAGAGCTCGAATCCAGGCAGCGGGCGGTGGACGAAACCGTTGACGCGAACATCGCTCTGTCGGAAGCGCTATTTCGCCTGCGCGAGGAGCATTGTCCCAATCTTGCGGATCCGGATCATGCCGTCGCTCTCACGATCCGCCGCTTACCCGCAGAGGATGCTCCATGACGTGGCCAGGAGCGCTGTTCAGGCGCATGAGCCTGCCCGCGCTCGGTGAGCCACAACGCTTCCTGCTGCTTTCGATCCTGATCGGACTGTTCTCCGGGTTGCTGGTAGTCTGTTTCCACGTGGCCATTGCATCGCTGAGTTGGGCCGCCTTGGGTACGGGACCGGATCGCGGAATCCTGCGTACTTTGCTTTCTCCGATGATGGGAGCGGTTGCGGCTAGTCTTCTGGTGCTGTTCTTTTTTCGTGCCGCTGCAGGTAGCGGCGTGAACCACACCAAGGCCGCCATCTATATTTCGGACGGCTATATACCATTCAGCGCGGTGACGGGCAAGTTTCTCGCCTGTTCTATTTCCATCGGCTCCGGCAATTCGCTGGGGCCAGAAGACCCGGCCCTGCAAATAGGCTCCGGGATTGCTTCTTTGCTCGGCCGTGTTTTCCGCCTCACCCGCGAAAGTATGCGTTTGATCGCCCCGGTTGGCGCAACCGCGGGTATTGCCGCGGCGTTCAACACGCCAATCACCGGCGTCCTGTTCGTCATGGAACAGGTGGTCGCGTCGTGGCGCGCCGGCGTGCTCGGCTCCATCCTGCTATCCGCCGTGTCGGCGGTAGTGGTCAGCCGCTTCTTCCTCGGAGATCAACCCCTGTTCGAAGTTCCGGGCTTCGAGCTGACACATCCCTCGGAACTGCTGGTGTATGCCGCCATGGGCATCGCCGGCGGGCTTCTGGCGGTGTTCTTTATGAAAGCTGTCGCGCTATTGCGGGAGAAGATACACCAGCCGCCCCAATGGGCCCGCTATGCCCGCCCGGGTGCTGCCGGATTGACGGTGGGGGTAGCGGGCATCTGGCTGCCTGAAGTGATGGGCGCCGGCTATGGCGCCATTGACAGCGCCTTACACGATCAGCTTCTCTGGCCGCGGCTGCTGATCCTTGGTTTCGTAAAGATGCTGGTTACACTGCTATGTTTCAGCGCGGGTATCCCCGGAGGAATGTTTGCACCGGCGCTATTCATCGGCGCCATGATTGGCGGCGGCATCGGCGCGCTGGCGCACCTGTATTGGCCGTTTCCCACCAGCGCCGCAAGCGCCTATGTGCTGGTGGGTATGGGCACGTTCTTCGCTGGTGTTTTTCGCGCACCCATGACTTCCATCTTCATGGTGTTCGAAGTCAGCGCCAGTTACGTCATCATCCTGCCGGTCATGATCTCCAATACCATCGCCTATCTCATCTCGCGTAGCCTGGCGCCGGCTTCGTTTTTTGATATGATCGCCCGGCATGAAGGAGCCGACCTGCCTTCGCTCGAAGAGCATCGCGAAAAGCGGGACGTGCGCGTCGAGGATGCAATGCGTATCGCAGTGGAGCCGGCCTTGACGGCACACACCCTGGTCTCCTCGGCGATCGAACAATTGCGCGCCACGGGACAAGACCGCACGCTCGTCTCACGCGGGAACGGAATGTGGTCCACTGTTTCGCTGGATGAGCTCACCCGTGCGGCCCTCGATGGAAAAGGAGCAAGCCGGCTGGGACAGGTGGTTCCCTTTGATCTGGTGCCCAGGCTCTATCCCGACATGGCCGTAGACACGGCGATGAAGATCCTCGCCAGGCATCGGATGCTGCCTGTAACCAGCCGCACGAATCCGGACGCCCTTCTCGGTACAGTCACGCTTGACGATATCCTTCGGAGCTACGGACATCGGATTGACCCGCGGCGGTAAGCCGGCCGCCCAGTCGGTGACGCCTGGATGGAAGTGGCATTGCCACCGCCGTCTTCGCGTGGCAGTCCGTCAGCTTTCGAGAATCCGTAAACTCCGAGCAGGCAGAGTCCACGAGGCGGCTGGGGTGCCGCCAGCAATCGAGTCGCGGAATGGGTTGCGTGTGGTAACAACAGCGCCGGAGTGAGAATAGTTTGCCAGCACGAGGTACATCTTCGAGTTAGCGAATACGCTCGCCACTACACCCCCGGGCAGCGCATTCGCAAACAGATCGCTATCACGAACCTCCAGATACGCCCAGGTACCTTCCACCACCATCGGCCGATACACCTTCAGCCACTTGAAGTAAGTGGCACGAGCCTTGGGCCGGCCCGGGCAACTGTCCCACCAGCCATAGCTGTACGGGCCGCGAGGATTCGCCTGGTAATGGCGCCAGATGGCGCGCGCGTGCCGCGTCCAAAAATCTTTCTCCTCGGCTTTATATTGAATGCCGGGGATTGCCGCACGCTCGCCTGTGAACGGACGTCCCGCCAAAAGGATAGGGAACTGCATGTAAGGGATCGCGTGGAGATACAACTCGTCTTCGCTCTCGATATGTGCCCGGCTCATGTCGAGACACGGCACGACGTACGGCGTATGCCCCCGCACCGCCTCGCGCGCCACGTCCGCATTGTTGGCGCCTTCGCCTACCCACAAATAGTCGTACACGCGGGAGCGGACGTTAGGCTGGCTCGCGCCACCCCGGTGAACCTTGACAATGCCGCCCCGGCGCTTCACCTCGGCGTAAATGAGGCCAAGCAGATCCTCCAGCGCACCGTCGTAGGAGGCCGATTCTTCGAACGCCGGCACGTCATCCGATGCAGGTTTGGTGCGGTACAGCGGCAGGTAGCCAAGGTCGTTATAGAGGCCGTCCACGCCGAACTCGTCGAGGATGCGGCGAATCCGTGGCAGAAGATACGCACGCCACCCTGGGCTTGCCGGTGAACAACGTGCGTAGTGGTACCAGAGTTCAACCAAGTCGTTGCCGCGAGCCCATTCCGGGCGGAAATCCGGGTCATTGCGCTCGAAGTAGCCAGTCGAAACGTAGACGATCAGCTTCATCCGCCGGGCGTGTACCATGTTCACGAACCGGGTGAAGCCGCGGCGGTTGAGCGGCGAAAACTTATCTCCACCGAACAGCCTTTGCGCATCGTTCCATTCTTCGTGAACCTGGATGAGTTGTACTCCGGAGGCGCTGAGTTCGTCAAGCTGCTGCTCGTCCCAGGCGCCGGGATCCCATGGTTTGCGGCATGGATATTCGCCCAGGTTGTACATGGCGTGGAAGGGCAAGTAGCTCGTGATCAGATGCCGGCGGAAGCAGTTCCGGATGCTGCGATTGGCTTCGGCAAGGGTCTCAAGCCGCCGCCGCTCGAGCGCCGCGGTATCGGCGGCGCTTGCCCGGCCGCAAATGCCTGTCATGAGAGAAAGGGCACCCGTATGCAGGAACTCACGCCGCCGCATCACTGTCCTCATGCGGAGTCATTTTGGCACAGATGATTTCGTGCGGGCAATGCGGTGAGAGGTTGGTATTCGCTTGGTTCAGTTTGCCCTGCGGATTGTGCTTTGGTGATACAGCGAGTCGGGTGGACGATGTGGTTGTAGGAGACGAGATTCAAGACGACTAACTGATAGGCGAGGCGACCAGAAAAGTTCGCCTACCCGATTGAAGCAGAAGATGAAGACGCTGCACACCTCGTCAGCAAAGGGCCTCTGGTGAATCCGGTGGCGTTTGAGCATTTCTTTGTGAGCAACAGATTGGACCGGATGTGCTTATGTACGGCCGATCTATGGCTCGGATGAATCTCGTTTCGGTCCACGACGGGTCTCCCGTGATGATCCCGGCAAGCAGGACACGCGCGCACTCACTTCGCAGCCGTAAGCCAGCCGCCTGCTAAACTGGGGATCAAATGGGAAATAGTTCCATCTTCCCGATCCTGGGCGAGTCCGATGGGATGGCGATGTCGTCCTCGCTGGGGACCACGCCACGCATTACTTCGCTTCTGATAAAACCGGCATCCGCCGTCTGCAACCTGGACTGCTCGTACTGTTTCTATCTCGATCGCGAGGCCGATCCGTATGCGGCGCTGCCCGGAAGGCGCATGAGCCTCGATACGCTCGAAAGACTGGTGGATTCGTATCTCTTCTATTCCTTTCCACAAAGCACATTCGCCTTTCAGGGAGGCGAGCCTACCCTGGCTGGACTTCCCTTCTTCGAAAAACTGGTTGAGTTGCAACAACAATACGGACGCGGCGGACAGAGCGTCAGCAACGCGATCCAGACGAACGGAATTGTCATTGACCGGAATTGGTGCCGCCTGTTTAAGTCCTACAACTGGCTGATAGGGCTCTCGCTGGATGGTCCCGAGGAGTGTCACGACCTGTATCGCTTTAACAAGGAGGGCCGGGGTACGTGGAAGCGTGTGATGCAGACCCTCGACACGATGCAGAAGGAGCACGTAGAGTTCAACATTCTGTGTGTGCTCAGCCAGGCGAACGTCGAAAAACCCAGGGAATTGTACAAGTTCTTTCGTGCCGCCGGTGTCGGCAACATCCAATACATCCCCTTGTCGGAGTTCGATAACGAAGGCAAGCCACTGCCGTTCACCATCACACCGGAACAGTATGGAAGGTTTCTGCTGGAGACCTTTGAGCTCTGGTGGCCGGAACGCCGCAAGATTCGCATCCGGTTTTTCGATAACCTGGCGGAGGCCCTCGCCGGCCAGAAGCCGGGCACCTGCACGATGCACGAGACCTGCGACAGCTACGTGGTTGTCGAGTACAACGGAGACGTGTATCCCTGCGATTTCTTTGTGGAGCGCGACTGGAAACTGGGCAACGTGAACCTCGACTCCTGGACGGAGATCGCACGCAGGCAACGGAGATACGACTTCGCATCGAAGAAGACCATCGCGCATCCGGAATGCCGGGTGTGCGAGTACCAGAGCATCTGTCACAACGGCTGCCCGAAGTTCCGGCATGGTCCAAACAGGCGTTTCGAAGATCTCGATTATTTTTGCAGCGCGTATAAAATGATCTACGCGCGTGCAACCGGGCCGCTCAGAGACGAGGTTCGCAAACTGCTGGGCTCCCGTCCGGCAGCCGCGGCCTATTGAGGCGGCGCCTGCGATTCCACCGGACTGTGCAATTTTTCAATCCGGACTTTCGCGATACGGTTGCGATCCATGGCGGGAATTGTGAACCGCCTTCCTTCATATTCTCCCGAGTCGCCCGGTATCGGAATGTAGCCGAGACGGAACAGCAGAAAGCCCGCAAGAGTCTCAAACCCCGCTTCGTATGGCAACTCGATCGCGAACTGATTCTCCAGATCGCGAATATTCATGGTTCCCTCGAATTCCATTGTCGGCGCGCTGAGGACAGGCACAGGCTTTTTAAGGTCGTACTCGTCTTCAATTTCACCGAACACCTGCTCCATCACGTCTTCCAGCGTCACCAGACCTACGACGGTTCCGAATTCGTCCACTACGATGGCAAGCTGCCTGTGCTCCACACGAAACTCATCCAGCATCTGGTTGAGGGTCTTTGACTCCGGGACGATCATCGCCTTGCGAACCAGGTTACGCAGGTCGAATGCCGACACTCCTTTCCGTTTCCGGTTAGAGGTCCGCCGTTCTTCCCACACGCGCAACAGATCTTTCGAGTGGAAGTAACCTATGATGTGTTCGGGACTGCCCTGATACACGAGAATGCGCGAGTACTGAGATCCGTTGACCACCCGCAGTATCTCGTCGAGGCCGGTGTCGGCGGAGACGGAAACGATCTGATGGCGCGGCACCATCACTTCGCGCACCGCGTAATCCTGCAATTCCAGGATTTTATGAATGGCTTGCTCTTCGAAAGGAATCAAGTGACCTTCACTGCGGCTGGAACTGATGATAAGCCGCAGTTCTTCGGCCGAATGCCCGCCGCCATGCGGTTCGGCTTTGAGACCGAGCAGCCTGGATAATCCGGCGGCGGAGCGCTCAATCACAGAGACAAAAGGACCGGATATCCTATAGAACACCAGCAGCGCCGGCGCAACGAGCACCGCCAGACGCTCGCTTTTCTCAATGGCCAGGTTTTTTGGCACCACCTCGCCCAGCACTACGTGAGCGAAAGTCATCAGCAGGAACGCAACGGTGAAGCCGACGCCGTGCAATACGGGCTGGCTCATCTGTTCGCCTAGAGGACCAAGCAGTGAGACCAGTATGGCGAAGATGGTGTCCTCACCGGCCCAGCCGAGTCCGAGGCTTGCCAGCGTAACACCGACCTGCACGACCGACAAAAGGCGTTCGGGGTTGCCCAGCAGCTTCAAGGCAGCCTCGGCGCCCACATGACCTTCTTCAGCCAGCGCGCGCAACCGGAATCTTCGCGAGGAAACCAGCGACACCTCAGCAGCGGCAAAAAATGCGTTAGTCGCGAGAATCAGGAAAATCAGGGCAATCCGATACGCAATAGCATCCGGCATGGCTTCGATACAATTTTAGACGAGTGTCCCTTCACCGTCTGATCCGGCTGTTCAATGGAATTGTCGCGCTCCTGCTTATTGCTCTTGCCATTGCTGCTTATTGGTACGTCTACCGGCCTTTGCCGCAAACCACAGGAGAAGTGGCCGCGCCGGTTTCGACGCGCGTATCTATCGTTCGCGATTCGCTCGGCGTACCACACATCACGGCGGCAAACATCGAAGACGCGATCTTTGCACAGGGCTTCGTGATGGCACAGGATCGCCTGTTTCAGATGGACGCTCTGAGACGGCTCGCTACCGGTGAACTGGCGGAAGTCGTGGGTCCTGCGGCCGCCGGCTCGGATATTGAAGCCCGGAGGCTCCGCATACGTTCCATCGCCCGGCAGCATGCCGCCGCGCTGAAGCCGGAAGAGAGACGCTACTTCTCTGCCTATGCGCGAGGAGTGAACTACTACATCGAGACCCATCGCTCACGGCTTCCGGTGGAGTTTTCCCTGCTCCGTTACGACCCGCGGCCGTGGACCGTTACGGACTCCATCGCCGCCGGACTTCAGATGTTTCGCACACTCACAACTTCGTGGAAGCAGGATCTTGCTAAAGAGGCGATGCTGCATGAAGGTAATCCTGAAAAAGTAAACACGCTGTTCCGGTCCGGTCCTGGATCGGACGAGGTTCCCGGCTCCAATGCCTGGGCCGTAGCGGGACGGCATACTCGAACGGGTAAGCCGTTATTGGCAAGCGATCCTCATCTCGAGCTGACACTGCCGTCTACATGGTACATGAATCACCTACGCGCGCCGGGAATGGACGTCACGGGCGTCTCGTTGCCCGGCCTTCCCGCGGTCATCATTGGACACAACACGCGTATCGCCTGGGGCGTTACGAACCTCCAGTTCGACGTCCAGGATCTATATATCGAGAAGCTCGACCCCGCCAACGGGCGCTATCTCTTCGATGGCAAGGTGGAGCAGGCGAGGCTCGAGCGTGAGATCGTCCGCGTGCGCGGAGCGGCCAGCATACCGCTGGCTGTATGGGTCACGCGCCACGGTCCCATCTTTGTCTCCGGCCGTAACCGTTTTCTTGCGCTGCGATGGACTGCGGCGGAGCCCGGTGGTTTTGCGTTTCCGTTCTTCGAACTCAACCGGGCGTCCGAATGGCAGGAGTTTCGCGCCGCGCTTTCAAACTATCCCGGACCCGCACAAACATTTGTCTATGCCGATGTGGACGGCAACATTGGATGGCAAGCTGCCGGAAAGCTGCCGGTCCGGAGCGGATTCCAGGGAGATGTTCCCATGGACGGCAGTTCAGGAACAAGCGAATGGGCGGCTTTCATCCCTTACGACGAACTGCCCTTCGCCTTCAACCCGCCATCGGGAATCGTTGTGAGCGCAAATCAGAACCCCTTTCCACCCAATTACAAGTACCCCGTTCAAGGGAACTTTGCATCCGGTCACCGCGCTGCTCTGATTCGCAAAATGCTGGCCGCCGGGAGAGCGGACCGCGCCGGTATGCTGGCCATTCAAAAGGATGTGTACTCGCCATTCCTGCATTACCTGGCGCAAGAAGTAGTGGCCGCATACGGCCGTGCGGGTAACAGGAGCAAGCGCGCGGATGACGCCGCCGCGCTGCTGAAGAACTGGAACGGGCAGATGGAAAAGGGTAATGCCGCGCCGCTGGTCATCCAACTCACCTACGAACACCTGCGTAGAGCGCTGGCTGCACGCGCTGCGCCTCAGAATGCCCTGGCATACGAGTACGTGGGCGCGCCGGGAGTGGTGGAAGAGATTGTTCGGAACCGCCCGCAAGGCTGGTTTGAGGACTACGACCGCCTGCTCGCTGGCACGTTTAAGGAGGCGGTCGATGAGGGCGCGCGCATGCAGGGAAACGACCCGCGCAAGTGGGACTACGGACGTTACATCGAGGTGCGGCTGGTGCACCCTGCCCTCAGCCGCGTGCCGTGGGTGGGGCGCTACTTCAATATCGGGCCGGCGCCCATGAGCGGATCTTCTACAACGATCAAGCTGACGACGCGGCGCGTCGCACCCTCCATGCGCATGGTGGCGGACCTGGCAAACTGGGACAACTCGCTTCAGAACATCACGATTGGACAATCGGGGCAGATCCTATCCGGCCATTATTCCGATCAATGGAAGGCCTATTACACGGGCCAGAGCTTTCCGATGCAATTCAACCACGTTTCCGCCGATTCCACGCTGGTGCTGGAGCCTTCCCGGTGAAACAACTGATCGTCTTCTCCGGGCCGCCTGCGTCAGGTAAGTCTTTGATCGGCGGCATGCTGGCTCGCCGGCTCGGCATCGCGCACTTTGAGATGGACCGCATCCGCGTGGCCCTGATGCCGGATTCCGCGCACACGCGCCGGGACCGTATCGTGGCCTATCGCGCGATGCACGCCGCCGCTGTAGCGGTGTTGGATAGCGGCGGCAGCGTGATCGTAAATGCGGGCTACAGCCACACCAGCGAGCGGGAAGAGATCTGGCGTATCGCCTCCGGGCATGATGCTCAACTGGTGCTCATCGAATGCGCTGTTCCGGTCGACATTGCAATCGAGAGATGCCGGAACCGCGCCGCCGCTCACCCGGGGCTCGATCTCACCGACGAACGCGTGCGCGAACTTGTAAACGGTTTTCCCTACACGCACGCAGGACTCCTTCTGGACAGTACACTGCCCGCCGATCGCCTGTTGAATCTGGTGGAAGATTACCTGGAGAGCGGCGCGAACTTGCCGTCCCGATACAAATAATAGCGGCGCCCCCGCCACTGAATGGAATTGCCGAAAAAACCTGCGACCCAGAATGCAAAACTCAGAAAGTCCTGAACCGGGACCAGCCACCAAAACGCGCGCGTCAGCGGGTCATTGAGCACTCGCTGGGAAACGGCCCAGGCGGCTGCTGCACGCGCTACCGCCAAAACCAAAAACACCGGCCACCAGGCGGGTTCAAGAGCCACGAGGATTAGGGCTACAGGTAGAGGATTCGTGAAAACTTGTCCTACGTAACCCGCGGGTCTGGATCGCCTGGTGCTTCGGGCCCAACGCAGGCGATGCGCCAGATTAGCCCGCAGGCCTTCGGTGCCGATTCGATGCTCGATCACGTAGGAGGAGAGCGACACGCCATAACCAGCATCGGCGGCAAACTTCCCCATGACGAAGTCTTCCGCGAGATATTCCTTCAGCCTCTCGAAACCGCCGATTTTTTCGATCACCCGCTTGCGTGCAACAATCGTCGGGCCGACGGCGAACTTCATTCCCTCGATCATCCGTGCTACCAGCACACCGCCGAGAAACTCCGTATTCATCCCGATCGCTTCCAGTCGCGACCAGATGCTGGAACCCGGCACGGCCCGATAAGGACAGGTAGCGACGCCGAGGTTGGAATCCTGGAACTCACCCGCGATCGTTTGAAGCAGCTCAGGCGTTACCCGAATATCGCTGTCGCTCATCACCAGCAAATCGTAGCGGGCTTCGGCCATCATGCGATCGAGGCTGAATACCTTCGCATTCGGGTACGGCGGTTCGCCGGTAATCAGAAGCCGTGTGGGAACCTCAGGATACTCCGTCTGCAATCCGCGCGTGAGTTTCACCGCCGCATCGGACTCCGAGCGAACAGCAAACAAAATTTCGAACTGGCAATATTTCTGGTGGAAGA
>CAADGY010000043.1 GCA_900696665.1 uncultured Acidobacteriota bacterium
AAGATTACGCTGCCTGAGTTCGATAGCCGCAAACTGCTGCTGAACGCCACCCATGCCCACACCGCGCCGGAGATGCGCGAAGGCAACTATGAAATTCTCGAGGACGTCATGAAGCCCCCCGAATTTCTGGCTTTTCTGACAGAGAGAGTGGGTGATGCTGTCGTAAAGGCATAGAAGGCGCGGCGGCCCGCAGGGGTCAGTTGGGCGCCAGGTCACGCCGTCACCGGTTATAAACGACGCGCGGTTTTCAGCAACGGCAAGTCCCCCATGTGCGCCACGCTCGACGTGCCCGAATTCATGGGCATGGAAGGCTATGGACCACGCGCTGGAGCTGCTGTTCTTCTGGACTCCGGAACGGAAGCTCACCGGCATCGGCGTGAACGTGGCCTGCCCGTCACAGGTGGTGGAAAGCCAGTATTACGTCTCAGCCGATTTCTGGAACGATGCGCGCGAAGAGTTGGACTCCGACAATCCGCACAACCCGGAGTTTCATCCAGAACCGCCACCTCTGCTGGCTGCGTGAACCGGACCTCCGGCGCTATCTAACGCCGGAGAACACCGAGGGAGCGCATCCACTCCTCGGCACGCACGGGCCAGGTGCTGACAAGGTTTGGGGAAGGACGTAGTCCGTAACCGTGTCCGCCAGATGGATACAGATGCATCTCCACCGGCACCTTCGCCGCGTTCAAGGCCGCATAGTAGGCGAGACTGTTCTCGACTCGTACGCCATCGTCGGCAGTCTGAATGAGGAAAGCGGGCGGAGTAGCGGGCGTCACCTGGAACTCGATTTCGATCGAATTCGAATTCCGGGGCACAATCAGGCCGGGATAAATCAGCACGGCGAAATCGGGACGGCAACTGATATCGTCGCTCGCATCTACACGCGGGTAGGTGCGCTTCTCAAAGTTGTTGCTGAGCGCCGCCGACAGGTGCGCGCCCGCCGAGAAGCCGAGCACGCCAATACGGCCGGGATCGATATTCCACTCTTTCGCGTGCGCTCGAACGATGCCCATCGCGCGTTGGGCGTCCTGGAGAGGAGCCGCGTAACGCGGCAGCCCCTCGCGCGC
Organism: uncultured Acidobacteriota bacterium; assembly: GCA_900696665.1. GTDB lineage: Bacteria > Acidobacteriota > Terriglobia > Bryobacterales > Bryobacteraceae > CAADGY01. The sequence continues at coordinate 1,068 of CAADGY010000043.1, forward strand.
CGGCACGCGATATTTCACAAGAACCGCGGTAATTCCGATCTTATTCAGCCATTCGCAGATTTCCGTGCCTTCGAGATCCCATGCCAGAATGCGATAGCCGCCGCCAGGAAAAACAAGCACCGCGGCCCCGGCGCCTTTATCGTCACTCGCACGGAACACAGTGAGTGTAGGGGTTGTGACATTGGTGATTCGAGTGACACGCCTGCCGGCAACGAGGGCGTCCTTGGCAGTCGTTGTATCGTGCTCGGGTCCGATCCCGCCGGTTTCCCCCGGAGCCGTTCCCGGCCAAAGGGGAATCGAGCTTTCCGGTGCCGCCTGCAAAGTAAAGGCGGCGAGCCCGGCGAACCAGATAGCAAATAAACATTGAAACATAGTTATATAGGTGAAAATATCGTAAGTTATACCACGAGCAAATCAATGGGCTTACGCGTTTTCCACTGTCCGCGTGTAAAATCGGGAAACTTCACAGGCCTGCTACGGTTGCTTACTGATTTCTGAGTAAGAGAGATTATTGCACTCGATGTTACCGAATCATATACATCGAAGTACGGCTGCTTACCTTCACGAAGCGCCACAACCAGTAATTGCCAGGTAAGTGGCGTCCTGTTTCCCGCAGCCTTCCCGAGCAGTGGGTGGCGGTGTTGTGCAAAATAGGGGTCCACTTTCTCCCACCGGTGCGGCCGAACCGAAATTCCGTCGATATAAATCATTGGGCCGGGCAAACCCGGCGCAGACATGTACACACCCTTGGTTCCCTGAAAACGGCAGAACTCCCTGGGATTCGGCGTACTGGTGTCGTAATTCAGCGTCACCAGCTTTCCGTCGACCGTATGGAGAATAGAAGCGTTATAATCTCCCGGTCCGCTGCGAAATTTGGCCGCGGCCTCCTTGCCGAACTTCGCACTCGCAAACTCCGCCATCGCCGCCGGCCGGGAACTGACGGACATCAGAAAATCGAAACGGTCGCCATGATTAATGTCCATCAGCGGGATGAGGCGGTTCATGGGCGCATCCGGTGCGAAATTACCGCTGTCGCCGGGCGCCGTGGTGGAGCGCTGCACCTCCCGGAGTTTCACTGCACGCCGGTCACGCAACACGCCATCTTCGCAGTGGATCATGTCCCCGAGCAGCCCGTTGCGGACCAGGTTGAGGAGTGTGAGATTATTGCCATTCTCTTCTTCGAGTAGTGTTGTCTCGAGTGCGAGCGCTGACCATTTCCTGGTCTTTTCGTACGTTTCGATCAATGCCCACGCATCGTCCAGCGTCAGTGCGAGCGGACCTTCGCTGGCGGCGTGCTTCCCATTCCGGTTTGCAGCCAGGCAAACGGCCGCGTGGCTTTGGCGCGGTGTCGAGCAGATGACGGCATCGAGCGTTTCTTCGCCGCACATCCGTTCGTAATCCTTTTCGCCGTTTCCGTAGCGCTTGGGGACCGCGTTCCCCGTTCCGCTCACCAGTCCGGCCGCCCGTTCCAGGCGTGCGGCGTCGATGTCGCACAGAGCGGCCACTTCCACCCCGGACACGGCTATAGCGGCTTTCAGGTGATAAACGCCCCGCGCTCCCAAACCGACGAATCCGAGCCGGACCGGCCTTGTGTTTGAACTCTGCATTGTAGACATACGCTGATCTCCTCCTTACGATTTCATTCCCTTCCGGAACGCCTCTTCAATGCGAGGGCTCGTCTTCCACCTCCCTTTTGTGAAATCCGGAAAATCGACCGTCTCGCCGTTCTTGGCCACCGACATCTCCGTAAGCGGGATGATGGCGCTCGAAGTAACCGAATCGTAAACGTCGAGGTCCGTGACACGCTTTTCGGCAAGAGCAATCACCAGGCGGTTCCAGAACAGAGGGGTAGCACTCTCACCTCCTCCATGTCCGCGAATGCTCTTGCGTGGCTTGGGCTGATACGCTTTCTCGAGCGGGTGGCGGTACTTCACGAAATACTCCTGAACCGGCTCCCACTGGCCTTCCGGCATGCCGTCCAGGTGGATAAAGCGCCCAAGGTCCTGTCCGAGCGAAAACATCACCCCCTTGGTCCCCTGCACGCGCATAAATTCGCGCGGGTGTGGCGTGTGCGTGTCGTGATGCAGCGTGTAAACCTTGCCGTTGACGGTGCGAAGCAACGTCACATTCGCATCGCCCAGCTTGAACTTCTTCGTGGCGTAGTAATTATCCGGACCATACAGCAGCTCGGCGTACCGGTTCAGCATGACGGATTTCGAACTCATGGAAACCAGAAAATCGAAGCGGTCGGTATGATTGATGTCCATCGAAGGCATCAGCGCACAGGTGGGGTGATCCGGGTAGAGATTCGCATTCCGGTCCACTGCGGGCTGTAACCGCCACGGTTCGCGTTCGGGATCGAATTTCACCAGCCGCAAATCGTGTACGTAACCACCCTCGCAATGCGTTAGCTCACCAAGCACACCTTCATACACCATGTTCGAAAGCGCGCTGTAAGGTATCTTCAGCCCGAGCGTCGCCCACTTACCGGTCTTCTCGTAAGTTTCGACGATCTCCCATGCCTCCTCCAGCGTCTGTATCAGGGGTACTTCACATACCGCGTTCTTACCGTTACGCATGGCAGCCAGCAGGACGGGCGCATGCCATTTCCAGGATGTGGCGCAGACGATGCAATCCAGATCCTCTTCGGCACACATGCGCTCGAAATCGGTGCGCGTTTTACCATACAGCTTCGGCGGCTTTCGTCCCGACTCCTGTATCCACCGTGCCGCCCGGTGCAGGTTCTCATCATTGATATCGCAAATAGCCGGAATTTCGATGCCATCGATGCCAAGAGCGATGTCAAGGTGATATGAGCCGCGGTCTCCGACACCGATAAATCCGTAACGCTGTGGCCGGCCGTCGATAGACGCGGATTGTGCGAGGACGTTTCCAGCGTTGGCAAGTA
>CAADGY010000044.1 GCA_900696665.1 uncultured Acidobacteriota bacterium
ACGGCTCCGCCACCGCCAGTGCCTGGACCAGGACCAGGTGAGTTCACTCGGATGTTCCAGTCGCCACCGGAGACGGAACGCCCCGTGGCGCCCACCGAAAGAATGCATCTTGGGGAGCCTCCGGCGGCTCCGCCACCGCCAGTGCCTGGACCTGGACCAGGTGAGTTCACTCGGATGTTCCAGTCGCCACCGGGGATGGAACGCCCCGCGGTGCCCACCGAAAGAATGCATCTTGTAGAGCCTCCGGCGGCTCCGCCACCGCCAGTGCCTGGACCAGGACCAGGTGAGTTCACTCGGATGTTCCAGTCGCCACCAGAGCCGCCGGTTTCCCACCCGGCGAAACCGGCTCCGCCGCCGGAGCGCGGGGAATTCACTCGCATGTTTGCACCGCAACCGCCTCCCCAGCCGGAGCCGCGGAAGCCGCCGCCGTCCGCCCAGGTCCAGATCCGGAAGCTATCGCCCGAGGAGCAGGGGCTTGCACCCGAAGGCAAACCGCGGCCCGTGTTCCTGACGCCGGACCATCCAGCCGCCGCGAAACCGGGACCTGTTCCTCCGGCGCAGTGCGAACCGGGCGAATTCACGCGAATGTTCCAGGCGCCGGAAGCCTCGCGCGAGGAGCCTGGAGACTTTACCAGGATGTTCAGCGCGCCGTCCGCCAAGCCGCAAACGCAACTTTCGCCGGAGGGGTCCGGGCCGGGGGATTTCACGCGGATGTTCCAGAGCCCACCTCAACCTGAAAAACCCCGCCAGCCCCCGCCGGCTTCCGGCGAGCTGGGCGAGTTCACCCGGTTTTTTGAAAACGCTCCAGGACAGGCGCCATGGCCGCCCGCGGCGCCACAAGGACCCCCTCCCCACGCATCCCACCCAGGTCCCCTGGATCAGCCAGGGGAGTTCACCCGCATGTTCGGCGGCGACGCCACGCTCCAGCAATCCGCTCGCGAGCCTGCTCCGCCGTATGGAGGTGCGACGCAATCGTTTGCGCCGCCGCCGGGGCTTGGTCCCCCATCTGTTCCTTCTACCGGGTCGCGCGGTGCGCCTGGCGAGTACACGCGCATGATCGAGAGGCCTCGGGAATTCTCTGCCGAGCCGCAACCGCCGCAGCCCTTCAACCTGGGCGAGCAGCGCGCCGGAGTCACGCAAAAGCCCTCTTATCTGCCGTTGATCCTGATTTTTGGGGTGTTGTTCCTTCTCGCTGTAGCTGTGGTGCTCTTTTTCGTGCTACGCAAGCCTTGAGGCATCAGGCTGCCTGAGGCAACAGAATGATGAGTTCGAGTTGCGGCTCGGGAAAATCTCCGGGAACATAGGCAGCCAGGTTGCGGGCTCGCGTGATGGCTTCCCAAGCCGGTCCGGTCTGGCTCAACGAGAAATACTGGTGGTTCAGCTTCACTGGAATCGCGCTTGGCGGCCGCGGCGTGTGTACCATCTGAACGCCCGGTAATGCTTGGCGCACGAGGTGTTCGATGTGGTTCGCCGAACAGACTTTGATCAGGTGGGGCGCGCGCCCGATGAGTTCGCCTTCGTTGATGGGAGCGCTGACGGCCAAATACATGCGCGTGTTGGAAAGATAGCGGTCCTCGGCTAGAGAAGTGGCGTAGATGTGCGGCTGCACCAGTTTCAGCGGCAGAGAGACGAAATTGCTCGGCACGACCGTATCGAGCAGAAACCGGAGTTTCTCATCGAGGCTCGTAAAGCAAAGCGAGAGGTCGTCATGATCGTATGCCGGCAGCTCACGCGGATGGACGGACGTCGAAAATGTCGTAAGGGAACCGGCCAGCGACAACATCGCGGAATAGAGCGTTTCGGGATGGCTGCGGCGCACCTCGAACAGATGCTGCAAGAGCGGGAAATGCGAATTGATAGTATAGAGTAGCCAGAAATTGGCGATATCGGCTGTGCCGAAGTCGGCGAGCGTCAGGTTCTTCTGCCGGCGTGTCCCGGCGAGCATAGTGCTTTTCGCCGACAGGATCTCCACCAGCCTGCGAAGAATGGAGACCAGATATTCGCTCGCCGTCATATCCAACAGCGGCGGCACGAAGCGCGGATCCAGTTGAAGAGTTCCCGCGCCGGTCTTGCGCACACGGCCGGCATGGAGCGCGGAGCAACCCTGCCGCGACTCGCCTTCCACGAGAATTCTGAAGTTCTTGCGCGCTACCTGGACGGGGCGCTCGTTCATCCCGGTGTTTTCGTCCCGCAGCAGGGCTACTTCGGCCAGGAAGCGGGTATCGGCGCCGTGATTAGCGAGGGCGATGTTGAGTCCGCGTTCACGATAGTCGGGAATGGCAAGATACACATCCAGTTCGTTGCGGTCCTGCTCGAAAGCCTCCGCGATAGGCTTGACGGGCGGGGCCGCATCGGAATCCGGAATGTCGAACAAGAGCCCGTCGGGCAGAATGCCGGAGGCCGCAGAGACGGCGAACATTCCCGCTGCCAGCGCCTCCTGATCGATGCGAAGCGTTCGAAATCCCCACGGACGGAACGTCAGGGCGTGCAACTGGAACTCCAGCGAACTTTCGATAAAGCGGTCCTGCGCCTGAAGGTATTGCGGCGTCAGAAACGTACCCTTCATCCAGATAACAGGCTGTAGGGATTTCATCGGTTTTCAAGGTAACAGAACTAGCAGATGAAGGCAAAATACAACCGGCACGTGACGGGTTTTTGTGACCCGCTGCGCGTTACGAGATGTAAGGCCGGGAAAGACAAAAATAATGATGATCCGGTGGGGTGAAGATGATGGCGGTGGCTGGGCTTTCCATCCTTGACTCCGAAACCTGCGGAAGATATACTCAACCCACTAGATAAGTCGGATTGTTTCCCGGCGGAGGACGTGGTGCGTGCCGCTGGATATCGATGCAACCGGGAGGCGCGGAAAACTTACCGCGCGGGGGTTGTGCCGCAATTGAATTGCGGGCGATCGGATAAGGAAATGGATACCTCAGCAGGAGAAAAGAGGGACCTCAATTAAATGGCAAGAGAAAGCACACAACACAAGTTGGATCGTGTCCGGCCTCCGCGCGTCCATGTGACCTACGACGTCGAAGTAGGCGATGCGATCGAGATGAAGGAATTGCCGTTCGTGATGGGAGTGCTCGGCGATTTTACGGGGCAGGCTGAAACGCCCTTACCCAGGCTGCGTGACCGCAAATTCATAGAGGTTACACCGGATAATTTCGATAGCGTGCTCGAAGGCATGAAACCTCACCTCGCGTTTTCAGTGGAGAACAAGCTGAGTGAGGACCCTGACGCCGGGAATATCAAAGTCGATCTGCGCTTCAAGAGCCTTGCAGATTTCGAGCCGGAGAACGTGGCGCGCCAGGTGAAGCCTCTGCGCGAGTTGCTCGACCTGAGGACGAAGCTGACGGATCTGCGGGGAAGCCTTCAGGGCAACGACAAACTCGAGGAACTGTTGCTCGAAGCGGTGAGCAATACGGAGAAACTGGACAAGCTGAAGGGCGAGATGAAATCTGGAGAGCCGAAGGAGACCGGCGATGAGTGAGGCCCAGAAATCGATGCAGCCGGGCGCGATAGAGCAGACTGCCGAAGTCAGCCTGCTCGACCAGATTGTCGAACAAGGCAGGCTGGCGCGCGACGAATCGGCCCGGGAACGCGGAAAGGACATGGTGAAGGAATTCGTCCAGCAGGTGCTGGAGGGGTCCATGACCGTGTCGAAGGATGCGGAGACGATGATCAACGCCCGCATCGCGCAGATAGACCATCTGCTCTCGATTCAGCTCAATGAGATCCTTCATCACCCTTCCTTCCAGAAACTGGAGGCGACCTGGCGCGGTCTCAAGTATCTGCTGGATCAAAGCGAAACCGGCACTCACCTGAAGATTAAAGTACTGAACGCATCGAAAAAGGAACTTCTCCGGGATTTGCAGCGCGCCGCGGAGTTCGATCAAAGCGCTCTTTTCAAGAAGGTGTACGAAGAAGAGTTCGGGGTGTTTGGCGGAGCGCCGTTCGGGGCGATGATCGGCGATTACGAATTTGGAAAGGGCCCCGAGGACATCGAGTTGCTCGAGCGGATTTCGCAGGTGGCGGGGGCCGCCCATGCGCCGTTCATAGCCGCGGCCCAGCCGGAGTTCTTTAACCTGGATAAATTCACCAGCCTCGACGCGCCCCGGGATCTGGCAAAAGTATTCGATACCACCGAGTATGCGAAGTGGAAATCGTTTCGCCAGTCCGAGGATTCGCGCTATGTCGCGCTGTGCGTGCCTCATATCCTGATGCGGCTTCCCTATGGCAAGGACACAAAGCCCGTGGACGCATTCTCCTACGAAGAAGCCGTGGACGGCACTGACCATTCCAAGTATCTGTGGGGCAATGCCGCGTTTGCGCTTGGCGCGCGTATTACAAATGCTTTCGCGCTGTACGGCTGGTGTGCCGCCATTCGCGGCGTGGAGGGTGGCGGACTGGTGGAAGGTCTGCCGGTGCATAACTTCTACACCGACGAGGGCGACATCGCCATGAAGTGCCCAACGGAAGTTCCCATTACGGACCGCCGTGAAAAGGAACTGGCCGACCTGGGATTCGCGCCGCTGGTGCACTGCAAGGGAACCGACTACGCAGCATTCTTCAGTGTTCAATCCGCTCAGAAGCCGAAACTCTACGACCTGGAATCGGCGAATGCCAACGCCAGGCTCTCGGCTCAACTGCCCTATATTCTGGCGGTCTCGCGCTTCGCCCACTATCTGAAGGTTATGATGCGCGACAAGATCGGCAGCTTCATGTCGCGCGGCGACTGCGAACGTTGGTTGAATCAGTGGATCCAGAATTACGTCACACCGGATGATCAGGCGTCTCCTTCGGTGAAGGCGGAAAGGCCACTAAGGGAGGCAAGCATCCAGGTGGCCGAAGTGGCCGGTAAACCCGGCGTCTACAAGGCTGTAGCATTTCTGCGGCCTCATTTCCAACTCGACGAGCTTTCGGTCTCTCTGCGACTGGTCGCGGAGTTGCCGGCCTCGGCTCGCAAGTAAGTAAGGCGGTACGCTTTCTGATGATGGAACGGAGCGGACGGGGTAGGTCTGTCTTCGAAACGGCAACTTTGTATCGGAAGGAGAAGAATCGAAATGGCTGTCGATCTTTTTTTGAAAATTGATGGAATCGAAGGCGAAAGCATGGATTCCAAACACGCGAAAGAAATCGAAGTAGAATCCTTCAGCTGGGGTGAAACGCAGTCCGGCACCTCGTCGCACGGGGCCGGCTTGGGTGCGGGAAAAGTCAACATGCAGGATTTTCACTTTGTGATGCGCGTGAACAAGGCCAGCCCGAAATTGATGCTTGCCTGCGCCAGCGGCGAACACATCAAGTCGGCAATCCTCACCTGCCGCAAGGCGGGCAAGGAGCAGCAGGAGTTCTTGAAGATCGCGTTCTCGGATGTGCTGGTATCGTCTTACCAGACTGGTGCCGCCTCCGGGGTCGATTCCATACCTTTGGACCAGATTTCCTTGAATTATTCAAAAATCGAATACGAGTACAAGGAGCAAAAGGCGGACGGCACGTTGGCCGGGGCCATCAAGACCGGTTGGGATCTGAAGCTGAACAAGAAAGTCTAGCGAATCGAGCCGACGCTATGACAGCCAGAGAACTGTTTCAGGCGGGCCGGCTCAACGAATCGGTGCAGGCGCTGGGTGCGGAACTCCGGAAAGATCCGACCGACACCCGGCGCCGCACCTTTTTGTTCGAGCTGCTTTGCTTCGCCGGCGAGTATGAACGCGCCGAAAAGCAATTGGATATTCTGGCCAGCGAAAAAAAAGAATCGGATTTGGGCGCTTTACTGTACCGGGCTGCCATCCATGCCGAACGGACGCGGAACGAGATGTTTTCAAAGCGGGACTTTCCGTCCGGTCGGGCATCGGAGCGGGTAGACGGTACTTTCGAAGGGCGGCCCTTCTCTACCATTGAGGATGGCGACCCGCGAATCGGACCGAGGCTCGAAGTGTTTGCCGCCGGAGCCTACCTGTGGATTCCATTCGAGCATCTCGCCTCCATCGAAATCCCGGAGCCCAAACGCCTTCGGGATCTGATCTGGACACCTGCACTGGTTCGCACCGGACCCGCCTTTAAGGGCAAGGAACTGGGAGAAGTTTTGCTGCCGGTGCTGACTCCTCTTTCAAGCAGACACCCTGATGACCACGTTCGCCTCGGACGATCTACGGTCTGGGAGGAGACGGAAGACGGCCGGGTGGTGCCAGCGGGGCAAAAAATGATAGTAGTGGACGGGGAGGAAGTGCCGATCCTCGAAATTCGCAGCATTCATTTCGTCGCAACGCAAGCGGCCGCTTAGAAAATGCCTTTGAGGGACGATCTGTTGACGCCGATTCCGGGCGCTAATCCGGGCGGTGAGAACCTTCGCTATTCGACCATTGTCGACAAGATCAAAGAAGCGAGGCGCGAAGAGGACGACGCGCCTCAGGGCGAATGGCAGCGTGAGCGCAAAGTAGCTGACTACCCCACCGTCATCAAGCTGGCCGGCGATGCCATTGCGACCAAGAGCAAAGATCTGCAACTGGCCGCGTGGTTGACGGAAGCGCTTCTGAAGCGTGAGGGCATTGGCGGGCTCCGTTCGGGCCTTCAACTCATCAAGAGCCTGCTGGAGAATTTCTGGGACCACCTGTATCCGGAACTTGAAGACGGCGATCCGGAGATGCGCGCCGTACCTCTCGAGTGGATTGGAACGAAGCTGGATGAGGCGGTGCGTAGGGCGCCCCTGACCAAAAGCGGGTACGACTGGTATAGCTACAAGGATTCCCGCGCCGTTGGTTATGAGGAGACGTGCGAGGGTGATTCAGCCAAGTTGGAAGCCCGCGCTTTGAAGATCGCCGATGGCAAGGTAGCTCCGGAGGAGTTCGACAAGGCGTTCGCCGCGACACCGAAAGAATTTTACGCAAAGACCAGCGAAGAACTTGAAGCCACACTCGTTCTTCTGGAAGAGCTGTCTGTGTTGGGCGATGAGAAATTTGGCGATGTCGCGCCGGGTTACGGCAGATTGAAGACTGCTATCGAGGAATTCCAGAATACGGTCCGTATCCTGCTTCAGAAAAAGCGCGAGGTGGAGCCGGACGACGAGCCCGCCGTGGAGGAGCAGCCGGAGGAGCCTTCCTACATCGAAGAAACGGTAACCGCCGGCGAGAGCAGCTCAGAGGCCGCGGCTGCGCCCGCACGCACTCACGTCCGGGCTGCCAAACAGGTGACGAGTATCGAACCGGTGGACCGTGGCGATGCGGTGGATCGTGTGACAGCCGCCGCGCGGTTTCTGCGCCAGCAGGACGCCTACGATCCGGTCCCCTATCTGATGATCCGGGGGCTGCGCTGGGGCGAGTTGCGAACTTCGGAGACTATCGACACGGCTTTACTGGTTCCACCGGCGACAGAAATGCGGCAGCGCATCAAGCAGGCTTCGCTCGAAGGAAATTGGGAAGCGGTGCTCAATGCCGCCGAAGAGGCGATGGCCATGCCCTGTGGCCGGGGCTGGCTGGACCTGCAGCGTTATGTCGTGCGTGCGTGCCAGGAATTGGGGAGCTACTACGATCGCATCTCGGCGGCGGTGAAGGCGTCGCTCCGGGAGTTGCTCGCCGATTATCCTCACCTGCCCGAAATGACGTTGATGGATGACACGCCCGTGGCTAATCCGGAGACGCAGCAGTGGCTCCGCGGAGAGATCGTACCCGTGTCTCCCAACCGTCTTCCCACTGCAATGACAGCCACCGCGGTACGGTCCGGCACGGAGGAATCCACGGAGGAGGAGGGTCCGGAACCGCCCGACGCGTTTGAGATCGCCATGCAGGCCGTTCACAACGGGCACGTGCAGGAGGCGATCGAGATCCTGATGCGTGAAGCGGCGCAGGAACAATCCGGCCGTGGCCGCTTCCAGCGCAAGGTACAGCTTGCGCAGGTTTGTATGAGCACCGGCTACGAGCAGGTGGCGCTCCCGATTCTGGAAGAGATTTCAGCCGAAATCGACGAGCACCGGCTGGAGGAGTGGGAGGCGCCGGAGGTGGTGGCTCACTCTCTCGCGTTGCTCTGCCGCTGCATCGACAAGATCGCGCCGGATTCACCGGAGCGGCGCAAGATTTATGCGCGAATCTGCCGCCTGGATCCGATGCAGGCCCTTTCGTGCACGGGGTAAGCGATGGCGAGAGGGGAAACCGGAACCGCAATCACACAATCAGTACTGGACAGGTTGATCGATCGGGAACCTGATTCACAGGCGGAGCGGCCCCCCACGCGCCCGCAGTCCGTACGCCAGCTCAAAGCGGCGGTCCGGCGGGATCTCGAGTGGCTCCTGAACACGCGCAGGAATCCGGAGGCGGCGCCCGATGCCGCGAGTGAACTTGTGCACTCGCTATACGTCTACGGCTTGCCCGATATCACATCCTTCAGCCTGAACTCGACCAAGGATCAGAACCGGCTGGCCTGGCTACTAGAAAACGCCATCAAGGAGTTTGAGCCGCGCCTGAAAGCGGTAAGAGTGCGAATGGAAAGCCCCGGCTCCGGCTTGCGGGCGCTTCGCTTTCAGATTGAGGGAATGCTGGCGATGGATCCGGTAGCAGAGCGTGTTACGTTCGATACGCTGCTGGAGCTCACCAGCGGCTCGTACCGCGTAAAGGGAGAGTCCGGTGCGTGATGACCTGCTCGATTATTACGAGCGCGAACTGATTTTCTTGCGCCAGATGGGCGCGGAGTTCGCACAGAAATATCCCAAGATCGCATCGCGGCTGTTGCTCGAGCCCACGCAGTGCGACGATCCGCACGTCGAGCGGATGCTTGAGGCATTCGCATTCCTCGCCGGCCGGGTTCATCTGAAAATCGATGATGAGTTTCCCGAGATCACGGACGCGCTTCTCAGTGTGCTCTATCCCCATTTCGTGAGGCCGGTGCCATCGATGTCTATCGCCGAGTTTCACGTGGACCCCGAGCAGGGCGGCTTGTCCAGCGGCCTGCCGGTTCCGCGCGGGACGGTCCTCTATTCGAAACCGGTGGATGGGTTTCCGTGCAAGTTTCAAACCTGTTACGACACGGTGCTATGGCCCATTGCCGTCACGGATGCGCAATGGAAGACGCCGGACCGTCTGCAACCGGCTTTGAAGTATCCGGGCGCCGCCGCCTGCCTGCGTATCGAGTTGCGATGCCCTCCCGACATCAAGTTCAACCTGCTGGAGATTCCCAAGCTCCGGATTTACTTGAACGGCGAAAGCAATCTCATCAGCCACCTCTATGAACTGTTGAACTGCAATTGCCTCCAGATTCTCATCCGGGACGTGAACGCCGAAAGCCGCAAAAAACCGGTTTCGTTGCAGCCTGAAGCATTACGTCCCGTCGGATTTGCCGAAGACGAAGGGTTGATGCCCGGTGTAAGGCGATCTTTCATCGGTTACCGTCTGTTGCAGGAGTATTTCAGTTTTCCTGAGAAGTTCTTTTTTCTGGACATCACTCAACTGGAACAATTGGCGCCTTCGCAGTTCGAACAGGGAATTGAGATCCTTTTTCTGATATCGCAGTTTGAGCGTCCCGACAGGCAGCAGATGCTGGAACAGGGCGTGACGCAGAGGACCATTCGTTTGGGATGCAGTCCGATCGTCAATTTGTTCGGACAAACGGCCGAGCCGATTCTGCTGACTCAGATGAAGCCGGAATACGATGTGATTCCCGACGTGCGCCGCCGGACGGCCATGGAAGTTTTCTCCATTGATGAGGTGCTCAGCTCCGACCCGCAGACCGGCGATACCGTCACCTACGATCCGTTTTATTCTTTC
>CAADGY010000045.1 GCA_900696665.1 uncultured Acidobacteriota bacterium
AGGAGCTTTCGCGCCAAGGCGATGATCCCCTTGCCGGTCCCACGCCGCGCTTTGATTTTTTCGTAGTAGCGCTTCAAATAAGGGCTGTACCGTTGCGCAATCAACGCACACTGCACCAGGGTGGTGCGGCCGAGCTTGCTGCCGCGCCTGGTGATCCGGCCGGAACGCTCCGTCTCGTTGGAGTTGGCAATCCGCGGCACGATCCCGAAGTAGGCCGCCAGCTTGCCCTCGTTGGCGTGACGGTTAGCGCTCGGATTCCGCGTTTAGCCGAATTACCTGCTATAAATGACCACACCCACTGCGATCAGGACCAGCGCGATGAGGCTGGCGAGCAGAAGCCCGCTCTGAAGCAGCGAGTTTTCGACTACGTTCTTAACCAGGCGCTCTTCGTTCTTCACCCGGTTTGCGAGGCTGTGCGTCATACTCCAGACCTCCTTCCACGAGCACCCTCATTTTAGGACTTTTTTGCCCGAAGAACCAGCAGCAATATGAAAAGTGCCGGGCCCCGCCGGGAGTGCGACAATCGGGGGGCGGGCCAGCCATTGGAGAGATGAGGTGAGAAAGACCTTTCTGCAACTGGAAAGGGACGAGCGCGATACGGTTCCGGCGCTTCGGACTGCGGCGGAGCGCGCCTTCTCGCGCGCGGCCGGCGCTCCGTTGATCGGAGGCAATCACGTGCGCCTGCTCAAAGACGCACGGGAGAACTATCCGGCATGGCTTGACGCAATTGCCGCCGCCAAACACCACGTTCATTTCGAAAGCTACATCATTCACGAAGATGAACAGGGACGCCAGTTTGCGGATGCGTTGATCGCAAAAGCGGCGGAAGGCGTGCGCGTGCGTCTTATCTACGACTGGCTCGGCGCCTTTGGCAAGACATCCATGCGATTTTGGAACCGTCTGCGCGCAGGCGGCGTCGAGGTGCGCTGTTATAACCCACCGCGCTTTGAAAGCCCGTTCGGCTGGCTGTCGCGGGACCATCGCAAGATGCTCGTCGTGGACGGCGAGACAGGTTTCATTACGGGGCTGTGTGTCGGCCAGATGTGGGCCGGAGATCCGCAGAAAAACAGGGAGCCGTGGCGCGACACGGGAGTGGAAGTGCGAGGCTGCGCCGTAGCGGAAATCGAGCGCGCGTTTGCGCAGATCTGGGCGCTAACCGGCGAGCCACTGCCTCAGGATGAGGCAAACGGTTTGGAAACGCCCGCTCCGGCCGGCGACACGATGATGAGGATTGTAGCCAGCGTGCCTGCGACGGCGGGGATGTTCCGGCTCGATCAGCTTGTGGCCGCGCTGGCCCGCAACAGGTTATGGCTGACGGATGCTTATTACGCCGGGACCACCCTGTTTGTGCAGGCGCTGAGAGCGGCGGCCAAGGATGGAGTGGATGTGCGCCTCCTGGTGCCGGGCGGGACGGATATTCCTTTGCTACGGCCGTTGTCGCGGGCAGGCTACCGGCCGCTGCTTGAGGGCGGCGTGCGCGTCTTCGAATGGAACGGCGCAATGCTGCATGCGAAAACCGCGGTGGTAGACGGACACTGGGCCCGCGTTGGCTCGACGAATCTCAACATCGCGAGCTGGTTAAGCAACTGCGAGTTGGACGCCGTAATCGACGATGAATCCTTCGGGCGCGAGATGGAAGAGATGTACCTGGAGGATTTAAGCAACTCGACGGAAATCGTTCTCGACGGGAAACAGAAAGTGCGCGCGCCGGGCGCTCCGCGCCCCCCGCATGCGGGTCAAAGTAGCGGCAGCGTCGGACGTGTGGCGGCGGGGGGAATTCGGCTTGGCAGCGCGATCGGAGCCGCCTTTACCGACCGCCGCGTGCTGGGCCCGGTAGAAGCGCAGTTGATGTTGACGGCGGCGCTGCTGCTGATTTCGTTGGTGGTTCTCTTTGCGTTCTTTCCCAAAGTGCTCGTTTACCCGGTGATCGCCCTCATGACATGGATGGCGTTGGCGCTGCTTTACAAAGCATACAGACTGCGCCGCAACCGGGAGAGAGAAGTGCAAAGGACGAAACCATGAATACTCCGTCGCGGATGGACAACCAGCCGCGCTCGCACCTTCAATCCCGGATCAATGGAACCGGTCTGGTTTTGCGATCTAATAGGACGATATGAAACTCCGCTTAAGCCGAAGGGTGGTAACCCTGTTCCTGTTGGCTTCCCTCGGTGTCACCGGCTTGGCTATGCAGCCGGAGCGTTATCTCCTGACCCCCAAACCGGGGCCCGCACCAAAGATCAATGGCCCCACTGTATATGGCGCACGTCCCGCGCGGCCTTTCCTTTATCGCATTCCCTGCACCGGAAGCCGGCCGATGCGATTCTCGGCGGAAGGTTTGCCTGCCTCGCTGCGACTCGACGCGCAGACCGGGATCATCTCCGGCAAGACCCCGGACAAACCGGGTGAATTCACAATTGTTCTCAAGGCATCGAACTCGCACGGCCGCTCTCGAAAGACGTTCAAAATCGTCGCCGGCGATACTCTTGCGCTGACGCCGCCGATGGGTTGGAATGATTGGTACACACACTACGATCGAGTAACAGACAGAGTAATACGCCAGGCCGCCGATGCCATGATCTCTTCGGGGATGGCCGATTTCGGCTACCAGTATGTCAATATCGACGATTGCTGGATGGTGAAACCCGGCTCCAGCGACACGGAGTTGGGCGGCGAGCCTCGCGACCCCGGCGGAGCTATCCGCGCCAACCGGAGATTCCCGGATATGCGCTCACTGACCGCCTATATTCACGGAAAGGGGTTGAAAGCTGGCATTTATACTTCGCCCGGTCCGCTGACTTGCGCGCGTTTCACAGGTTCGTACCAGCACGAGGAGATGGATGCGCGCACTTTCGCGGAGTGGGGTTTCGATTTTCTGAAGTACGACTGGTGCTCCTATGGCAAGATCGCGCCCGACAAGTCCCTGGCGAGCCTGCAAGCACCCTACCGTCAGATGGGCGACATCCTAAAAGGACTGCCGCGCGATATCGTGTTCAACTTATGCCAGTATGGCATGGGCGATGTGTGGAAGTGGGGTGCAGAAATAGGCGGCCACTGCTGGCGCACGACAGGCGATCTCGGCCTAGAGAAATCGACGAGGCTGCCCGGCTTTTACAGTATCGGATTCAAAAACGCCGCGAACTTCGAATATGCGAAGCCGGGAAGCTGGAACGATCCCGACTACATTCTCATCGGGCACGTCGGCAACGCATCCCGCATTCAAGACCCGCCCAAGCTCACTTCGCTGACCGCCGACGAGCAATACAGCTATATGTCGATGTGGGCTCTTATGGCCGCGCCATTGTTCTTTTCGGGCCACATGGGCTACCTCGACGATTTCACCTTGAACATCCTGTGCAATGCCGAGGTGATCGAGGTGGATCAGGACCCGCTTGGAAAGCAGGCTCGTGTTATTCGCCGCACGGAAGAGGAGTTCGTTCTCGCCAAGCCGATGGCGGACGGCTCGCTTGCCCTCGGGCTATTCAATCTTTCCGAATCCGGGCGGAGGATGAAAGTGAGCTTTGCGGATCTGCATCTCAAAGGCTCCTATCGCGCGCGCGACGTCTGGCGCCAAAGGGATTCCGGCCAGGTTGCCGGCGCGTATTCGGCCACGGTGCGGCCTCACGGCGTCTCCTTCGTGAGATTGTTTCCAGAAAACCAGAAGTCTGGAAGGTAATCAGAAGTTCCCGATAGCCGCTTTTGCCAGCTCAAAGCGGTTTGGGCTGGGACTCTGAAGCAAATAGATGTTTCCGGAATCGTCCGTCGAAAGCGGCGCTCCTTCTGTTCGAGACAGAGGCTTGACCGACAACGATTTTCCCGATGCGTCATGCATCGAGAGCAACTGAGAATTCCGTTCCATACCTGGCGAGACT
>CAADGY010000046.1 GCA_900696665.1 uncultured Acidobacteriota bacterium
AGATACTGGAGTGAACAACTTGCCCTCGACATAGAGCAACAGGTCCGCATAGTGGCAGAACGCATTGAGAATTGCCACGGGCGACAGGCTCGGCCGATACAGCGTGTTGCCGCTCATGGCGTTCGGCAGCGCAATTTTGACGTAAAGAAATACTCCGGTCATGAGGCTGGACGCGGTGATGACCCGTGCCGCACGGCGTCGAATCCACCTCGATTCCCGGAAATGCCAAAGGCCCTCATAGAGCAGCAGAGCGGCGGGAAAAGTGACAGCCATTTCTTTTGACCCGAGCGCGCCACCGTAGAGCGCCAGGACAGCGAAGGCCGTACGCCAACGGAAAGCGCCAGCACGGCGGGCGCGGACATACACGGCCAAAGCGGAAATGTAAAAGGTGAAGCACAACAGGTCATAAACGGTCCCCGTGTTGTAGTACAGGTCTATCATGGACGCGTGGAAGCTGAACAGCACGAGTGCAAACAGAGCCGCCCGGCGTGAGCCGGACAGCCGCCGGAGAAGGAAGTACGCAAGCAGCAGATTCCACGCCAGGATGATGTAACAGGCCACACGGAACGGAAGCGGGTCGAATCCGAACAGCGGGTACAGGGTGCGATAGAAGAGTCCCCCAACCGGCCGGTAAGCCGGGGTAGCAATGGCGAACGCATCCAGAACGGCCTGCCAATACGGCTTCTGCCAATAATGATGCAGCGCCTGAAGGTTCATCCCGTCGTCGCCCGTGAAATAGGCGTGGAGTCCTTCGCTGCTCAAGTAGAACCAGTAAGCGAAGATCAATACGAGTGCGGCGGCGGTCGCCGCCAGGCCTTTATTGCGCGCCATCGCTTCCGTGTGAGCGCCACGCGGGCCCGTAAAGAATACGCCCGGGCAATTCTCCTGTCATCTTTCCGTCAAGCAGCACCGCCTTCCCATTCACGATGACATGTGAAAAACCTTCGGCGTACTGATGCGGGTGCAGGAATTCGGCGCGATCACGCACCGCTCCCGCATCGAAGACGACCACGTCGGCCAGCATTCCGGGGCGCAACAGTCCCCGATCCATAATCTTGAGCCGTGCAGCGGGGAACGACGACATCTTGCGCACGGCCTCTTCCAGCGGGATTACCCGGCGGTCGCGGCTGTAGCGGCCCAGGACCCGGGCGAAGGTCCCATAGCTTCGAGGGTGCGGCACTTCTTTACCGAAAACAGGAATTCCGCCGTCAGAGGCCACCATCGTGTAAGGAGACTGCATGATTCGTTCCACGTCGGCCTCCGAAATGGCGTGATAGATGGCGGAGCAGCCGCCGCTTTCCTGGATCTTGATCGCCGTCTCGGCCGCGGCTTCGAGCGTCGCTTCGCCCGTTTTCGCCCGCGCAATCTCACCGAGGTTCCGCCCGGCGAGCGATGGGTCGAATGAGCAGCTCGCCATGACGACGTTCTTGGGATCGCCGCCGCCGCGGTCGTCGCGAATGCGCGTGATGATCTCCGCCTTGATGCGGGCTCGCTGGCCGGGGTCACCGAGCCGCTCGAGTAGCGCCTTGCGCCCACCTTCAAGGGACCACTGCGGGAAAAGAGCGGCCGTTCCGGTACTCGACGCCGTGTAAGGATACTGATCAATCGTGACATCCACGCCGCCAGCGCGTGCTTCCGCAACCAGACGGAGCGTTTCGTCCGAGCAGCCCCAGTTCTGCCTGCCAATGATCTTGTGGTGCGTAATTTGCGCCGGGAGGTGCGCCTCTTTTCCAATTCGAATGGTTTCCCGGACGCTATCCAGAACTCCTGAGGCTTCGTCGCGCATGTGGGAGATGTACATCCCGCCCATCTCTCCGGCAATGCGCGCAAGCGCTATCACTTCCTCGGTGGGTGTATAGTTTCCGGGGACGTAGAACAGACCGGTAGAGATTCCGAACGCACCGTCGAGCATTGCAGTACGAACCAGATCCTCCATTTTCCCTATCTCAGCGGGTGTGGCTTTCCTGTTTATGAGACCAATTACCTTCTGGCGGACGCTGCCCTGTCCTGCAAAAAGACCCAGGTTGACCGCGACGGGCGTCTTCCGCAATTTCTCGAAGAATTCCGGTAGAGGCAGCGGCGAGCCGCCATCGTTGCCTTCCATCACCGTGGTAACGCCCTGGCGGATATAGTTCCCGGCATCCGGAACCTGGAAAATACCGCCGCGCGAATGCGTGTGGATGTCAATGAAGCCCGGCGCAACCACCTTTCCCCCCGCATCGATCGTCCGCCGCGGGCTGCCGGGTGGTGTGCGTCCAACCGCGAGAATGCGATTGCCGTCGATGGCGAGGCTGCCTTTAAACCAGGGATTTCCGGTACCGTCGACGATGCGCCCGCCGGTAATGAGGATGTCGTACGAGCCGCTCTGGCTGTAGAGGGGAAATGTTATGGAAAGAAAAAGAAGCAGGAGGGCTGCCCGGCGCATGAGATTTTATTCTACACGCCGGGCGCCCGTGACTTTTTTACTCGTAGTGTGTCAATTCACCACTCGCTTCCTCGTGTTTCGGCGAGGAAGACAGCATGGAGAAAAACAATCCAAGGATAAGCAGTGCCGCCACTAAGCCTGTTACCAACATGACAACTCCCCCAAAGCCTCACTTATATAAATGCAACTTAGGTGCCAATGGTTTCACTCGCACCACACAATTTTGTGCTATGTTCTCGACCATGCGCGTGAACGTAGCATTCGGTAAAACCGGACTCCCCATCGATCTACCCGATGGCTTCGAATACCGGCTTCTCGAAGCCAGATCAGCGACGCCCCACAAGGACCCGCCGGCTGCGGTCGACCAGGCACTCGACACTCCGATCGGCAGTTTGCCTCCCCGGCAACTGGCTCTAGGTAAGAAAAGCGCGGCGGTCTCGGGGTGCGACATTACGCGCCCAGCCCCCAACCGGATCGTTCTTCCGAAAGTGCTGGAACGGCTCGAAGCCGGTGGGATCCGCAGGGACGATATCGTTATTTTGATCGCGACCGGTTTGCATCGGCCGGCTACCCCAGCGGAAATTCGGGAAATCGTGGGAGCGGAGATTGCCTCCCGGTACCGAGTGGAGAATCACAACGCACGGGAGTTGTCCGAACACCAGCACCTGGGCGCCACTGCAAGCGGGACTCCGGCCTACATCGACCGCCGTTTTGTCTCGGCGGACCTGCGCATCACACTGGGATTCATCGAGCCCCACCTCATGCTCGGCTTTTCCGGCGGACGCAAGCTGGTCGCCCCGGGACTGGCGGCGCAGGAGACGATCAAAGTTCTTCATAGCCCGAAATTCATGCGGGAACCGCTGGCCGTAGAGGGTTCGATCGAAGACAACCCGCTGCATCGCGAGTTGCTCGAGATCGCCCGAATGGCACGGCATGACTTCATGGTGGACGCTGCGCTCGCTCGTGACCGGCAGATCGCGGCGATGTTCGCCGGCGGCCCCGTGGCGGCCCATCGTAAGGGTGTCGAATTTGTTTCGAGTGTAATGCTAGAAGAACTCGACCGCCCAGTAGACGCCGTCATCACCACCGCGGCCGGATATCCACTGGATCTGACCTTCTACCAGGCGATTAAAGGCATTACGGCCGCCTCGCACATCCTGAAACCCGGCGGCCGGATTCTGCTGATGTCGGCCTGCGACGAGGGCGCGGGCGCTCCGGAGTTCTGCCGGATGCTCAAAGAGCCCCATTCTTACCGCGAATTCCTGCAACAGATTCTCGGCCGCGAAGTCGTCGTAGACCAGTGGCAACTCGAAAAGCTGGCCTTGGTGAATCTGAACGCCGAGATCCTGTATTACGTTCCGGGGCTCCCACAGGAATATCACTCCAACCTGTGGGGCCGTGCTTTCTCTTCCGTCCCGGCGGCACTGGAGGCCTTGTTTGAAGGTCTGGAGCCGGGCGCGGCGATCGCAGTGATACCGGAAGGACCTTACGTGCTGGCTAAAATCCGGTCTCTGCGTGAAGCGCAAGCTATATAATTTCTGTTAAGTGCCTGAGGTTCGTCATTCCGTCTGCGCGTTGGATTGCCCGGATTGTTGTTCCGTTCTGGTGACGGTGGAAAACGGCCGAGCCACGCGGTTGCGCGGCAATCCAGGGCACCCGGTTACCCGTGGCTTTCTTTGCGGTAAAGTCGCCCGGTACCTGGACCGTGAATATTCGCCCGACCGCCTGCTCTATCCCTTGCGCCGTACGGGCGCAAAAGGCAAGGGCCGCTTTGAACGGATTTCCTGGGATGAAGCGCTCATCAGCATTACCGAAGAGCTTCGCTCGATATCGGATAGATTCGGCCCGGAAGCGATCCTGCCCTACAGCTATGCGGGAACGATGGGGTATTTGAACGGATCGGGCATGGACCGGCGGTTTTTTCACCGCCTGGGCGCCTCCCGGCTGGATCGGACCATTTGCTCCGCGGCCGGTAGCGCGGGGCTGGCACAGACCCTCGGCATCCGGTGTGGAACCGAGCCGGAGCAGTTTCGCGAATCGAAGCTCATTATTGCCTGGGGCGCGAACATCCATGGTACGAACGTCCACCTGTGGCCGTTTATTGTGGAAGCGCGGCGCAAAGGCGCCCGCCTTTATGTGATCGACCCCATCCGGACGAGGACGGCCGAGCTCGCCGACAGGCATTTCACGATCTATCCCGGCAGCGATCTCGCACTTGCCTTCGGAATGGCGCACGTGATCATTGCCGAAAACCTGTGCGACCGCGATTATGTGGAGCGCTACACCTCCGGGTTTGAGTCGCTGTCACGGCGCGCGTCCGAATATGCTCCAGAGCGTGCGGCGTCGCTCACCGGGCTGGCGGCGGAAGACATCCGCCAATTCGCCCGCGAGTATGCCACTACACGCCCCGCGGCCATCCGGCTCAACTACGGGATGCAGAGGAGCGAGCGGGGCGGCGCCGCCGTCCGGGCAATTGCCACACTTCCCGCACTTACCGGGTCCTGGCGGGATCCCGGCGGAGGGCTTCAACTGACAACTTCCGGGGCGTTTCAGGTCGACCGGGATGCGCTCGAAATGCCGGGGCTTCAGGCGGCCTCGCCGCTCGCCCGCGAGGCGCGTGCCGTGAACATGGCGCGGCTCGGAGAAGCTCTGACCGTTCTGGACAACCCGCCCGTAAAAGGACTGGTGGTGTATAACTCGAATCCGGCTGCCATCGCACCTAACCAGAGTCTGGTGTTACGTGGATTGCAGCGGGAGGATTTGTTTACGGTGGTCCTGGAGCAGTTCCAGACCGATACTGCAGATTACGCCGACATCGTTCTGCCCGTCACGACCTTCCTGGAGCATACGGATCTTTACTTCGCCTACGGACACTATTACCTCCAGTTGGCGCGCCCGGCGCTGGAGCCGCCCGGTGAGACGAAGTCGAACTTTGAGATTTTCCGGCTGCTGGCGGAGCGGCTCGGATTCGAAGAGCAGGCGTTTCACGAAACCGAGGACGATGTGATCCGTGCGGTTCTCTCAGGATCCAAAGGCGCCGTGCGAGGCATTACACTCGAACAGTTGGAAGCGGAACATTTCGTGCGGCTGCGGTTCGCGGGAAATGGAGATGCTTTTTTGCCGTTCGCGAATGGCGGTTTTGGATCGCAGGACGGCAAGTGCAACCTGTCGATGGAGAATCTCGACTACGTCCCGCCGGAGGAATCGAGATTAGGAGAGGAATCGATTCGCCGGCGGTATCCGCTGGAGCTGGTGTCGTCCAAGAACGATGACAGCATGAATTCGACGTTCGGGCATCGTGGTTTTGTCGACGAGCAGACTTCCGTGTTATGGATGCATCCCGCCGATGCCTCGGAACGAGGCATCGAACCCGGCGAACAGGTCCGAGTGTTCAACGGCCGCGGTAGCTGTCTACTGAAGGCCCGAATCACAGACGGGGTGCGTACGGGGGTAGTAAGAGCTCCCTCGGTCCGCTGGGTCAAGCGATCCCCCGGAGGCAAAGGGATCAATGTACTGACCTCTGACCGGCTGACAGATATCGGCGGCGGTCCGGTATTTTATAGCTGTCTGGTGCAGGTGGAGAGATGCGGAGACTAGATAGAAAAGCGATATGGATTGCGATCACGGCGCTGGTTGTGGTCTGGACCGGTTGCTCGCAGCAGGAGAAAGTGCGCGTCGAGATGACAGAGGAAGAGGGTTCGCAACTGGCGACGATGGTCCACGTCGCCGATCCCCGGGCGAATATTCAGTTATTGAAGGGCTTTCATGATATCGAGCAAAACGCCTGGCGTTGGACGATGTCGAAGTTCTCGGTGGCGCTTCGTCCGCCCGTGGGCGCCGAGCAAACCGGGGCTACGCTTCAGTTGAAGTTCTCGATTCCTGAACCTGTGCTAAAGCAGACAAAAGACATCACGCTATCGGCCAGCGTGAACGGCTCCCCGCTGCCGCCGGAGACGTTCAATACCACCGGCGAACACGTCTATAGCAGGGACGTCCCACCCGCTGCACTGGCGGCGGATGCGATTACAGTAGACTTCGCGCTGAATAAGTTCCTGAAGCGTGGCGACGTGGATACGCGCGAACTCGGTGTCGTTGTGACCTCGGTCGGCTTCGAACCGAAATGAGAGCAGGCGAGGAGCCATTCCTCCACAACCCGGCAGCTAAAACCCACTCCGGCGCTCCCGCTTCCGGGCGGGCGCTCCCTCGGGTGAAGATTGGAACCGTCCTTTACTGGGCTGTTCCGCCGCTGCTCTGCCTCCTGCTATTTCACCGCAGCCTGAACGGCTGGTTCATGCAGGACGATTTTGCCTGGCTCGGTCTGTACAGCAGCGTCCACTCCTGGGAAGACCTGCAACGCGTATTGTTTACGCCGTACGCACAGGGCACGCTGCGCCTCTGGAGCGAACGGGTCTTCTTTCTGGTCTTTTATGCTCTTTTCGGCCTGAACGCATTTCCCTACCACCTTTGGGTGTTCCTGACACAAATCGCCAATCTGATTCTGCTGACCGGCATCACCTTTCGCCTGACAGGTTCTCGTGCCGCCGGATTCCTCGCGCCGCTTTTTTGGATCACGAATGCCGGCATTATCGTGCCGATGTCGTGGGCCTGCGCCTACAACCAGATCCTCTGTGCGTTTTTCCTGCTGCTCGCTTTTCGCTTCTGGTTGAAACACATCAATACAGGACTCTGGCGATATTACTGGTGGCAAGGTGCTGCGTTTCTAATGGGTTTCGGAGCGTTGGAGATCAACGTGGTGTATCCGGGTATCGCTGCCGCCTATGCCTTGCTGTGTGCCCGCCGCTATTTTGTCCGGACACTCCCTCTGTTTGCCGCTTCGGGGGCTTATACGGTCTTTCACACTCTGGTCGCGCCCAAAGACAAAAGCGAAATCTACGCGATCGTCATCGATTCGAACATCTTCAATACACTACTGACGTACTGGAACTGGGGTGTCGGGCCGTACCGGCTGGCCGGAATTACAGAAGAACTCCCCGCGTGGTTTGCACCTGCCGCAGCCGCCGTTCTGACCGCTACCCTGCTCGGACTGGTTGTGTGGAGCGCGCTCGAACGGCGCTTCCTGCCGGCTTTCTTCCTGTCGTGGTTTGGCATCGTGATTCTGCCCGTTTTGCCGCTGCGTAATCATATCTCGGACTACTACCTGGCTCTGCCGTCGATCGGCCTTGCCATGCTGATGGCCTACGGCCTGGTTATGGCATGGCGCTACGGTCCCCGGGCTATAGCGGTAGCCTTTCCGGTGGCCGTACTCTATGTGGCCAGCGGAGTGCCGGTGATCGATGCACAGACGCGCTGGTACGAAGAACGCGGGCAGACCGTAAAGAACCTGCTCACCGGTGTGGCACGCGTGCGCGAGTTGCATCCGCACAAACTGATTCTACTGGCCGGCGTGACGAGCGAGTTGTTTCGGCAAGGCGTTTACGACCGTCCTTTTCGGCTTTTGAATATCGACAACGTGTACCTGGCTCCCGGGACAGAGAAATCGATCACCACTTATCCGGAGATGGCGCCTCTCTCGAATTACGTTTTACCGGCGTCTATCGCCATGCGTGCCCTCAAACGGGAAACTGCAGTCGTCTATGAAGTTCATGATGGCCGGCTGCGCAACATCACAAAGCGCTATACGTACCGGGCATTAACGGAGTTTGCGCAGGAGGAACCCCGGCAGGTGGCCGCCGGGAGCGAGTTGTACAGCGGTCAACTTCTCGAGGGATGGTATTCCATCGAGAACGGCTACCGTTGGATGTCACAGAAAGCGTCTTTAAGAATTGGCGGCCCTAGACAGAACAGCCAGCGGCTGTACGTGACCGGGGAGTGTCCCGAGGCGCTGCTCCAAGCGGGCCCAGTGGGATTATCCATCCTGGTGGACAGCCTGCCGGTTTATACAGGCAACGTGCGTAAGGCGGGCGAATTCAAAATAGCTGCTACGCTTCCCCCGGCATCCGTAGGTAAGGATTCCCTAATAATCACCATGGAAGTCTCGCGTACGCTCTCACCACCAGGAGAAAGTCGCAGATTAGGACTGGTTTTCGGAGCCTTCGAGATCCGCTAACCTACTCAAGACGCACGGTTGAGACACGCTACCCGTGCTCTCCCGGCGGTTTTTTGCTACACGGGAATAGTTTCTGGAACTTTCTGCATACAACGGCGTCAAATGCACTTACGTCTAACGGTTGAGACAATTGCTGCCGATATCAACCAGCGGAGAAACAAAGGATTCGCGATGGTGCGGACGACAAAGGAGAGGAGGGCAAATAATGGCATGTCAATTGCTTGACAACTATGCTATGATTTGTGGTGCTGGTTCTTCCCCTTCCGGTACGATTCCCGAAACCTTGCTGTGTTTCGAACGTCTATTAGCGATACTTGGCTGTGGCATAAACGAACCAGAGAGAACAAGAAAGGCAAAACAACAATAGTGAGAAGAATCCGCGTGCAAGCGGATCGAAGAAGGAGAAGTCATGACGAAGACCGAGCTCAATAAGTTTAAACAAATCCTGGAAGCGAAGCTGGCGGAACTGGCTCTCGTGCTCAAGAACCGGGAAGGCATCGCAATCGAGAAAAGTCCAGATGCTCTGGACGAGGTTCAGAACGCTGCGGAACGGGAACTGGCAATTCGTAATCTGGACCGGGAGTCGAACCTCCTGCGAAATGTACGGGCGGCGCTGCGCCGCATCGCGGAAGGGCACTTCGGCGTGTGCATCCACTGTGAGGAAGAGATCAGCCCAAAACGTCTCAACGCAGTACCCTGGGCTCCCTACTGCATCCAGTGCCAGGAACTGGCAGATCGGCAGCAGGAAGGTGACGGATCGGACACGGAGGAGATGCTGGTCAACGCGGCCTGAACTCTGGAGACCATTTTTCAACAAAGGCGCGGGATCGACCGCGCCTTTGTTGCGTCCGGCGCGTGCTTCTTTTCCCGCTACCCGATAATTCCAATAGCAGAAACCATCCTGCCTTTGTCTTTGTCGCGCCGGTAGGAGTGAAACTCGTTACTGCAAAAAGTGCAAAGAGGGACAATGTGGATGTTGCGATCGGGAACACCCGCGGCGGCGATTTGCCGTCGGTTGGCTTCCGTAAGATCGAGATGGGTCTTTTTCCCCAATTCCCCATCGCGTTCCGGAAATAGCTCTTTGAACTGAATAGCCACTTCGGGTCCTACTTCAAAGCAGCAGGCGCGAATGCACGGCCCAATTGCAACCACGAGCCGGGTGGAATCTGATCCAAAATCGCGCCGGAGCCGGCCAACCGCTTTCGCGGCGATGCGGGCGGCGGTACCGCGCCATCCGGCGTGTATCGCGGCCACTACTCTTCTATCCGGATCCACGATGAGGATCGGCTGGCAATCGGCCGTGCGCACTCCTACGTAAATACCGGCGTTGTTCGAAACCAGAGCATCGCCTTCCCCAATGTATCCGGCTGACTCACCAGCCCTCAGTATCCGGTCCGAGTGGACCTGTTTCGCCATTGCCAGTTTTGAGGGCGGAGGCCAGAAGTTCGAAGCACGTGTACCGAAGCCGTGATCAAGCCACGACCACTCCATAGCCTCGATTCTGTAGATACCGGCGCCGCTCTTGTGAACGGAACTCAAGGTTTAGGCAGGGGTCTGAATCTGCGCTACCATGACCTGCTTCTTAAAATCTTCCAGCATCGACTCGTCCAGCCGCACCTCGGTGGGGCGCCGCGCCAGCGTCATCTGGTCAATCTTATCCTGAAGCTTCATCAGGCCGTAGAACAGGTTTTCAGGCCGTGGCGGGCAGCCGGTGATATAAACATCAACGGGAACAATCTTGTCCACGCCCTGCAGCACGGCATAAGTGTTGAAAGGTCCGCCGACGCTCGAACATGCGCCCATGGAAATCACCCACTTCGGGTCGGGCATCTGGTCGTAGATGCGCTTCAACACGGGCGCCATCTTGAGGGTCAACGTGCCGGCGACAATCATCAGGTCCGATTGGCGCGGGCTGGGGCGAAACACCTCCGCACCGAAACGGGCGATGTCGAAGCGGGAGGCGCCGGAGGCGATCATTTCAATTGCGCAGCAGGCAAGACCGAAAGTAAGCGGCCACACGGAAGATTTCCGTGCCCAATTGAAAACATAATCCACCGAAGTGGTAAGAAAGTTCTTCTCGAATTGGTTCTGAATGTAAGACATTGGTACGGAGTCGCCGCCGATCCCAATTTTATCACTGACGGGACTTTGCATTCACTATCCGGTCAGCGACGCAAGCTCAGGCCGCGTTTGCCTGGCTGATGGTCCGTTCTGAAGTTACCACGCCCATCGCCAAGCTGGATGAAGCCAGCGCCTATTGAACCCGCTCGCCCGTCTGTTCTGAGGTGCGCGCATACCGGTTCAGCATGACGGCGGCGGACTGCAACACTACAGCAATCAGCATCCAGACCTGCCAGTGTGAGAACAAACCCTCAGAGATAGCGAATGTTTCTGTCCACTGGAGGTCGGCGGCCAACCGCCACAGGCTCAGCACACACGCCATCAGCGACGCCGGACTGAGCAGTGACGCGAGCGCCGAGGCGACTTTTTGCTTACGGCCGGGTTTCTTCGTAACCCTCGCGCCCGGCTTTAGGCGTATCCGGACGATCATGTCCCTCAGGGAAGTGCGGCGATAGCCCTGGAGATCTCCTGAGCCGGCAGCTCATAATCATGAAGCTTGCCTTCCATATAATTTTCGTAAGAAGTCAGGTCGAAGTTCCCATGTCCGCTGAGGCAGAACAAAATGTTGCGCGTCTTGCCTTCCTCACGTGCGGCAATCGCCTCGTCCACGGCGGCTCGAATGGCGTGTGCGGACTCCGGCGCCGGCAGAATGCCTTCGATCCTGGCAAATTGCAGAGCTGCCTCGAAGACCGGCAACTGCCGGTAGGATTGTGCTTCAATTGCACCGAGTTCGAGCAAGTGGCTGGCCAGAGGCGACGCGCCATGATAGCGCAAGCCGCCGGCGTGAATGCCCGGAGGCACGAAGTCGTGTCCCAGCGTGAACATCTTGATAAGCGGTGTCAGTTTCGCCACGTCGCCGAAGTCGTAAGCGAATACGCCCTTCGTCAGGGTAGGACAGGCGGCGGGTTCCACCGCCAGCAGGCGTGGACCGGAGCCTTTCAGTTTCTGCTCAACATAGGGCAGCGCAATGCCGCCGAAGTTGCTGCCGCCACCGAAGCAGCCGATCACCACATCCGGCTCCTCGCCGGCCAACCGCATCTGCTCCTGCGCTTCCTGCCCGATCACCGTCTGATGCAGCATCACATGGTTGAGCACGCTGCCCAGCGAGTAGTTCGTGTCGCGGCTGCCTGCTGCATCCTCGACAGCTTCACTGATTGCGATGCCGAGGCTTCCCGGCGAATCGGGAAACTCCGCCAGAACATCGCGGCCGGATTGCGTCTTCTCGCTGGGGCTGGCGAACACCTGAGCGCCCCATGCGTTCATCATGATACGCCGGTAAGGCTTCTGCTGATAGCTCACCTTCACCATGTAAACGGTGCACTCCATGCCGAACAGGTTGCAGGCGAGAGCGAGCGCGCTGCCCCACTGCCCCGCACCCGTCTCGGTGGCAAGACGGCGAATGCCCGCCTGCTTGTTGTACCACGCCTGCGCAATAGCGGTATTCGGCTTATGGCTCCCGGCAGGACTCGTGCCCTCGTATTTGTAATAGATATGCGCTGGTGTATCAAGCGCACGTTCCAGCCGGTACGCCCGAAACAGCGGCGTTGGACGCCACAGCCGGTAAATGTCGAGCACCTCCCCCGGGATATCAATCTCCCGTTTTGGAGAGAACTCCTGCTCTATAAGAGAGTCCGGAAAGATAGGACGCAGATCGTCCGGCGACAACGGCTGGCGTGTCCCCGGATGGAGCGGCGGCTCCATGGGCTTCGGCAGCAACGGAAGAACATTAATCCAACTGGATGGAATCTGATTGTCCCTTAGGAGGAACTTCGTAATTTCGGACACGCATAGCTCCTGAGTGATAAACTTTTCATTCTATCGAATCCCAGGAAGAGCAATGAACAGACGATTGTTTTTGAATTTAGCGGGTAGTGCGGCGGTCTCTGGTCTGCTCCGGCCTACAGCGTTCAGCGCGAATGCCCCGAGACCGAATATTCTCCTGATCTATGCCGACGATCTGGGCTATGGCGATCTAAGCTGCTACGGAGCGAAGAACATAAGAACACCGAACCTGGACCGGATGGCGAAAGGCGGAGTGCGGTTCACCGATGCCCACTCGTCGTCCGCCACCTGCACGCCCAGCCGCTACTCCATGCTCACCGGTGAATACGCGTGGCGTAAGAAAGGCACGGGCGTTCTGCCCGGCGACGCACGATTGATTATCGACCCGAAACGTCCCACGCTGCCGGGCATGCTTCAGAACGCCGGCTACCGGACGGGTGTGGTAGGCAAGTGGCATCTTGGACTGGGTGACGGCAATCTCGACTGGAACGGCGAGATCAAGCCGGGACCACTCGAAATCGGCTTTGATTCGGCGTTTCTGATGCCTGCGACGGGCGATCGCGTGCCTTGCGTTTACGTGAAGGACAGGCGCGTAGTAGGACTCGACCCCAAAGATCCAATCAAGGTCGATTATCAAAAACCTATTGGCGGCGAACCGACGGGCCGAAAGAACCCCGAACTGCTTAGAGTGCACCCCAGCCATGGTCACGACATGGCCATCGTGAACGGTGTAAGCCGCATCGGCTACATGACGGGAGGGAAGTCGGCGCTGTGGGTGGATGAGGATATGGCTGCCGAGTTCGTGAAGCGCGGCATCGAGTTTATCGACCAACAAGGGAGAGAGCCTTTCTTCCTCTATTTCGCTACCCACGGCATCCACGTGCCCCGGCTGCCGAACCGCCGGTTCGCCGGCAAAACATCGATGGGGCCTCGCGGCGATGCCATAGCGGAACTGGACTGGACCGCCGGGCAGCTATTGGATCATCTGGAGCGGCGCGGGCTGGCGAAGAACACGCTGGTGATCTTTACCAGCGATAACGGACCAGTGGTGGACGACGGCTACAAAGACGATGCGGTCGAGAAGTTGGGAGGCCACAGACCTGCCGGTCCTTTGCGTGGCGGCAAGTATAGTAACTTCGAAGGCGGAACACGCGTGCCCATGATCGCGCGCTGGCCGGAACGGATCAAGCCAGGCGTTTCCGGCGCGCTCGTGGGCCAACAGGATTTCTTCGCATCGTTCGCCACGCTGTCGGGCGCGAAACTCGGCAAAGACGCCGCGCCGGACAGCTTCGACGTATTACCGGCGTTGCTGGGTGAATCCACAAAGGGGCGCGATTGGATCGTCGAGCATGCCCGCGCGCTTTCCATCCGCCGCGGCGAATACAAGCTGATCGCGGCCAATCCAGGACCGGCCGTCAGCAGATATACCAACATCGAAATGGGAACGGGCTCCGAGCCTCAACTCTACCGCGTGACGCAGGATCCGGGCGAGCAGAAGAATCTCGCCGGCACCATGCCGGACAAAGCGAAGGAGCTGTCGGCATTGCTCGAAAAAGTAAAGGCGAGCCCGCGCTCTCGCGTCGATGTCCGGACGTCCGTCGATAACCATCAATAACCATTGATTTACACCTGCTTTTCGCCTGGTGTTGGAAAGTGTGACAGGTTTGACGCCACAAGTGTGCCCGCGCTCTATGAGTTCCAGGTGGATTCAAAAATCGGACTTGGTACAACTGGCTTTACCATCGACGATTGCGTGTATGGTGGCGCTTCCGTCGATCCTGTTCCCCAGCCCGCGTCACTGATACGGGCAGGAGCCGGCTTGCTTGTCGCCGCATTCCGGCCGTGGCGCCGCCTTGCTCAAGATGAGACGCCGTAAACCTGAGCGGTAAGAACGTTCAATAATCATCAAGCTCGCAAGAGTGAAACCGTGTCAGTGACGCGTCTTTGATCGCTCTGTCATTTACCCCGCACTGTATGGTAGATTGAACCTTTCGATGCAAACGCATCGCGGGCATGTCTGTTCAGGTCTTCCTACAAGGCAGAGTTTTCGGGATTGAGCAGTTTCTTTCGTCGAGTCTCCACGTCACGGATGGAGAGAAAACGGACGAACGGCTCTTAATTGGACGGTCGAGGTGGGTCGCTCTACTGGCCGAAGTACTGCCGCGTGCGCTGCTGGCCGAACTCGGGTTGTCGCGGATGCTGCTCGGCACGAGCGGCGGTGGTCAGTTTCTGCTGGTGATTCCGGATGAAGCCCGTCCGGAGGCCGAGCGTTTTTTGCGGGCCGCGGCGGCGGACATCAGCAGACTCAGCAATCAGATGGTCACGCTCGACTGGGCAGCCACCGAGAACCTGGGCGATTGGACATTAGTTCGCAAGCGGCTGAATGAAGAGATGCGCAGGCGCCGCTCGACGCCAGCGGCGGATGGCGGGGCCGATTTTTTCCAGCCTTTCCCGCTTGAGCCCCCTTCGACAGACGCGGACGAATACTTCACTTCGGAAATGGCCCATATCATCCGGGAGACCCAACTGGTGGGTTGGTCGCCGGAGACACCCGGCCAGGTGCTGGCAGACAAGGGTAAACATAGCTGGGCGATTGGAGCGTCAGCGGATGCCATTCCGCTGGCGCGGCATTCCGCACCGGATGATACAGGGGCGAGATCCGCTGATCGAAATGAACTTGCCGGACGCGCCGAAGGGCGGGCCGTGTGGGGTGTACTACGCGGCGATGTCGACAACTTCGATATACGAATCCGGCGGCTTACCACGATCGAAGAACACGTGCAGCTCTCGGTAATGTACAAGCAGTTCTTTGCCGGCGAACTGGAAATCGTTTGCTCTATGCCGGAGTTCTGGCGTAAGGTGTCCATCATCTATTCGGGCGGCGACGATTTCGCGGTCTACGGCTCCTGGGACGGCCTGATTCAACTTGCACGGGAGATACAGCGCCTGTTCCACCGGCTCACCGAAGAGAATATGAAGGATTTTCCGGGCCTGGAGGGTAAGACCATCTCGATGGCCATGGCGTTAGCGCAGGAACCCGACGCGCCGCTTGCGGCGGTTTATCAGGAAAGCGGACGGAAGCTCGCCCTTGCCAAGGCGACCGAGAAGCACTGTATTCACCTTCTGGGCAGGACACTGGAATGGAAGCAGCTTGCCTACGCCTCGGAGCTGAAGGATAACATGAGTCGCATGATTCGCGAATTCGGCGCGCCGCCGCAGTTTCTGAGAGAACTGGCCGGGCTGTACCGCGAGACGGCCGGCGGGCGCGATGGCGCTCTGGACCGCCCCTGGCAGCTGCATGGCAGGCTCAACCGGGTTCTCGGACCTACACGCGACAGGGACTTCCAGCGAAGCCGCACCACGCTGCTCGCTGATCTGGTTGGCAAAGGCGCATCACAAAAAAGATTGCGGCCCTCGGGCAGAGTAGCGCTTGAATGGGCCAAGCTATCCACAGGGGTTTAACTGATGGCAGAAGCGGGACAGGAACAACGGGAACAAAGGAGATCACGGCCGCCCAGGGAAGGTCGCGAAGGAGGCTCCGATCGTGGACGTTGGGAAGACCGTCGCGGCGACCGTGGCCGTCCGGAGGGACCTCCGGAAATCGACCTGGATAAACTGATTGGCGACAGTCTGTATCTGGATAATCAGGCACACAGCGTCGTCAGCCGGATGCGGGATATGGATTCTGGAACCAAGAGCCAGCTCCGCAGGTTCTACAATGCTGTAAGGCGCGCCTGCCGTGCGCCGGAAAACGAGCGTCAACACCAGTTCGTGATGCTGAGAGCACGTCTGGCGTACACCATCGCCAGGCACTCCCTGCGCAGTCTCGATACGCTCGAAAAGCTGTTGCTGCAGGTGACGCGCAAGAACGATCCACGCGGCTACGAGCGGTTCCGCGACTTGTTCGAAGCAATAGTTGCCTATAACGAATAGCAAAGGCGCCATTTGCCGGCGCCCCTGAACATACCGAGGAAGCATGAGTTCGCACACAGCCCAGACGCAACTGACATTTATCGGAAAGCTGATTATTGAAGGAGAACTGCACTGCGACACCGGACTGCACATCGGCGCCGGTAAGGGCCAGCTTGAGATCGGCGGCGCGGATAATCCTGTCGTGAAAGACGCCTTCGGCAGGCCGTACATCCCCGGCAGCTCTCTCCGCGGCCGGCTTCGTTCGCTCCTTGAACAATCAAGCGGCATGGCGATTCCTTCGGAACTGGTCTATCTGTCGAAGCGGAAGGGACAGGAAGTGCGAATTCATCAGAGCGACCGTCCCGACGACGTTATCTGCCTGCTGTTCGGCCGCAATCCGGGAAGGATCGAGCGCGTCAGCGGGGAGGCGCTGGAAAGCAGCGTAGCGACGCCGGCACGGCTGACCGTGTACGACGCGCCTCTGGTGCCGGAAAGCATCACCGTGCAGATGCGTGAGAACCTGGACGACGAGTTGACCGAAGTGAAAAGCGAGAACGCCATCGACCGCATCACTTCCCAGGCGAACCCGCGCACGCTCGAACGCGTTCCTGCCGGCGCCCGTTTTCACATACGAATGGTGCTGGACATTCTCTGTGAAGAAGACCGGGAACTGCTGCCCCGCCTGGCTGAAGGGCTCCGATTGCTCGAAGACGACACACTCGGCGGAGGGGGATCGAGGGGTAGCGGCCGCGTGCACTTCTCCGGTTTGAAGATGGTCTGGAGAGGGAAAGAATTCTACTCCTCCGGCGCAGCGGAGACGGAACTGCTGGCCGGCGCCGATGTCCCCGGACTCCAGTCGCTGGCCAACGAAGCCGGGCTGGCCGGGAAGCTCGCGTAAGCGCCATGCTTCCGGCACTACTCGTTCGATTACGGCCTCGCGGACCCTGGCGTTTCGGACCGGACGACGGCGCACGCAATCGCGTGGACACTATCGGCCACAGCGACACTCTTTATTGCGCTCTTTCCCACGCCATGCGGATGACCGGCAAGCTGGAGGAGTGGTTGGAGGCGACCTCGTCCACCGGCGGATCCCCGGCGGTACGCTTCAGTTCGCTGTATCCGTTCCAGGGCGAGACTCTGTTTTTCGTGCCGCCGCAAACGCTCTGGCCGCCGCCGCCCTCCACGCGCATCCGTTGGAAGAGCGCGCGCTTCGTGCCGGCCCAGGTCCTGCCTCCCCTGCTATCCGAGAAGCCTTTGGACGAAGGCAGATGGACGATCGACGCGCACAGCGAATGCCTGGTCTCAGCCGGAAGCACCGGCCCGTTTCGCGTGTCGCTTCGTGGGGCAGCGGCGGTAGACCGCCTGGATAGCGGAAAAGCGGCCCCTCACACCACCGCGTGTCTGGAGTTCACCGAAAACTCAGGCATGTGGACGGTGTTCGTATTCCGTGATGGAGAGGCTCGCGAGCGCTGGCTGCCAGCGGTCCAAAGCACTTTGCGTCTGCTGGCCGATTCGGGATTGGGAGGCGAACGTTCACGCGGATGGGGGAGATCGGACCCGCCTGAATTTCGGGAAGGGGAATTTCCTTCGATCATCGCCCGTATCCCCGCGGTGGAACGGTCTGAAGACCAGGAGGAAGCAGCACAGAACTTCGAGACCGGTCACTGGCTCCTGTCTCTGTTCAGTCCCGCCGAGCAGGATACGATTGATTGGGGTCGCGGCTCCTACCAATTAGTGGTGCGCACGGGCCGGACGGGCGGCGCTCACTCCGGCGGGCTTACGCGATCGGTCAGAATGATAGGCGAGGGCTCAGTTCTTGCGGGTGTGGCGAAGCCCGCCGGCACGGTACGCGATGTACGTCCGGAAGGTGCGGACGAAGCGGTCCTGCGCTGGGGAGTGGCGCTGAGCATTCCGATTCGTGTCCGGCGCACACCCGCCGCGCTGCCGGTTCCACCGGCTGCACCGCCGGCGCAGCCGGAACCGCAACAGGCGGAGCCGGCACCGGAAGCTGAGCCGGCACCGCAACAAGGGGAACCTGCGCCGGAAATGGAAGTGGAACCGCAACAGGCGGAGCCGGCGCAAGAAGTGGAAACTGGGGAACCGGAGAAGTCTGGTGTCCTCACGTTGCTCCCGCCTTCTCCCCGGGAGGCCATGCCGCCTGTGGAAACACAGCAGGAACCCGCGCCGGACGCGGAAGCCCGGGAGCCGGAAACTGTCGCCGCAGAACCGCTACCGGAGACTCCGCCGGAGAAGGGACTTCTGCCGCCTACCGAAGAGGCACAACTGGGAGAACCTGAAACCGGAGAACCTAGTGAGGTCATGCCGCCGGTGGAAACGCCGGGACCCGCGGCGCCGGCGGCAGCATCCGATGAAGCCAAACCCCAGCCATCCGGCCCGGAGGAACATACATGAGGTACCGGTTGACCTGCCTCACTCCCTTACTGGTGGGAGACGGGCGAAGGCTTTCACCCATCGACTACATGGTGTGGAAAGACCAGGTCAATGTACTCGACCAGAACCGGATTTTCAATCTTCTGGCAAAAGGCCCCCGGCTCGAGGGGTATCTGATGCAGTTGAAGAAAGCGGACAAGCTGGATTTCGCTTCCTGGGGGGGCTTCGCCCAGAACTTCGCCGACCGCCGGATTCCTTTCGAGCATAAGAGCATGACCACTTATTGGGAGCGGGCGCGAGCGGAAAACCTGTTTATTCCCACGTTCGCAGCCGGCCTCGAAGGTCCGTATATCCCCGGCAGCGCAGTAAAAGGAGCATTACGCACGGGCCTGGTCTTCAGCCGGTGGAGCGGTAACACTTTGAAAGATATCGCCGGGCGCATGCAGGGCGAACGCTCACCCCGGCGGCCGGGCGACGTAGCGGAGGAGCAGGCAATCGGAGCACCGGAGCACAGCCGCATGAAAGCGGTTGCCATCTCCGATTCGGCGCCGGTCTCCTATGCCTCGATGAAGGTCTACCTGCTGCGTGTGGCCACGCTCGTCAGCCGCGGTGCGGGACGTTATGAACTCGGTTGGAAACAGGCGCCCAGAGGAAGCGTGGACGGCCGGCGGCCCGAGGACAGCACCCCGTGGTTTGCGGAAATGGCTGCTCCGGGCACCACTTTTGAAGGCAGGCTGCACTTGAACCAATTTTTCCACCAGCCGGAGATCGTACGGGCTCTTCGCTGGAGGGAACCACCCGACCAGAGCACGCTGTTCCGGGCGGCGAATCGCTATGCAGCGGATCTGCTGGCTCGCACCAAAAGCTATGCGGCCATGGCTGGACTCGGGCGTGTGGAAGCATCCGCCGGTGAACTCGAAGCCGAGGTATCCAAAGCTGAGGCTGAAGGGGCGTGCATTCTACCTCTCGGCTGGGGAGCGGGCCTGATGGCGAAGTCGGCGTGGCTCGATACAGGCGACGAGACTTACAGGCAAGTAATGTCCCAGGTGCCGCTGTACGCGAAGGCGGTGCAAACCGGAATGCCGTTTCCCAAGACCCGCCGTGTAGTGTTTTTTGAGAATCAACCGGCTGCGATGCCTGGCTGGGTGCGGTTGGAACTGACCGGCTGAGAACGGACGGTTCCTGTCGTGTTACCATGAAAATAACGCGTCTTCGCGTGTTTTGCCAGCCCCTATCATGTACAACGCCTTCTTCGGATTCAAAGAAAATCCGTTCAGTTTGAGTCCCGACCCCGCTTTCCTTTACCGCAGTGCTCAACATGAGGAGGCGCTCGCCAACCTGATTTACGGCGTACACAGCCGTAAGGGATTTATCGTGCTGACCGGGGAAGTCGGAACGGGCAAGACGACCATGCTCGAATGTCTCCGCGACTTTCTGGAGGCGCAGCAGATCGAATTCGCGTTTATTTTCAACTCGCGAATTAACGCGGATCAATTCCTGGAAATGATCGCCTACGATCTGGACCTGAGGTGCAATCGCACGTCCAAGACCGAAGTCCTGTTCGCCCTGAACCAGTTTCTGGTGCAGCAGGCCAACCACGGCCGGACAACCGCACTTATTGTCGATGAGGCGCACAACCTGGAATGGGATGTCCTCGAAGAGATCCGCCTGCTTGGAAATCTGGAGAGTCCCAAGACCGGAAAACTGATTCAGACTATCCTGGCCGGTCAACCCGAGCTGGAGCGAAAACTCGACGCGCCAAACCTGCGCCAACTGAAACAGCGCATCATCCTGCGATATGACCTTAAGCCCTTTAGGGAAGCGGACACCGCGGAGTATATCTCCTCGCGCATGGCGAAGGCCGGTGTGCCTGAGCAGGACGTTTTTCCGGCGGAGCTACTCTCGGAAATACACCTGCGGTCGCAAGGTATTCCGCGCCTGATCAACGCGATGTGCGACAACGCGTTACTGACATGCTTCGCCCTGGAAACTCGGGTGGCAACTCTTGAGATCCTGGATGAAGTGTGCGCGGATATGCGCCTGGAGTGGCCGGGCGGCAACAGACAGCGGGGCGAGCGGCCGCGCCGGTCCGGCGAATCTTACGACCCCAGCGCCTACCAGTCCAGGCGCTAACCACCTTTCGCGCCAAACCGCGCCGGCGACGGAAGTCGGCAACGTTAAAATGATCTCATGCGATCCATGGCATTATTCCTGCTGCTTGCTGTTTCCTTCGCGGCCGTGGCCGAACCGCAAACTCACGACCTTCTGGTGTGCGGTTGGGACGAGGTGTACATTTTGAACCCCGCCACCGGCAGGAAAAGCTTCTCATGGAAGGCCGCCGAGCGCCCCGAACTGCCTGCGCGTTATAAGGATAAATTCCGGACTACAGATGAATGCAAGCTGGTGGAAGGCGGGCGAATTCTGATTACCGCATCGAGCGACGGCGTGGCGCTGGCCGAGCGGCGGACCGGGCGTACGACATTTTGGGGGATTTGCGCCAACGCCCATTCCGCCGACCTGTTGCCCGGAGAACGCATAGCAGTGGCGTGCTCGGTAAGGGAGGCAGGCGGCAACCGGCTGGCTCTCTTCGACGCACGTACGCCGGAGAAGGAACTCTTTTCGACGGAACTCTACTCCGGGCACGGCGCCGTCTGGGATGAAACCCGCAAACTGCTGTGGGCGCTCGGCTATGGAGAACTCCGAGCCTATGCCTTGTCAGACTGGGAAACTCCACGACCATCGCTGAAGCTGGTAAACTCCTATAAACTTCCAAGCGGTGGCGGCCACGAACTCTCGCCGGGCGGTGATTCCCATCTTGTGGTTTCAGGTTCGCGCGACGTCTGGCTTTTCGATCGCGATAACCGCGAATTCAAGCCTCATCCACAGCTCGCGGAGATGCACGGCATCAAGTCGGCGTCGGTGGAACCCGAGAGTGGACGGGTGGCTTTTACACAAGCCGAACCTCCGCATTGGTGGACGTCGAAGATCCAGTTCCGCAACCCTGAGGGGGTTCTGACGCGGGAGGGCGAAAGGCTATACAAAGTACGGTGGGTGAGGCGAGACTAACCCAAGTTCGTCACGACAGTCGTCGTTTCAAGCTATTTTGGCCGCTCCCATGAAGGGAAGTGCTTTAGCCTCAATCGTTATTTTTTGAAATGACGATGTAGTGTAGACCAACCCTCTTGATGC
>CAADGY010000047.1 GCA_900696665.1 uncultured Acidobacteriota bacterium
CGGCGGCGTTCGCTCAAGGACATTCCGGCGCGTACTCCGGAGTCGGACGCAATGAGCAAGGACCTGCTCAAACGCGGATTCAAATTCGTCGGCTCGACGATTTGTTACGCCTTCATGCAAGCCGTCGGCATGGTGAACGATCATACGGTGGATTGCTTCCGGCACGCGCAACTGAAAGGGTGCAAAACTCTGCACCCTCCGCGATGACCTTTTCGTCCTCTGCGGTTTGCCTGAACGCCAAGGACGAGGAGGTCTCCATCAAGACCGCGGAGGGGGCGCATCCGCTCAATGCTGCCCGGAAGCGGGAATTAGTTCGCCGCCAGCTCCAGGCAAACCAGCCGGTCCTCACTCCGCAGGTAAAGTTTCTTGTGCGCCAGCACCGGCCCAGCCCAGCATGGATAATTCAGTTGCGGTAATTGATAGCGAGCCAGTTCCTCAGGTTTGTTAGGATTCACTTTGAACAACCCCAGCAACCCGCCTTCGCCGAGCACGATGAGCTTTCCGTCCGCCATGATCAACGATCCGCGCCCATAGACCTTCGGTTGCGGCGTGCTGTGTGCGCGCCAGCTTTCGTCACGATCCCACATCAGCTTGCCGGTCTTGAACTCCACGCAACGAAACCTCGCGTCCGGCTCGTTGCGCCCGCTCAAGGCGTAGAGATAACCATCGTGATGGATTGGCGTGCTCCAGTGGATCTCCAGCACCGGCTGGACCGGTCGGCCGGTGGCCGGGTCGCGTTCCCGCGAATCACGCGGACTGCGCCAGGCTGCCTCGAACGATTTACCATCCGGTTTCACCCTTAACAACACCGAGCCGACGCGATAATAAGCGGCGGAAAGGAAAACCAGGTCATCCACCACCACCGGGTTCGCCGCGTTGACGGACTCGTTCACCGTCGAGCAAAACCAGCGGCTGAAGTTCACCTCACCGGTTTTGGGCTCAAGCGATACGAGTCCTTGTCGCATCAGGCAGAGGATCTGCCGCCTTCCGTGGATCGTCGCCGCGACCGGTGTGGCGTAGCTGGCCTGCTTCCAGTGGTTCATCCAGTTCACCGGCGGCTCGCCCGGCCAGCCCAACATGGGCTGACCCTGCCAGTTCTTTTCGCCGACGCTTTCCCATACGGTCTTGCCCGTTTCTGCGTTGAAGGCCACGACACCGGAATTCGGCTGGCCGCCGATCATCACGATCAGCAAGTCGTTTTCAAGAATCGGCGTGCTGCCGACGCCAAAGAACGCTTCGGGCACATCCCAGTCCTTGTCGGTATTGCGCTCCCACATTTTCTTTCCCGTCGCCAGTTCGAGGCAAAGCAATTTCCCCTCGGCACCGAACGTGTAGCAGCGATTCGTTGTTAGCAGCGGTGTACAGCGCGGCCCGTTATTGTAGCCGAAGGGATCAGTGAAACTGCTGGGATAAGCGTAACGCCAGAGTGATTTGCCTGTGTCAGCTTCGAACGCATCGACAAGCTCCTCTGCCCCGATTCGATGGTGGAGCACGAGCCGGTTATCGCGGACCGAAGGTGCGCTGTAGCCCGTGCCGATTTTCTTGTCCCAAACCAGCGGTGGGCCGGAGGCGGGCCAGCGATCCTGCAGGTTTGTTTCGGCTGACACTCCGTTCGCATTCGGGCCGAGGAAGTGCGGCCAATCCGCGGCATTGAGATGAACCGCGAAATACACCAAACACACGAAAACACACGGCGCATTGGTCCGCCTCCGTGGAACACGTTCACCGGCTTGGTGGATGGGTTTCAGCATGAATGCATTCCTCTTTCGTGTCATTTCGCGTGTTTCGTGGTTAAAACTCTTCTTCGATCTGACGCTGCCAAGGCTGTCAGAGCCGCAGGAAGATTTTCCGTTTGTAGAGGAAGTGCGCCAGCCAGAACGCCAGCAGCAATCCGACGATGACGATCATCAGATCGCCGAAACCTTGCGTCACCCGAGCATCAAAGAAGTTCTTGAGGTCGCCGCCCGCCAGCCGGACGGAAAGCCTGCGGAACTCGTCGAACAGACTGCTGGCGATGTATAGCGTGATCGAGTTCATCCCGATCCACACGAACGGCTGGCACCAGGTCCGCCGTTGCCACACATCCACGATCAGGTAAAACAGGCCCAGCAACATCGCGCTGTAACCGCCCGAGACGAGGACATAGGATGAGGTCCAGATTTTCTTGATCACCGGGAATTGGAGCCCCCACAACCAGCCCAGCACCACGGCTGCCGCACCGCCGGCCAAAAGGAAAATCAGCTTTCGCGAGTCGGTGATCTTTCGGTCGCGCAACAGGAATCCGGCGAATACCCCCAGCAGGCACGTCGCAATGGCGGGTATCGTGCTCAGGATGCCTTCCGGATCCCACGTGCCGTCGTATTTGCGACCCGGCAGATACTTCTGATCAACGTAATTTGCGAGGTTGACTCCCTTGTCGAACGTGCCGCGCAGCAGATTGGTGCTGCTCCAGTTGAGCTGGGTGACGTTCGTGAAGCCCGTTTCCTTTGCGATGACCGTAACCTCCGGCGTTGGGCGGACATCGGGGAAAGGCACGAACGACAGCAGCGCCCAATAACCCACGAGCAACCCGACGCAGATGCCGGCCAGCGCGCGCGGCTTGAAGAAGCAGAACAACAATCCCGCAAAGAAGTAGGCCAGCGCGATGCGGTTCAAAACCCCCATCAGCCGGATGTCCGGCCAGGGATTCGTCAGACCGCCCGAATAAAAAATACCCAGCGCGAACAGGAGGACGCTGCGAACGAACACCCTTTTGAGCGCCCGCGCGCGCCCCACCTGCTCAATGGTCCTGGTGAGCGAATACACCAGCGCCACGCCGACCATGAAGATGAACAGGGGAAAGATCAGGTCGTAAAACCGGAAGCCTTCCCAATCCACGTGTTCCAGTTGCGTCGCGATGAAATGGGTCGCCGGCGTTTCCTTCATCCGACGCAAGGCGTAAGCCAGCGTGTCCGCGCCGATGATCAGGAACATGTCAAACCCGCGCAGCGTATCGAGCGACATGAGGCGCTGCGAAGAGGGGTGGTTGGCGCCGATGCCCGGCGGCTTGGTTTCCTGAGTGGCGCTCATGCACGCGAATTCAGAGGAGCCAAAGCATCAACAGAGCCAGCACGAGCACGACGGCCACCAACCACCAGAACCAGTGGACGCCGTGCGGGATGGATTTGCTGCTTCCGAACTCACGGTTCGTGAATTCCTCGTAATCGAAGTTTTCATCAGGCAGGTCGAGGGCGTCGTACCGTGCCTGCTCCGACCAGCCGGTTTGCTCGTCCGAGCCGCACTCAGGGCAGGCTTTGGCGCGCGGGGGAACTTCCGCGCCGCAGTTCGGACAGGTTTCCGGAGACCTCGCCATTTATGATTTGCGATGCATGATTTATGATTGGCCTGTTCACATGAAGAAGCACTCTCCTGGAAGTCATAAATCAGCGATCCTCAACCATGAATCCTTCACCCTCCCACGCCCGCGTATTCCTCATCGGTGGTGAGGTCCAGGCCCATGAGCACATAGTCGTGCTTGATGGCCTGCATGTCCTTCACGTAATCCTCCAGGCGCAGCAGATTGCTGAAGCCCAGCATGGCAAACATGTGGATGGCGGCCTCCTGTTCGCCGATGAATTCGGCCTCCACCTTTTCCATGCCGATGTTGCGGGAAATCTCGACGATCTCATGCACCAGGGCCTTGGCGAGGCCGCGCCCGCGGTGCTGAGGATGCACCAGCACGCTGACCCGTCCGATGTGCCGCTTCCAGCCGCCGAGTTGCTGGTGCAGGGTGGCGTCGCCGATGATTTTGCTCTCGCTCACCGCGAGCAACGGCAGGTTGCGGCCCAGGTCAATGTTCTCGCACCAGTCCCGGATGACCCCGGGATCGGTGACCCGGTGCTTGATGAACATGCGCTCCCGTTCGGGCACCGCCTGAAAGAATTCATGGAACTGCTTTTCATCCTGACGGCGCAACGGGCGGAGCGTGACCGTTGAGCCATCCTTGAGTTTGATGTCTTTGGGAAACTTCTGGAGTTCAAGTTCGAGCGACATGGCAATTCTGAGTTAGGTTGATGGAGTCTGCCACGGACGCCCCGCGCGCTTCAAGAAGCAATAATAATTCAATCTCTCGCGGAGGGCCGCCC
>CAADGY010000048.1 GCA_900696665.1 uncultured Acidobacteriota bacterium
CATTATACTCCTAACTCCCGTGGATGCAAATACGAATCTTCTCCCTTGCGAATCTCCTGCTATCTCATTGAGCTACTTAAGCATCGGGCCGACTGTGCGAAGTTCCTGTCCGCTTCGGGTGCGCGACTGAAAAGTGATTGAAACTTCGAGTGCTGCCGCGAGAGAGTTGGCGCTGGCTATCTGGCAGCGTATACTGCCGTCAGGTAAAGCCATGACCTCCCATCCCGATCTGAATGCTCTCCTGCTTCAAAGGGACCAGCTGAGAGCGGAACTGGCCGCCGTCGGCGAGATGCGACCTGGTTCGCTGGCGCCCCGCTTCCGAAAATGTGGAAAGCCAACGTGTCATTGTGCAAAGAAGGGAGCCAAGGGCCATGGTCCTTCCTACTCGCTGACGCACGCCGTCTCCGGCAAGACCTTCACGCACGTGATCCCGGCCGGGGACGCCGCCGAACGAACCCGCGCACAGTTGAAGGAGTATCATCGCTTTCGCCATCTGGTGCAACAGTTGATTGCGGTTTCCGAGCAGATCTGACTCGAAGCAGGGTCGGGATTGGGCGCAACGACGACACGAGGAACTCGACAGCGGACGTATCCCCGATTTGTTGCGAGCCATTCGCCGCCATGCCGCTGGCTATGATGACGCCAGGAAGTGCCTGCAATACATCCATCGCAACCGGGACCGGATGAAGTACCCGGCCTTTCAAGCGCAGGGCTTGTGCACATCCACCGGCGTCGTCGAGGCTGGCTGCAAGCTGGCCGCCGGAACACGCCTCAAGCGTGCAGGGATGCACTGGACCACTGCCGGCGCCAATGCCATCATTGCCCTCCGGTGTTGCCGCCTCAGCGGCCGTTTTCAGGATTTCTGGGAACGCCGCGCCGGCCGGAGAGCCGCGTGACCCTCACTCGTTACCACTTTTCAGTCGTGCACCCAGGTTCAGTCCGGTTCAGTCCAATGCGGTAATCCCTCTGGGGCATAGGTCTAAAGATTCCGCTGAACAGATGCCTGCGGACTCGGTGCCCTAACCTGGGAGTCCGAAGCAGAGCCGATGAGCCAGCCGAATCTGCCGACGCTGATCTTCACTTCCCGTGAGCTTTCTGCGGAATGCCAGGCGGCCGATCGAGTAGTTGGCGAAGGTGTTGCCCCAATGGAGGGCGTCTTCCGCGACAACGAGCTGACGCGGCTGCAACCCGAATTCCCTGCCGGACCGCAGAGCTTCCGTGACGAGGCATGCGCGTGCCCGGACTGAAGCCTGTCCTCCGGGAAGGAGGGATCACAGTCCTTCAATTTCTTTCAGTTCTTTCAGTTCCGGCCCTTGACGCTGACCAGGGACATGAATATACTACCCGCAGTTATCTTTGGGGATGCGGATGACGATTCCAATGTCCGGATTCCCGCGTCAGCAACTGGGCACGACTTTCTGTCTTTGGGAGATGCCTCCATGAGACTCCTCACTGTCATGGGAAAAGGAATTTC
Source organism: uncultured Acidobacteriota bacterium (assembly GCA_900696665.1). Taxonomy (GTDB): domain Bacteria; phylum Acidobacteriota; class Terriglobia; order Bryobacterales; family Bryobacteraceae; genus CAADGY01. The sequence goes on from CAADGY010000048.1 coordinate 1,475, forward strand.
CTGCTTCCTCGCCGCCGTCGTGTTGACAACTCCTGCCTGGCCGCAAGCAAGCACGGCGACAGTCAGCGGAACGGTACGCGATCAATCGGCCGCAGTGGTTCCAACCGCTTCGGTAACACTGTCGAACACAGCAACGGGCGTAAGTTCAACTACGCTAACGAACACGACAGGATTCTACATTTTCGCCGGTGTCGTGCCCGGGCCATACAATCTGCTCGTAGAGGCTCCAGGCATGCAGAAGTTCGAAGGTAAACTGACAGTTCAGGTTCAGCAAAGCGCGGTAGTAGACGCAGTGCTGAAACTGGGTCAGACAGCAACCGAGGTTACGGTTCGGGACGTGACACCGATAGTGACGGTGGATAACCCGACTTTGAGTCACGTGCTGGAGCGCGAACGGATCGAGCAACTGCCGGTAAACGGCCGCTTTATTACGGAACTCCTTCAGACCGTCCCTGGATTGGAGCAGGAGACCGAGTACGATTCAGTGAGCACGCGCGCTTTTGGAATGCGGCGCGGGTCGACGGAGTTCGTGCTAGATGGCGCTTCCACGACCGATCGGCTGATGGGAGGAGTATTCCGCCGGCCGGCCGGTTTGGACACGATTCAGGAGTTCAAGGTAGAGACGAATGTGTCCTCGGCGAAGTTGGCACGTCCAGCCACGGTGATCATGTCGACCAAAAGCGGGACGAATCAACTGCATGGCTCGGCATTCGAGACGCACCGCAACAACGGCATAGGTAAAGCGCGCACGCGCACGGACTTTTACGAAAAGCCGCCGCAATTGATCCGCAACGAGTTCGGTGTATCGGCGGGAGCACCTGTGTTTCTCCCCAAGCTCTACAACGGTAAAAACCGTACCTTCTGGTTTTTTGCCTACGAAGCTCACCGTAACATGACGGCCAGCACACAGGGATATTCCCTTCCGACGCCGGCAATGCGTAATGGCGATTTCCGCGGTCTGATCGATTCGCAGGGCCGCCAACTCAAGATCTACGACCCGTGGACGACCAACCCGCAAACCTGGGAGCGCCAGCAGATCTCTTACAACGGCCAGTTGAATGTAATCGACCCCAACCGGATAAGCCCTTTGATGAAGTATTTACTCGAAATCACGCCGCTGCCGACTCTGGCCAACGTCAACCCGCTGGTGGCTCCCAACTTCTTCGGCCCACAACCGAACCGGCGGCGGGATTGGACGGTAACCACCCGCATTGACCATCGCTTTTCTGAGAATGACCAGTTCTACGGGCGGTACACGCAGGGAAAATATCACCTGTTCCGGCAGTTCTACACGTTCGTCGCTCTGAACGACGTTGGCGGTACTGTGACACGGACTGCGCCAAACAAGGCTGCGGCGGCTTCGTGGGTGCACACATTTTCACCCACGTTTTTTAATGAGGTGCTGGTGAGTGGATCGACTGAGACCTGGCGTTCGGGAACCGGCGACCCTAATACCCGATGGTCCGACCAGTTGGGGATTCCGAATCCTAACAACGTGGCCGGCTGGCCCGCCCTCTATAGTCACGGCCTGGACATGGACTTTGAAACGGAGAACACGCAGACAACTCCGTTCGCCTTCTACATCATTGACGATAACGCCACGAAAATTGTAGGCAGGCACGAACTCCAGTTTGGCTTCCACTATCGATGGGACAAGCTGGATACGCTTCCGGAGCAGCAATACACGCAAGGCCAGGCGAATGGCTCCAGCATTTTCACTTCTCTATACGACCCGTCGACCTCCCCCAATAACCCGCTCCCGACGCAACAGACCGGCTACAACCTCGCCAGCAGCTATCTGGGGTTGATGAACTACTACGTGCAGCTCGGTCATCCGTTGTTTAAGATGCGGGCGCAGGAGTATGCCTTCTACTTCCAGGATAATTTCAAGGTGAACTCGCGACTGACTCTGAACCTCGGTTTGCGTTACGATTACTGGCCGGCTAACCGCGAGATCAGCAACCTGTTGACTTCGTTCGACCCCGCAAAGAGGGCGATCGTGTTGGGCTCTGACCTGGAGACGATGTACCGGCTTGGAGCGACCCTTCCTTCAGTGGTGGAGAGAATGCAGTCGCTGGGCGTGAAGTTCATCGGTTATGAGGAAGCCGGGCTGCCGAAGTCTCTCTACAAGGTCCCGAAAACGAATTTCGGTCCGCGGGCAGGATTCGCATACCGGTTCGGGGGTAACGACAGATCGATGGTGCTCCGCGGCGGCTACCGGATCTCACATTTTACGATTCCGCTCCGTGCCTGGACCGCGCAACAGCGCTCGAATGCACCCTATTATGCGCGCTTGACCAGCAACATAAACGACTCCGCTCTTTCGCCGGACGGGATTGCCAACTACTATATGAGGTCGGTGCCGGCGATCGTCGCGGGTGTGAACAGCCGGGACGCGATCAGTCTGTCGAACGTGAGTTCAATCGTTCGGGGATCGCCATTTGCAAGCTATTTTGCACGGAACCAGCCGGATACGCGAGTTCACGACTGGAACTTGACTCTGGAAAAGGAGGTCATGCCGAACACCGTCGTGCGTGCGTCGTATGTCGGCAATCACACCAGCAATCTCGAACTGCTCTACGATTACAATGGTGCGACTCCGGAATACATCTGGTATGTGACCAAGAGAGAGCGGCTGCCCACCGGCGAGTACGCCAACGTAGCCCGCCGCTTTTATGACCAGACGGTATACGGCACGGTCCAGGAATACCGCAAGAGCGGTTGGGGCAATTTCAGCGGTATGACGCTCGAAGCCGAACGCCGCTACAGCGGCGGTTACGGCTTCCAACTGTTCTACAGCGTCGGGAACGCTCTCGAAGCAGGTGGTGAGCAGTGGCGGATTCGGGTTCCCGAAGTAAACTCGTATCTTCCGGGCGCGGTGCCGGCGGACTTTCACGAGCGCGCACGGTTGTTACACTACCGCCGGGACGCGGATGTTCCAAAACACCGGCTTCGATGGAATTGGATTGCAGACCTACCCTTCGGCCGGGGCAAAGCGTTGGGACGTAATTCCGGCGGCATATTGGACAAAGTTATCGGCGGATGGCAGATCGCCGGCATGGGCTCACTGCGCAGCACTTACTTCGCATTGCCGACCGGAGTTTATCCTACTGGAGAAAAGGTCGAGCTTTATGGCTACCAGTATCCCATCGAGGATTGCCGCAGCGGCGCCTGCCGGCCTGGCTACCTTTGGTGGAACGGATACATTCCCGCAAGCCGAATCAACAGCCACGATGCCTCTGGAAGGCCTAATGGCATTATGGGCGTGCCGGACAACTACAAACCTGCGGCACAGCCGTTGATTCCATGGGGCTCCACGGTGCTGCCACCCAATGCGCCGGCGAATACCAATGTCGCTTCCTTCTGGGACACGAACACGGTCTGGATTCCGCTCGAAAACGGCACGGTACAGCGCACAACCTTCAACGACAACCTGCATCCATGGCAGAACCAGTATCTGCCCAGTGTCCGGCAGTGGGGCCTGGACGCTTCGCTGTTCAAGACAATTGCGTTCGGAGAGCAATTCAGGGTGCGATTCAACGCAGATTTTTTCAACGTGCTGAATGCTCCTGGTAATCCTAACAGCGTGGGAAGCAATGGGGTCCTGAACACATTTAACAGCGGTCAGCCGGCACGTGAATTGCAGCTCACCCTACGACTGACATGGTAGGTTCGGGCGGCCGCGGGCGCTGCCCTCGATGGGTGGTGGGCGTGAGCGGGTTGGCGGCGGTACCGCCCTGCACGGCGGCGGTCTTCACCGCCTTTTCGTGCCGGCCGGGTATGGCTCCGCGGGAGTATCGGTTTTTAGCTCCAGCAGGCGCGCCGGAAAGAGGCGGTCGTGGCACGCGGTCACTTCGAGTGACCCGAATCATCTGGAGGCCTATCTCAACCTGGACTTAAGCCCGCTCCTGCGGAACATCGAGACGCCATAGCTCGAGTACGGGCGGAATTGGAAGCTATGCGTGAGATTAAGTAACAGCGTCGTATCACCAATCCTTATGTGGCTGCGCTTTGTTTCTCTACTTGTATCTGCCACGATTGCCACTGCCGCCGGCATTCCGCCGAATCAATGGGTGGAACTGGTCCGGGATTCTTCCGGGGGGCGCCGGGGCAGCGCGGTTCGTTATGTGCCTGATGCCGGCGCGTTCTTTTTGTGGGGATTCTTCGATTACGATCCCGAATTCCTACAGGAACATCCATTGATGGAAGTCCCTGAATACGACGTCGTCGCATTCGACCCTGCTATTGGCCGCTGGCAGAATCAACTGCCGAAGTCGCGCGAGCGGGAGTGGAGCCATAAGCTTCCGCTGGCCTATGTTCCACGGACGTATTCGGCGATCACCAGCGGGAGTGAGCGCACGGTGCTGCGCGGTGCCACGAATGACGCCCCCGGCGTGCCTCGTCCCGACCTTAACATAGTCTTCGATCAGGTTGCCTGGCATCCGCGGATGAAGTCGCTCCTGTATTTCACGGGTGGGTTGACGGCAGCCTACGACACCGCCGGGAGGCGCTGGACGGACCTTCGTCCACTCCACTCTCCACCGCCCGTAGTGGGCGGCTCGCTGGCATATGATCCGGTCAACGGCGAAATGGTTCTGTTTGGAGGCGGTCATGTCGCGGAAAGGGACCAGAACGGCAATCTCGCCGGCTACACCGGAACCTGGGTTCTTCGCGACCGCGACTGGCTCATGTTGCCCCCGGGTGTGCAGCCGCCGCCGCGCATGAATACACGAATGGCCGCGGACACGCATAATGGTGTGCTCGTGCTGTTCGGAGGCGACGGCCAGAGCCATTTCCTGGCGGATACATGGCTGTACGACATGAAAACGCGGTCATGGCGGCTGTCCAAGGCAACTGCGGGACCCGAAGGGCGCGCGGGGCACTTCACCGTATACGATCCCGGAACAGGCTGGGTCATTATTGGCGGCGGATACAACCAACGTGACCTTACAGACATGTGGGCATACGACGCGGCCGCCGACCGGTGGTGGGAACTGGATGCCAAAGTTCCGGCAGGGTTCTACATCACCGCTGACATTGCTTCGGACAAGCGGCTGATTGTGCTGTTGACGAATAGCCGGCGGCCGGATGACCGGATGACTTGCAACGTGCTTTATCCGGTTCGTACGACCTACGGATTTCGGATCGATTCAAAGGCCCTCAGGACCGCTGCCAGGCCTGCTACGGTGCGGCATGAGCCGGTCACAAAGCGGGTGAACGCGAATAGAGCATCCGCGAAAGCCCGCCTTGACTCGCTACCGTTGAACCAGTGGGTATTGCTAAACAACACTAAGGAAAGCGCGCCGGTCCGCACCTGGGGCTCGGCTACATTCGATACCACGCGCGGTGAAATCCTCTATTGGGGTGGAGGCCATTGCGGCTATGGCGGCAGCGATGTGGATGCGTATAGTCTCGAAACAAACCGATGGCGCTTCGCCGATGATGCTCCTGAGTTTCCCGAGCGGGCCTGGGACTTGGGCGTACGCTCTGCCGGCGTCACGTTCCGCGGATCTCCATGGACGGAACACGGCCGGAGGATCTACGCTTACGATCCTGTCAGCGGGAACATGATCATGGCCATCGGGATCCGCCTGACAACCGGATACGATCCGGAAGCGTTGCGAGACTGCCCGGCGAGGAGGACTGTGGCGCCCGACGCGATTGTGCAGACTCCGTCCTCCTACACACGCAACACAACGTTCAGCTACGACACCCAATCGGGCAGATGGGAACTCGCCGGTCCCGCTCCGCTGGGAGTGGATACGCTGGTCAGTACGCCCCACGGCGTCATGGGGGTCAACGTTAATTGGCGGTCACGGTTGAACGATGCCGGCTACCAGCTTCCATGGAGGTCCCAGGATCCGCCGGTGGATCACACTGTGTACCTGTTTAACCTGGCAGGCAAACGCTGGACGCGTCTTGGAAGCGGGCAGCCGTCGCCTCAAAACCTCTATGAAATGACCAGCCTTGCCTATGACACCAAGCGTAACCGCCTGATGTTGCATGGCGGGGGAGCACGGCGGAATGAGTTGTGGGCTTTTGATTACCGGACGCGGCGCTGGATTCATTTGAAACCGGAAGGAGACAGCCCCGCGGCCAGTCGTGAAGCCGTCTATCTTCCGGCGGCAGATGTCCTGCTCATCAGTTCGCCGGCTCCTGAGAACCGCGGCGTTCTGGCGCTGTGGGCCTATTCGCCGGACAAGAACAGGTGGCGCAGGGTCGCGGCCTCTTTCGCCGGAGGGGCGCCGCGCGGAGCTGCGGGGCAGAACCGGGCGATGGTCTACGACCCAAAGCACGATCTGATATTGCTGGTTTTGGGTGAGTCGCTTGGCAAAGCGGCCATTTACGGGATGCGATACAGCCCGTGACCGGCTAATCGAAGCAGATTTAGCGCACCGTCAGATCTCGAATCCAAATATCTTTAAAGCGGATCCGCGAGGGCTTGCCCGGATGGATCTGTAGAGCAATAATGCCGTCCGTATTTCGCGGATCAGGAAAAGTGAAGTCAATCATTGGTACGCCGTTCAAGTAGGTACGGGTGCGTTTTCCCTCGACCATGACCAACATTTCGTTCCATTCGAACGGCCGGATCACGGTCTCGAGTTCCGGCGCCGGCCAGACGATCCAGCCCCGTCCCTTGGTTTCGGGAGTATGATCGCCATGGAGGCCACCAGTATGGCCGCCGATGATGCTTGATATTTCCACCTGGATAAATCGAATTTTGCTGATGTCTTCTTCAATGCCAGAGTGATAGAAGAAGCCGCTATTATTCGGCGTCTCACACTTGAATCGAAGATAGGCGTGAAAATCCTTATAGGCTTTTTCAGTCTTTAGAAATCCATCTTTGCCATGGATGCCTTCGCCGAGAATTGTGCCGTCCTCGACGACCCAGCGTTCAGGCCCCACCACCTTCCAACCGGTCAGATCCTTCCCATTGAACAGTGGCGTCCATCCGGGCCCCAGGCCATGCTCGGCCGGCCGTTGGGCCCGGGCTGGAATGAGCACACAAGCGGGCACGAAGATCGCGAGTGCAATAACCAGGGTCTTCATTGTTTGCTCCCAACCGGACACCGGCGTGAGAACCTGTCTACACTTCGACGCCCAGTTCCTTCCACGAAACGCTACGGCCTTTGTAGATGGCTTCACGTCCCATGATGGCGGTCAGCGCCGCCACCGCCCCCACTCGAACATCGGCAAACGGTTGGCGCTTCTCCCGAATGCAAGCGAAGAAATCGGCGGTTGCCGTGTCGCGTTCGCTGGCGTTCTCAGGTAGAAGGTTGCGGGGTTCGCTCTCGGCGAATAGGTCGTAAAAAGTTGCCGAAGAGTGTGTCAGGTACACGCTGCCCTTTTCTCCGAACACGGTGTACCACATTCCGCTTGGAAGTGTCTTCAGATGACGGGGATGAAAGCTGATCTGGCTGTAGTCGCAGTGCATGTCGTTCTCATAGATGTATTCCACACTGAAACCATCCATCATCACCTTGCCCGGCGGAACCGGCTGAGGAAAGTATTTCTTGCCGTGCCCGTACGCACTAACGGGCCGGCTGTTTGCGATCCAATTGCATGCGTCGATGTTGTGGACCGCATTTTCGACGATCAAGTCACCAGAGCGCTTTACGTCGGCGTACCAGGCAGTGCGAACCGCCTGCCGCGCTGCCGGCGCGTCGCTGCCACGCGGCCGGCTGCGTCCCCCGTGGCGGTGCGCCTTGATGATATAAGTCTTGCCGGCGATGCCCTCGTGGATCTGGCGAATCGCTTCCCGCATCGATGGAAAATAACGCAATTGCTGGCCGATCTGGAGAAAAGCCCTGGATCGCCGTGCCGCCTGTAGCACCCGGCCGACTCCCTCAGCGGTAATCGCAAGCGGCTTCTCACAATACACGTACTTGCCAGCTTCGAGGCACGCGGCCGCCATCTCGGCATGCAAATCGCACGGCGTGCCGATGAAAACGGCATCCACGTCTTTCAGGTCCAGCACCGCGCGCCATTCGGTGAATGACTTCGGGTTATCGCGGACACATAAACTCAGCGCCTCATCGCGAGCTTGCCCGTTGATATCACAGATTGCGGAGATTCTGACGGCTTGCTGTCCGATAGCTTGTTTCAGCAGACTTCCGCCGCGAACGCCAACGCCGATAAATGCCGTGCGGATCTCCTGATCTTGAGCAGTCATAGAAGGCGAAGCCGCCACCGCCGCTCCGCTCAGTATTAGCCTGCGCCTGTCGAGATAATTTCCCATGTGTGCCTCTCCCTGCCGGCCGCATCTCAGTCGGGCAGAATCTTGATCTCGATATTCCGGTAGAACACCGGCCAACCTTCCGATTGAAGACAGATGTAGCCTTCGGCAGGGTTCGCCCCCCAGCCTTCGTTTACCAGGACGCCATTGAGTACAACTCTTACAGTGCCGTCATGGGATGTTATCTCGTACCGGTCCCACGCGCCGAACGGAACGCGGTCCTTCACAATCGGTCCGCGCTTCGCCCCCTTGATTCCGCCCGAAAAAAGGCTTCCCGCCTCACCATAGTGGCCTTGCACTTCTACAAACGACTTCGGCCACACTTTCCCGGGTTCCTCACTCGCATGGATGAGAAAACCCGCGTTGGGCCAGCGCGACGGAGCAAAGGACCAACCTTCCGTCTTGAATCGCCATTCCGCGCGCAGGATGTAGTTCTTGTACTTTTGCTTGCTTCGCAAATAGCCTGATGGCTTACCGGTGCAGGCGATCACACCGTCCTGGACAGACCAGACTTCACTGGGAGTGCCGGCGATCACGCAGTATTCGGTCACTTCCTTCCGTGGAGTCAGCGATTCGAATCCCACCGATTGTGCACTGGCGGCATGAAACTGCAGAAGAGCCCCTAACAAGAACATCCATGAGACGCGTTCGCGACCCATAGTCTTCTCCCTCAACCAGTTAGCCCAGCCTGGTAGTTTCTTGGTCCTTGCTCCTCGAAAGTATCACATGCCCGGAACGGATGCCAGACCCTAGAGGTTTACTCTTCTTCTTCTTCAACCCCTGCCTGGGCAGCCCGTGCCTGGGCCACAATCTTTTCGGCCTGCATGCTGGGGACGAAGTCGTAATGGTCGAATTCCATCGTGAACGACGCACGGCCCTGCGTCATGGAAATCAAATCGTTCTGGTAGTTGAGCATCTCAGCCATCGGCACCTGCGCCCGAATGATCTGCGTATTGCCCTTGGTTTCCATACCGGAAATGCGGCCACGCCGCCCATTCATGTCGCCCATCAGATCACCGGCGAATTCCACGGGAGCGGAAACCTCCACGTTCATGATCGGTTCGAGTAAGGCTGGTTTAGCCTGCTCCATCGCCGCCTTGAAGGCTTTGCGGCCCGCCAGTTTGAAAGCCATCTCCGAGGAATCGACATCGTGGTAGGAGCCGTCGTACAGGCTCACTTTGAAATCCACCACTGGATAACCGGCCAGGTATCCACGTTCGGCGGCCTCCAATATGCCTTTTTCCACCGCCGGGATGTACTGCTTGGGAATGGCCCCACCAAAAATGTCATTCACGAACTCGAATTTCTCGCCGCGCGGCAGCGGCTCCATCCGGATCTTGCAGTCGCCGAATTGCCCATGGCCTCCTGTCTGTTTCTTGTGACGTCCCTGCACATCCGCCGTGCCCCGTATCGTTTCGCGGTAGGGAATCTTCGGAGCTTTCAGGGCGACGTCCACGTTGTAGCGCCTTTTCATCCGGCTGACGACGACTTCCAGGTGCTGCTGCCCGCTGCCGGCCAGCAGGAACTCCTTTGTCTGAGAGTCCCGGTAGAACCGCAGGGAAGCATCCTCTTCCAGAATTCGTTGCAGGGCGTTGCCCATCCGGTCCTCATCCTGGCGCGACTTGGCTTCAATGGCGTAGGCGATAGAAGGCTCGGGGAGTTCCACTTTGGGGTAAGACACCGGCGCACCTTTTTCCGTGAGAGTGTCGCCCGTCAATGTGTCTTTCAGCTTGGCCACTCCGCCGATGTCGCCCGCGCGCAGTTCCGTTACCGGCGTGATGTTCTTGCCCATCAGACAACCGATATGGGCAAAGCGTTCCGTGGAGCCCGTCCGGATATTCGCGAGGTTCGCATCATTCTTCAATACGCCTGAATACACTTTGAAATAGGTCACGCGTCCCGCAAACGGGTCGGCGACTGTTTTGAAAGCGAAAATGGACAATGGCTCGCTGTCCGCGATTTTCCGCGTGACCTCCTGCCCTTCTGCGTTTTGCCCTTTCACTTCGCCGCGATCCACAGGTGCGGGAAAATTCTCAACGATGAAATCCAGCACCAGGTCCGTGCCGATGTTGTGCATCGCTGCGCCGCAAAGTACGGGGAACAACCGTTGATCGAGGATGGCCTGCCTCATTCCTTCCACAATACGGTCCACGGGAAGCGTGCCCTTGTCGAAGAACTCCTCCATCAGCGCGTCGTTGCCTTCCGCGACCATTTCCACCAGTGCCTCGTGTGCGCTTTCGGCCGCTTGGGTCAACTCGGAGGGTATGCTGGTCTCCTTCCCCTTGCCATTACCGCCCGGTTCATAGGTGAAACACTTCATGCGAATCAGGTCCACAACGCCGCGAAAATCCTTTTCGGCCCCAACCGGCAACTGGATGGGAATGGCGGTGCGTCCGAACACTTCGTGGATGCTCTCGAGCGTACGATCGAAGCTGGCGCGTTCGCGGTCCAGTTTATTAATGAA
>CAADGY010000049.1 GCA_900696665.1 uncultured Acidobacteriota bacterium
ATATCAGCATTCAGGAAATTATCCAGGTGGAAGGCCGCCGCACACCCGACGTGACCGTATCCCAAAGGCGGTTTCGTTTTGCCTTCATCCTGATCGTACCTGCCGGACAGGATCCAAAAGCGGAAGACCTCGTGAAGCTCGAGACGTTTCGTGCTGAGTTCGAGCGATTCTACTCGGAGGCGACTTCACGGCGTGCCATTGCGGATGCCAGTCTCGCGCGTAGTCTGCGGCTATCTGTTTTCCCGGCCGCCGGTGTTCTCGAAGGCCGCGAAGTATTGGGTTCCGTTTCTATCGGAAGCCCTGCTACCGAAGATGTAACTGTCTTTCTGCGGGCGCCGGGCGGCTTTGCCCGCGTGCCACCGTCTGTCACGATTGCGCGCGGCGCGACCACCGCGTCTTTCTCCATTTCGGGTGTCCGCACGGGTGTGGAGGAGTTAACGGCGGAAACTACTTCCGGGTTTGAGACGGTTCATGTGCGTTTGCAGGTGGCGGCGGCTGCGGCCTTGAGTCTCCAAATTGTCTCGGGTAACCTGCAGAGCGGCGTTCCCGGTGTTCCCTTGGACCAGCCCGTCATATTTCGTGTCACCGATGTCAACAATCTGCCTTATTCCGGCGTGCGCGTGCTCGGAACAGCATCGGGCGGGGGTGTCTTCACGCCGGATTCAGCTGTCACCGATGAAAACGGCACGGTACGATTTGCGTGGACGCCAGGGCCGGGCGCTCCGAATCTGCTGACAGCCTACCTGGAAGGTACGGCGCCCGAGAAGGGCGCAGTGGCCAGCGTCCTGGGTCGGCCCACGCTCACGACCGCCGGTATTGTAAATTCGGCTTCGTTCAAACCGGGTATTGCACCGGGCTCCCTTGCTTCCATTTTCGGATCCAATCTCAGCACGAGACCTTCTGCCCAAGCGTCACTGCCGCTGCCCACAAGGCTCGGCGGCACGCAGGTATTCCTGAACGGCGTTCCAGTGTCGCTGCTCTATGTCAGCGACCGGCAGATCAACTTTCTCGTTCCTTCGAGTGCTTCGCAGGGCACGGCCGCGATTCGCGTATCGACTCCCGTTGGTAATTCCCCAGAGCTTACGGTGTCGCTCACTGCCGTGCAGCCTGGAGTGTTCTTCGATTCGAGCGCGGGAATCGGAGCGGTTCTGTTTTCCGGCACAGCAGTGAGCACAGCCCAACGCCCGGCAACAAGCCAGGACACGCTCGAGATTTACGCCACCGGCCTCGGCGCCGTGCAGCGTTCCACAGTATATGCGGGATTGGAAGAGACGATTACCCGCCCGGAGGTCTTTGTGGGTGGCGTGGCGGCAGAAGTTGGTTTCAGCGGGCTTGCCCCCGGCTTCATCGGACTCTACCAGGTGAATACCAAGATTGGAGCCGGTACCCCATCCGGGCTTCAGCCCCTGACCCTCGTCATGAACGGGGTCAGGAGCAACGAAGTCCCGGTGATGATTCAGTAGCTTACTGCCTTACCGCGATCGTCGTTTTCAAAACGGTGCCGTTTTGCAGGTTGCTGAGCCGGCTGCGATAGAGCACGACGAAATCAACCGCGTCGGATGGTGCGACCCACTCCGGAATTCGCACGTTGATCTGCCATACGCCGATCAGGCTGGGGGCCAGCCCCGAGTACTGGATATCGGCCGGGTCCACGAAACGAGTCCCGACCAATACCTGAATCTCGCCCGTAGTCCGGATTTCTCCCTGTGCAACTTCACCATCGGGTGGTGCATTCGGAACTCGCCCCTGTCCGGTGCCGAACACCTGAATCACCTGGCCGCGGGAGATCGGGTTCTCAGACGAATTGATGGTCTTGCCGTCTTCGTTCAATGCGGCGATCTGTCCGGCGCCGCTCGCGTCGCGCGTGAACAGGCCGGGGGAAGCGACATCGGCCTGGAGCGGGCCTGCACAGGAATGCCGGTTCGAGACAAATTGAGCTGTGCATCCCACCGCCAGCACCTGCCCGGTGGACTGCCGCACTACCTGCACCTGCACCTCTCCAGATTCGGGAGCGTTCATCGGCACCAGGAAGTTGATCTGCTCCGGAGAGACGAAGTACAGTGGAACCGGTTCGTTGTTCAGCAACACCTGAGTGTCGGCCAGCACTCTTGGTAGAGGAACCGGATTGGGTAGCGAGTCGAAAGAAACGGTCTGGGAAGTAAAGGGTTGGCCCAGGCGGAAAAGGGACGCAATCATACCCGGAACCACACGCTGTCCGGGACCGACGTCGTTCGCGCGCGCCCGTCCGAAATTCGCACCGTTCACCAGCTTGGATGCCTGGTAGTAGATAGCCACGCGGTTTGTTCCTTCGCCCACCAGCAGGTTTCCGAAGGTATCGAACGACGCCGAAATGGGTCCCACGGCTGCAAGCGACGTCTCGGCAAAAGCGTTCGGGTTGGTCAGCAACTGCAAAAATGACGCATACCGGAACAAACGGTTGTTCGCATCGGTCACCCAGATTTCACCGGTATCGCGGTACACGGCTACCCCGACCGGAGCCCGCAGGCGAGTCGTCGTCGTGGTGTTCTCAAGCGACACGGCAGAGTCGACGTTGGCTTCCGGCGAAGCGGGTACGCGGTCAAACAGCAGCACGCGGTTATTACCGCTGTCGGCGACATACAACCTGTCATCGATGTCCACGGCGATGTGGCGCGGGCTGTTCATGCGATTCCTCTCATCGCCACTGGCGGAACTGAAGAAATCGCCCTGTCCGAAAACTTTCTGCGCCGCCGCACCGTTCGTCAACTGGTTTTTGTCAAAGTACAACACGCGGTTGTGCTGTGCATCGGAGACCAGCAGGTGCCCCTCATTGGTGAAAGCCAAACCGACGGGTGCGCTCATGGTGGAGCGGGTCGCGTCCTGAATCTTCAAATTGAACTCGGCCTGGCCAATCACGATGTCCGGCCTTTGTTGCTGGCCCACCCTGTCGAAAGGCCTTGGGAACCGCAGAACGCGCCCGTTGCCGGTATCCGCCACCCAAAGGTTCCCATCATTATCCACGGCTACCGCCGACGGTAATACCAGGCCTGTTTCCGTCGGCAAATCCGCATTCCCGGACGGAAAGTTCGGAATCGCACTCAGAAAATTGGCTTGACCCAGCACGAGATCGGCGGGCGCATTGGGCTGGAGGCGGCGCGCGTCCGCATATCCCAGGACGCGATGGTTGTTCCGGTCCGCGACATATAACCGCGGCGGGTCGGACCGCCGGTCTACGGCGACGCCCGTGGGGTAATTCATCCCGTGCTCGTCCAGGAGATTTGGCGCGCGGTATTGAAACTCGTACTGGCCAATCACGCGAGTTGCGGGAGAATTCCCTTGGGCGAGATTAGGGAACACAAGTATCCGGTTATTGCCGGAATCCACCAGGTAAACGCTACCGCCTGCCACCGCGGCGCGCACCGGATTCGCAAAGCTCGTAGGGGAGGCTGTCGCCGACCCTCCGTTGGGAAACAAAGGGCCGGGAGTGTTCATAGATTGGCCCATTACCGCAACCGCACCAGGTGAAACACCGGGCGTCCAATTCGCATAAGTCGGATAACGCAGAAGCCGCGAACCGTTAGTATCCAGCACGAAAGGCGTATTGCCGATCAGGAAAACGCCCTCGGCGCCGAAGAAATTGTACTGGTTCACGAAAGATTGCCCTTGCGCGGGCACCGGAACACCCATCACCGCACTGGCAACCTTGCCGTTTACAAACGGCGGCTCGAATACAAGAACACGAGTTTGCGGATTGCTCGTCGAGGGCATTACGCCGTCGGTTACATACAAACGTCCGTCATCATCGAGGGCCATTCCGGAAGGCGCACGCATTCTGTCTTTCGCGGCCACACGGTTGTCCACGCCGCCCGTCGTCCCATTCGCCTGTGCGTCGCGCGTGTTAAAAAGGACCTGTCCGAGGACGAGATCCGCCGCGGCGTTATTGTTACCGGACCGTAACTCCGCAGCCGGGTAGCGCAGCACCCGGTTGTTGCCCGCGTCGGATACATACAAGTTCCCTTGCTGATCGAAGACCAGGTCGCTGCGGTACAGGCTGTTACTGATCAGGAAGGCGAGAGACCTCTCTGACACGCCGCCATTGTTAGCGGTCCTGCTATTGAAGTTTGGCTGTCCAAGGACCAGGTCGGGTTGCTTCAGCTCCGAGGTCTGCTCGAAAGGCTGGGGAAATCGAAGGATACGATTGTTGCCGGCATCAATTACGTAGAGATTGCCTTCACGGTCCAAAGCCACCGCGGTGGGTGAAGTCAAACCCGTGCTCAGGTCGGACCCCGGACCAAGACTTAAACTCGAAAAGCGGTCGCGTTGCCCTATGATCAAATCCGCGTAAGCTGCACCTGAAACGGTTGAGGCATTCCTCCATGCCATCACCCGGTTGTTACCTGTATCGGCGACATACAGGATATCTCGCTCCGCATCCACCGCGACGTCCTGTGGCGTGTTGAGTTCGCGCCCCTCAACAGTGTTGGGCTGCCCAGTTTTCAACGCAAGCTGTGGGTGCCCGACGATCCTCCCGGGAGTGGGGCTAAGTACCACCTGAGCAAGCAGTACAGGCGTGACCAGACAAGCCAATATTCCAGCGAAAGTTGATGTTTTCATGTTCTTTGAGCGGGTCCGGACGCGGATGGCCCTCTTTGCAACATATCACGAACGCCGCTCATGAGTCTGTGCAGACAAATCCCACGGGATCACTCTGCTACACTCATAAATTGAGTTCCGATGCTCTCTCCCGAACGCGTCCCCGAGTGTGTGCTGTCAGTTTTCTCAATACGTGTCCGCTGGTGTGGGGAATGCTTCGAGGACCGCAGCGGGATGTTTTTGATCTGAGTTTTGACGTTCCGTCGGTTTGCGCGGATCGCCTGGCGCGCGAAGAAGCGGACATCGGTATCGTTCCGGTGGTAGAGGCGGCCCGTCAGAATCTCGAAATCATCCCCGGAAACGGCATTGCCTGCCACGCCGCGGTGCGCAGCATCCTTCTGGTTGCAAAGGCTCCCACCACACAGATCAGAACGCTGGCCGCGGATTCAAATTCGCGAACGTCCGTGATGCTGGCGCGCGTCCTGCTCGCGGGGAGGTGGGGAGTTGAGCCGGAGGTGGTATCGTTCGCACCCGATCTTCCGCGCATGCTCGAATCGGCGGACGCGGCCCTTCTAATAGGCGATTCGGCGCTTCGTGTGAATCCTCGGGACGTGCCGTTCAACGTGATTGATCTCGGCGCGGAGTGGACACAGTGGACGGGCCTGCCGATGGTCTTCGCGGTGTGGGCTGGGCGTGACTTGGAAGATGTGTCCAGTTTGGAGTCGGCGTTCCGGGGCTCATGCCGCTTCGGTCTTGAACACATCGAGGAGATCGTCGCCGTGGAAAGTGCCGCGCGCGGGTTCACTCAGGAACTGGTGCGCGAGTACCTGACGCGAAATATCGTTCTGGAGCTGACGGCGAGGGACTACGAAGGAATGCGCGCGTTTCTCGACCTCGCCTCCCGCTTTGATATCCTGATCTCACCTGGGGCGCTTGCCTTATGATGACCCGTGACGAGGCCGTGGAGCTGTTTGCGAGCCAGGACCTGATTGGAATCGGAATGGCTGCGGACGCTCTGCGCCGCACCTATCATCCCGAAGGGATTGTCAGCTACATTATCGACCGCAACATCAACTACACGAATTTTTGCACCGAGTATTGCAGTTTCTGTGCGTTCTATCGTCCGCTGGGGCACGCGGAAGGCTATATCCTGCCGAAAGAGACGATCTTCGAAAAAATACAGGAGACCATCGACCTCGGCGGAACTGGTGTCCTGATGCAGGGCGGGTTGCATCCGGACCTGAAGATCGAGTGGTATGAAGACCTGCTCAGCTCCATCAAGAAGCGATTCCGGATTCACCTGCACTGTTTCTCCTCGCCGGAGATCGTCAACATCGCGGATGTGAGCGGTTTGAGTCTTCGGGAAACGATTGCGCGGCTGCGCGATGCCGGGCTCGATTCGATTCCGGGCGGCGGGGCGGAAATACTGGACGATGCCGTGCGCCACAGGATCAGCCGGCTGAAATGCTCGACCGGCGAGTGGATCGAGGTACACCGCGTCGCACACTCGCTGGGAATGCGTACTACCGCGACGATGATGTTCGGCTGCGGAGAGACCATAGAACAGCGGGTGAATCATCTCGAGCTGATCCGCCGCACACAGGAAGAGACAGGTGGTTTCACCGCCTTCATCCCCTGGACGTTTCAGCGTGAGAACACTTCGCTCGGGCGTTTTGTGAAAGAGGAAGCGACCGCAACGGAGTACCTCAAGACGCTGGCGATTTCCCGCCTGTATCTCGAGAACATCGTGAATGTGCAAGCGTCCTGGGTGACACAGGGATTGAAGACATGCCAGATCGGCCTGCGGTTTGGCGGGAACGACGTGGGCAGCATCATGATTGAAGAAAATGTCGTCTCCGCGGCCGGAGCACACTACCGTGCATCCGAAGAGGAACTCCGGCGAATTATCCGCGATGCCGGTTTCGTTCCAAAGCAGCGGGACACGCTGTATCGCACGTATTTCCTGAACTGAGCCGGGCCTCTCCGGCAGGCTCGCCGTCCATAATGAAAAGAATGAGTGAAGTACGCACACGATTTGCTCCCAGCCCTACTGGTTGGCTTCACATTGGCGGCGTCCGGACGGCGCTGTTTGAAATCCTGTTTGCCCACCACCACGGTGGCAGCGCCATTCTGCGAATTGATGATACCGATCGGGAGCGGCTGGTTCCCGGCGCAATCCATGGCCTGTTGGAAGACTTCCGGTGGCTCGGTCTCGATTTCGATGAAGGCCCTTCCGACGAAGAGATTCAGAAAGCAGATGGCGTTCTGGAAAGTGGACTGGGAATTGGCGGGCCGTTCCAGCCTTACGTTCAAAGCCAGCGCCTTCCGCGATACCGGGAAGTTGCGGAAGAGTTAATCCGGCTCGGACATGCCTACCGGTGCGACTGCACGCCCGAGAGGCTTCAGAAAGAGCGCGAGGAGCAGGCCGAACGTAAAGAAGCCGTCGGCTACTCGGGCTATTGCCGTGATCGCAATGTCCCTTCCGCCCTTCCCCACGTGGTCCGGTTCAAGATCCCCGCCAATCGTGCGATCACGCTCTCCGACGCAGTGAAAGGTGAGGTCCACTGGGAGACGATCATCTTGCGCGATCCTGTATTGCTGAAGAGTGATGGTTATCCAACCTATCACCTGGCTACCGTCGCGGACGATCATGACATGAAGATCTCGCACGTCCTGCGCGCGGATGAGTGGCTTTCGACCGCCCCGCTGCACCTGTTGCTCTATGAGGCGCTGGGATGGGAGGCGCCGGTATTCGCTCATTTGCCGCCGGTTTTGGGAAGTGACGGCAAGAAGCTCTCGAAGCGCCATGGTGCGACCTTCCTGCGCAACTTCCGCGAAGCCGGCTATCTTCCGGAAGCGATCCTGAACTTCATGGCGCTCATCGGATGGTCTCCAGGTGGCGGCGAGGAGGAGGAGATCTTTACTCTCGATGAGTTGACCCGCCGTTTCTCTCTCGACCGCGTACAAAATGCGGGAGGAGTCTTTTCCTACGACAAGCTGAAGTGGATGAATGGCGTATACATCCGCAGATTGTCCACGGACGATCTGGAAGCGCGCCTCCGGCCCTTCCTCGTTGCCGCCGGCCTCGAGGTGGATAACGGGAAATTGCTGCGGATCGTTCCGCATATCCAGACCCGGCTTGAACTGCTTCCCGATGCTATTCCGCTGGTGGATTTTCTTTTTAAAGTCCGTCTCGACCGCGATCTCTCCGCAATGCTGAAGAAAGGTATGGATGCCGCGAAAGCGAGGGATATCTGCCTCCAATCGGCGGAAGCGCTCGCGGGACTTCCGGCGTTCGATGCGGCCTCTATCGAAGCCGCATTGCGCAAAGTGGCGGAGAAGTCAGGCGCCAAAAGCGGCGCCGTTTTTACCGTGGTCCGCATTGCGGCTACCGGAAAAACGGTGACCCCCCCGCTTTTTGAATCGATATTCGCTTTGGGACAGGCTCAATCCATCGAAAGGCTAAGAGAAACTGCCGGACTGCTATCGGCGGTTGCCGCAGCCGGGAGTCAAGGGGCATCTTAGGATTTCGCTTTCTGTGATTTCTCTATCTTGGCCCAGGTATCGCGCAGTTGCACGGTGCGGTTGAAGACCAGTTTTTCCGGTGTCGAGTCCCTGTCCACACAGAAGTACCCGACACGCTCAAACTGGTATCGCGCGCCGGGTGCGGCGCCCTGTACGCTGGGTTCGATCTTTGCCGAAGGCCGTACCTGAAGTGAATTAGGATTGAGCGAAGCAGTGAAGTCTTCTGCTTCGTTTTCCTCTCCGGTGTTCACGTCAAGGAACAGTGTGTCGTAAAGCCGGGCCTCGAAATCCAGGGCATGGGAGGCCGAAACCCAATGAATCGTCGATTTCACTTTGCGGCCGTCCGGCGCGTTACCGCCTCGCGTCGCGGGATCGTACGTGCAGTGGATCTCCAGGATCTCTCCTGTCGCCTCGTCCTTAACGATATGGGTGCAGGTCACCAAGTATGCGTAACGCAGACGGACTTCACGCCCGGGTGAAAGCCGGTAGTATTGCTTCGGCGGATCCTCGCGGAAATCGTCACGCTCAATAAGGAGAACTTTTGAGAACGGCACACGCCGTGTTCCCATCGCGGCGTCTTCCGGGTTATTCACAGCTTCCATTTCCTCAACGAGATCGTCGGGGTAGTTGTCGATTACCAAACGGAGCGGATCGATCACGGCCATAACGCGCGCGGCGCGCTTGTTCAGGTCCTCGCGCAAATGGTGCTCGAGCAGGGAGTATTCGATAACGCCGTTTGTTTTTGACACCCCAATGCTATTGCAGAACCGGCGAATCGCCTCCGGCGTGTAGCCACGCCGGCGGATGCCGGACAACGTAGGCATCCGCGGATCATCCCATCCCGAAACATAGCCTTTCTGAACCAGCGTGAGGAGCTTCCGCTTGCTTAGTACCGTGTTGGTCAGGTTGAGCCGGTCGAACTCGATCTGCTGCGGATGATGAATTCCCAGCTTGTCGAGATACCAGTCGTAGAGCGGCCGGTGATCTTCAAACTCGAGCGTGCAGATGGAATGCGTGATGCCCTCGATGGAATCGCTCTGTCCATGTGCGAAGTCATACATTGGATAGATGCACCACTTGTTGCCGGTGCGATGGTGTTCGGCATGCAGAATCCTGTACATGACCGGGTCGCGCATGTTGAAGTTGGGCGATGCCATATCGATCTTCGACCGCAGGGTTCGCGAACCGTCCGGAAACTCGCCCGCCCGCATGCGCTCCAGCAGATTCAGGTTCTCTTCCACCGGCCGGTTGCGGTAGGGGCTTTCCCGGCCGGGTTCGGACGGCGTGCCGCGGTACTCGCGTATTTGTTCGGCGGTCAGGTCGCAAACATAAGCCTGACCCTGCCTGGTCAACTGAACCGCCCACTCGTAAAGCTGATCGAAGTAATCGGACGCGTAGAATAACCGGCCCTCCCAATCGAAACCCAGCCAGCGGACGTCTTCGATAATAGATTCGACGTATTCGGTTTCTTCCTTGCAAGGGTTGGTGTCATCGAACCTGAGATTACACTTTCCTCCAAACTCGAGGGCCAGTCCAAAGTTCAAGCAGATGGACTTGGCGTGGCCGATGTGGAGGTATCCATTCGGCTCGGGGGGAAACCGCGTATGCACCTTCCCCGCGAATCTGCCGCTCTGAATATCCCCTATGATGAGGTCGCGTACAAAATTAGAGGGTCTTGCTACCTCGTCCTCGGCTAGAGCTCCGCTCTCGTTTGAACTAAAGCTAGGCATGAAGCCAGTATAGCGGCACAACCACTTATCTAACCCGAGCGGTTCTTGTCGGGAGGTTGGAGTTCGCCGAGCATGGCCGGGACAAGCTCGGACACCGTGGGGTGGATATGCATCGCTCGCTGCATTACGGTGTCGGTGGCCTCTGCCTTCATTACATCCAGGATCGAGTGAATGACCTCAGTCTCCGCCGGAGCCCAGGACGGCAGCCCTGAGGATCCCGTGCGTCTGCCGGCCGGCAACAATCTTCATGAACCCCTGCGATTCTCCCTTTTCTACAGCACGGCCGGCCTTGATCATCGGGCGTTTGGCCGCCAGCGCCGGTCTCCCACGCTTGTAGACTTCCGCCTTGCTCGTTCCCGCGCGGCCCAGTGGAGGGTCAATGTATAGCGCATAGGTGGGAATGCGGTCGCTAACCCGGCGCGGGTCGCCGCCAGTGAGATTCGCCTGTCCCGGCATCATTAAAGCAGGTGTGAGTAAAAGCGCCCTTGCCGTTGCAATCTCCCATTGCCCACATGCCCGGCACGATGGTGCGCAACTGATCGTCAACAATGATGTAGCCACGCTCATCGACTGGCACCCCTGCTTTTTCAAGACCGAGGTCATCCGTTTTTACATCCGGATCGCCTTCTGCGCAATCGACGCTAGCTGCAACTTCCTTCCCGTAGACGGACATGCTGATACGTTCCGCCTCGCGCTTCCGCACCACCTGGGCCTTATCGGTAAGTTGGCGGCACCACTGTAATTAGTTATCTGACAGAGCAGTAAATCGTTGAGCGTAAGGTGAAAATTTCAGTATAATGTAGTGACCACAACCGCAACCTGCGGCCATCAGGTGATTTAAAAACCGGAGAGGTGGCTGAGTGGTCGAAAGCAGCGGTTTGCTAAACCG
>CAADGY010000050.1 GCA_900696665.1 uncultured Acidobacteriota bacterium
GTGCGCGCTCCTCCGGCATGGTTGTAGAGATGCGGAAAGCGTCCTCCACAAGCTGTGCGCCCTCGTCCAGGTCGTCTTCGCGGGTGTGGTACAACCGGCAAAGCACGGAACCGGCGTCAATCTTCTGGCCTGTCTTCACTTCGAGGATGACACCGACAGCCGGGTCGATGGTGTCCTCTTTGGTGTCACGGCCGGCTCCAATCATGGCGGAAGCACGCCCGATATCGCCGGCATCAATGGCGGTGACATAGCCCGCGCGCGGAGAGGTGATCTCGCGCACTCCCGTGGCATTCGGCAACAACTCGAACCGGTCCAGTACCTGCGGGTTACCGCCCTGTGCTTCGATCACCTCTTTAAGCTTGCGGTAACCGGAACCATCGAGCAGCTTAGCCTGCGCAATCTCGCGTGCTTCCTCGATGGTTTGCGCCTGCTTGCCGAGATGAATCATCCGGGCAGCCAATTCGAGAGATAGCCGCGTGAGATCGGTGGGACCGGCGTTTTGCAGTGTCTGGGAAACTTCCATCACTTCCAGGGCGTTCCCTACGGCGAAACCCAGCGGCTGGTTCATATCGGTAATCAGCGCCTGTACGCGTTTGTCCACCCGGCGGCCAATACCCACCATCATCTGTGCCAGCCGTCTGGCATCCACCTGCCTTTTCATGAACGCGCCGGAGCCGACTTTCACATCCAGCACAAGGGCGTCGATGCCCATTGCGATCTTTTTCGACATGATCGACGAGGCAATAAGCGGAATGGATTCGACCGTCGCGGTTGCATCCCGCAGCGCGTAGAACCTCCCGTCCGCCGGGGCGACCTGCGGTGTCTGGCCGATAAAGCAAAGCCCGATGCGATGCAACTGTTCGCGAAATTCGTCGATGGTGAGATTCGTACGGAACCCCGGTATCGATTCGAGTTTGTCCAGCGTACCGCCGGTGTGGCCCAGGGCCCTGCCGGAAATCATCGGGACAACAGCGCCGGCCGAGGCAGCAAGCGGCGCCGCAATCAAACTCGTCTTGTCGCCGACTCCTCCGGTCGAATGTTTGTCGACTTTGATCCCCGGTATATCCGACAGGTCCACGGTCTCACCGGACGCAACCATCGTCTCGGTTAAGGCACTGACTTCGCGGTCGGTCATGCCGGAATGGAAGACGGCCATCAGAAACGCAGCCATCTGATAGTCGGGGATCTCCCCGCGCGTATAGCCGTCCACGAGGTAAGTGATCTCCTCGGGGCTCAGCTCTTCGCCATCTCTCTTCCGCTGGATCAAGTCGACTGTACGCATTATGAGAAATTCAGCGTAACACCACATATGTTTGAAAGTAAAGGAACAGCACGCGATTTCGTTCTGCGTTTCTCCTGAGCAGGGGCAAAAGGGTTAAAGATTCGAAAATCTTTATACGCGGAGTGTGCACCAATGGAATGCGAACTGCACACGTAACTGGATTCGAAGCATTTTGCTTGAAAATAGGGGGATTTGACGCACAAATGGGGGAAACCCGCCCAAAGCGCAACCCGAAGGCGCCACGTCAGGAGCTACCCGTACTCGATCCTAAGTTACGTGCAACGACGCCGCGGGAAGTGGCACTCGGCTTCACTACAGAACAGGCCGGGATTGAAGCCCTTCGCTGCTTGAACTGCAAAGATGCGCCCTGCGTGGATGCCTGCCCGCTGCATATCGATATCAAGAGTTTCATTTACCGGATGGTATCGGGCGATTACCATGGCGCATTCGAAAAAATCTCGGAGCAAAGCCCGTTTCCCGGTGTCTGTGGGCGCGTGTGCCAGCATGAACTGTTCTGTGAAGACGCGTGCCTGCTCGGGCGGAAGCTGGATCCGGTCGCCATTGGATCGCTCGAACGCTTCGCGGCCGACTATCATCGGCAGTTCGCATCCGATGGGCACTGGAAGCTCCCTAAGCCAACCGGTCCTCGGGTCGCGCTGGTTGGTAGCGGACCCGCCTCCCTGATCGCGGCCTTCGACCTGGTTCGCAAGAATTACCGCGTCACGATTTTCGAGGCTCTGCATGAGCTGGGCGGTGTTCTGGCCTATGGAATTCCGCCTTTCCGCCTGCCGCGTGAAATCCTGAATGCGGAAATCGAACGCTTGAAGGAGATGGGTGTCGAGTTCGAAACGAATTTTATCGTCGGCCGGACCGCCACTGTGCAGGAACTGTTCGACGAGGGGTTCGAGGCGATCTTTATCGGAACCGGAGCCGGTCTTCCGTGGATGCTGAATATTCCCGGCGAGAATCTGATTGGCGTGTACACGGCCAACGAGTTCCTGACGCGTATCAATCTGATGCGTGCTTATGAGGAGGGTGCTGATACTCCCGTGCGGGTTGGCAAGCGTACCGTTGTCATCGGGGGTGGCAACTCCGCGATGGACGCCGCGCGGTGGGCCAAGCGGCTGGGCAGCGAGACCACTATCCTGTTCCGCCGGGGCCGTAAGGAACTGCGGGCGCGTCTGGAAGAGATCGAGCATGCCGAAGAGGAAGGCATTCACTTCTCCTTTCTCGCCGCCCCCGTCCGTCTCTTCGGCGATGAAAACGGATGCGTTCGCGAGATGGAATGCATTCGGATGGAGCTGGGTGAGCCGGATTCGTCCGGGCGGCCCGCACCCGTACCGGTGCCGGGCTCGGAATACCGCATTCCGGTGGACACGGTGGTTGCCGCGATCGGGCAGGCGCCCAATCCCACCTTACAGCGGGCCACTCCGCAGTTGATCACAAACCGCGGCAAGATCGTCGTCACAGAAACCGGGCAGACCAATCTGCCGATGGTGTTTGCCGGAGGCGATGTGGTTCGCGGTGGATCGACAGTGATTCTGGCGATGCGCGACGGACGGGCGGCGGCCGAGGCCATCCATCAGGCTCTCAGTTCGAAGCAGGAGCCGGCGGACACCACCCTGGAGGTTCGACAGTGAACAAAATCGTTACCCGGCGCTCCCTCACGCCAGAGATCACTCTTTTTGAGGTTGAAGCGCCACGGATCGCGCGCCGGTGGAAACCCGGCCAGTTTCTGATTGTGCGCCCCACACCCGAGAGCGAACGCATTCCTTTGACAATTGTTGATGGCAGTGCTGAGCGGGGGACGATCACCATGGTAGTACAGGCGATCGGCAAGACCACGAAGGTGCTTGCCATGCTTGGAGAAGAGGAATCGATTTCAGATCTGGTGGGGCCTCTCGGGGAGCCTGCCACAATTCACCATGCCGGCCGTGTGCTCACAGTCGGCGGCGGCGTCGGGGTGGCGGAGCTGCTTCCCGTAGCCCGCGCTTTCCGGCAAGCCGGCAACCACGTCACGGCGATTTGCGGCGCGCGTTCCGTCAAACACATTATTCTCGACGAAGAACTGCACTCGGCGGCGGATGAGGTGCTATGGTCCACTGACGACGGCTCCAACGGATTCCGGGGCAACGTGGTGGACCTCATGCGAACCTGGTATGACGAGGAAAATGGTCCCAAGCTCGCGCATGTCATCGGGCCTATCCCCATGATGCGCGCCGCAGCCGGCCTCACACAGGAATGGGGTGTTCCCACTTTTGCCAGTCTGAACCCGGTCATGATCGATGGTACCGGTATGTGCGGAGGGTGCAGAGTGACGGTGGGCGGCAGGGTCCGTTTCGCTTGCGTCGAAGGTCCCGAGTTCGACGCGCACCAGGTGGACTTCGACGAACTGGCGCACCGCAACCGTGCTTACGGCGAGTTCGAGCGCAGGGCGCTTGACGGGCATGAGTGCCGTATCGGGCTGAACGGGTGTGCGGTCTGAATTTCGCGGAACATCCGATCACGTCGATTCGTACTAGTTCACGAAGGAGTGAGAAGTGTTCTGCGTTCGTTGTGGAAAGCGGCTTCGGGATAACGATATCTTCTGTTCCTCTTGCGGGGCCTCGGCTTCTGGCATCCCGCTGATGCCTCCCCGGAACCGCCTGGCCGGGCATCTGCGCCTGTTGGGAATTTTATGGCTCGCTCTTTCGGCCTTCCGAATTCTGCCGGGTTTTTTCCTTCTCCTCATATTCCATCGCGGTTTTCCGCACATGGGCGGCGTTCCATTCTATATGCATGGACTAATGCAAACGATAGGAGTTCTCATGATCGTAGGCAGCGCGGCGGGCATGGCCGCCGGGATCGGCCTGCTGACGCGGCAGTCCTGGGCGCGGCTGTTAACGATCATGTTGGGATTCGTAAGCCTTATAGACATGCCGCTTGGAACCGCCCTGGGCATCTACACGCTCTGGGTCCTGCTGCCCGGTGCATCCGGACAGGAATACGCCCGTATGACCCGCGCGGCTTGAGAAAGCGGCCGCTGGCGATTTCGCTTCGCGTTGCACCGGACGCGGCTTGCTGATAGACTATAAACTTCGTAGTCCTCTTGAAGGAGTTCCCTCGAATGGCAAAGACGTGTGAGATATGTGGTCGCGGTCCGCAGTTCGGCAACAGGGTGAGTCACGCCCACAATGTCACCAAGCGGCGCTGGAACGTGAATTTGCAGAACGTCCGCGTGCTGGTGAAGGGAGCAACCAAGCGTCTCCGCATCTGCACGTCCTGCATCAAAAACGGCCGGGTCCAAAAAGCCGCATAGCCGTTTGTTTCCGCTTTTACTCTCTTTCGTTCTGTGACCTGAATTCTCCTCCAATTCCGCGTTAACGAGCAGAAGGGGAGAAAACGTGCAAAGAGCCTGGTTCCGTCTGTCTGCCGCCTGGTGCAAAATCACCCATCCTGACCCAATGTGGCCGGTAAAGGGTCAATACCGTTGCCCGAAGTGCCTGCGGCAGTACGACGTGCCCTGGGCAAACGGCCCTGAACCCATCCCCACGAGGCTTGGCTCCCTGGTTCGCCTGGAAGAAATGTCAGCGGGTAATTGATCAGGCTTGCTCACCTATTGAGCAGCGGCCTCTGTTTTTTCGCGCGTCACACAGTTCATAGCGGGCTTCGCCGGGCAGATCCCAAGCCGCACGGGCGTGTGGGTGTGCTCGGGGCCGGGGGACTTGGGCATTTGGCCGTGCCATGTGCTAAAGCCGCAGGCTTCGAGACTACCGCGGTTTCGTATTCACCCGGCAAAGACAAGATGATCCGCGGTCCCGGCGCGGACGAGACCTCACGACGGAAAGCGCCGATGTAATCCTCAGCGCCTCAAATTCGGTCAAGTCGACAGTGGACAGCCTTCGGGGAGTGTGGCCGGATGGCGGGCTTGTCACCACTGTACGAAGCGCGTCATTTCGTGGCACGAGTAGAAGTTCAGACGCAGTTTCGGGAGGTCTGTTTCGAGCAGCCAACCCCCGCGTGCCTTAGAATGCAAACTTCAGCCCGAAGAGAATCACGCGCGCGGCGGTGAAGCTGGTCGATTTTCCGAAGGTGCTGGGTACCGAGAGATTGGCGCCAGGTCCGCCTGGGTTCGGGTGGTTGAGCATATTGAAGAACTCGCTCCGGAACTGGACGTCGTAGCGTTCGGCGAACCGGAAGTTCTTCATGATGCCGGCATCCAGAAACCATGCGCCTGGCGCCCACATGCTATTGCGCCCAACGTTCCCAAGCGTGAACGGCGCTGGCTGACGGAACGCGTTCGGGTTGAACCAGCCTTCCACGCCCGGATCGGCTACCCTCCAGTCGCCAACCACATCGGCCCTGCCGCTGGTTGGAAAACCAACCAACCGTCCACTGTAGCTGACGTGATAGGGCGTGCCAGTACGCAGCGTCGCAATGCCCGAAACCTGCCAGCCTCCAATGATGTGATTGAGGGGTGCCGGCACGCCGGAAAAAAGCTTCCGGCCGCGGCCGAACGGGAGGTTGTATACCCAGTTGGTGACGGCCTGGTGCCTTACGATTCCACTCATGGGCCCCCGGTTTCTTCTGGCGTCGAACGGGTAATCGATACCGCCGACGCTCCCCCAGCCGTCAGCAGCGCCCGCACCGTCCGAGATCGATGATGTGAACTGATATTCGAACTGGTAGGTGAGGTCGCCCGCCTTCCGGGTTGAACCGATCTGCAATTGATGCGTCACCGCATTGCCGCGCGGATCGATCCATCGAATATCGCCCCAAGGCTGAAACGGACGCAGCGTTTGCAGGGTTCCGGGTCCGAATACGCGAGGGAGATTTAGATCGTACTCCTGCGCGGCGAAGTGTGTCTGATTGCCCACATAGCTTACGCGCAGAGAGGTGTTGGGGGCCAGTTCCCGCTCGACCGTGAAGTTCCACTGAAGGCTCTGCGGGTTCGGAAAATCCCGTGGCATTCCAAGAATCGAAGGACTCGACGGGATGCTTCCGATACCGGGAAACGGATCGGTGAATGTTACGTAAGGGCTGTTGCCCGGAGGAGAGTTGTAGTTCTCGATCAGCGCGAACGGGGCGAACAGCACCTGGCGAAGACCAAGCTGGTTGGAAGCTTCATAGGCATAATAGATCCCCGCGCCCGAACGAATCACGGTGCTGCTGTCTCCGAAAGGCCGCCAGGCGAAACCCAGGCGCGGCTGGAAGTTCCGCCAATTGGTGTCTCGAGTGAGCGTGGTGGTCCCGAGACCAGCCTGTACACTCGTCACAACCGGGTAGCTCTCTACCAGGCGTGTAACGACCTCCGGCGGGAACTGGCCGGTTCCGCTATAGGTCACCAGTTGGTTCGATGCCGGATCGTAGTTCGCCTGGCGGAGTTTCTTTTCCTTGAATGGCGTCTCCACGTCCCAGCGGATGCCGAGATTTAGGGTGAGGTTGCGGGTTAGCTGCCAGTCGTCCTGCACATAGCCCCCGACGCGCTTTTCGTTGAAATCGCCGAACTGATACGCCGGACCGCGCTGGCTCTCGTTTGCATACCCCAGCAGGAAGTCCGCGAAAGCGTCGCCGGTATAACGCCCGGTGAATCCGAAGATGCCCAGACCATGCGGATAGATGCCGCCCCAGTATCCCTGGTAGCGGTAATAATATCCGCCGAATTTCAGTTGGTGCGCGCCCCGGATGTAAACCAGGTTGTTAAAAATGTTGATATCTATCCGGTTGTCTTTCGCATGTGCGCCAACCGTGAAAATTCCCTGGTAGCCGGTGATGTTTACGCCAGGCAGCCCGCCGCCGAATCGCCCATCATAATTTTTGTCAGGACTTCGTTTTTCCGCGCAGCATTGGCCGTCGAGTTGGGGAAAGAGGGTCCCCGGATCGAAATCGTTGTGCTCATTGGTCAGGTGATAGCCGTAGGGTGTGGTGACACCCAGACGAACCTCATTGGTCAAGCGCGGTGAAATGATTTTTGTGTACGCCGCGAAGTATTGGCGCTGGTCGAAACCCTGTGTGTAATTGCCGAACAGTTCCGGTCCGCTGCCGGCTCGCAGATAGGGGCCGTCGTTGAAGATCTTGGCGCCGCCGCTCAGGATATCGTTCGATGTCGGATGGTAGTCCATCTTGATGCCGATCCTCGGCGAATCCTGTTTCGTTTGGTTTCTGCCGATAAAATTGACGCCAGTGCCCGCCGGTCCGGTGCCTTCCAGGTTCGGGTCTCGCATGTAGCCCATGAAGAACGTTGCCGCCGGTGAGATGCGGGAAGCAGGTATCCTGTTTTCCGGGAACGGCGCGGGCGTGAGAGGGTCGGTGATGGTCCTGAGCCCGGCGAAGTTTCCCTGCTTCATTGAAATGGTCGCCATGTTGAATGTTCGGGTGGCCCACTCTCGCTGGCTGAGTTGCTCGAAGGAACCGAAGTAAAACAGCTTGTCTTTGATGATGCGTCCGCCAAGCGTTCCGCCGAATTCATTCCTGTTATACGGTGGCTTCTCGCGGTGATCCAGTGTGTACTTTGCGGCGAACTCACGGTTGCGGTTGAACCAGAAGAGGCTCCCGTGCAGGTCGTTGGTTCCCGAGCGGGTGACGACAATGAGTTGCGCCGTGCCGTGGCTGTATTCGGCCGAGGCCGTGTTGGTGATAAACCGGAACTCCTCGATCGAGTCGAACGTTGGGTCGGCGGCGCTGGGGCCGCCATTTTGCATGTCCAGGTTAACCGCACCGTCGACCACTACGTTGAGGCCTCCAGTAAAGAATCCTCCCGATACAAAGCGGCCACCCCGCTGCACTCCCGGTGCGAGTGCGATTAATCCCCCGAGATTGTATCTCCCGTTGAAGGGAAGTTGGGTCACCTGCGTATGCGTGATGACGGAAGAAAGAGTCGGTCTCTCCGTTTCCAGTACGCCCGCACGTGCAGTTACTTCGA
>CAADGY010000051.1 GCA_900696665.1 uncultured Acidobacteriota bacterium
TGCAGAGACAAGGGCTGAGTGCAAGAGTTTTCATGTTCTTCCTGGGAGGAGCGGACCAATACACCAACGGTGTGTTCAATTATCCGTTCACGGGTAACTCCGCGATGAATGGCATGTTCGATGGGGCCGAAACGATCTATAACTTCAACGGCGGACTTCATCAGGAGCCCCAGCAGGTCATCAACGCCGAGTACAGTTGGAACAGCAACGCTCCGGGGCGAGTCACACCAGCGAACTTCGCAGACGGATTGCGCCGCTGGAACGCACTGATGTCGAACGAAGAGATGCCGGAGGCGGTATTCGGCCCGGGTGGCGTATTTCAAGCCGCGTGCGCACGTATTTATGGAAAACAGGCGGGGGCATCAATGGCACGATTCTTCAACTATCACGAAGAGCGGCAGGCATCGGCGAATAAGGCGCTGCCCGCGTTCTATCCACATCGTTTGTATCCCTACATCGTGCTCTGGAGATTCCTGCAGGGGGACGCCGCGTTCAGCAACGTTGCGCCGTCCGCCGCCGAACAACGTGAACTCAATGCCTTGAAGACGACCCGGGTCGAACTGCAGCGGAATGTGGCGGAACTGTGGCGGCAGAACTCATCGGTGAATTTGAAGGCGCGGAAGTACTTGGACGAAGCACTGCAAGCGAAAGATCTTCGAACCGACGCGCGAGAGGACGTGGAGTATTTGCGTAAATGCCTTGTAGCCGGTCAGCGCTTTGCGGATCTGCTGGCTGGCTACCATGGATTGCTCGCTTCAGACCCCGCGGTACAAACGGCGCAGGTCACAAAGTTGATATCAGCGCGTGAGTCGCTTGCATCCTGGCTCCATCGGGAGTTTCGCTTCGACTTCACCGATCCGAAGGGCGGCGACCAGGCAGCGTGGCTGGAAACACTGGAGCTCCTTCGCACCCGTCTGCAGGAGGTGATGGATCGATGAGAATCCCACAGCTTGCTCTGCTACTCCCTGCTTTCGTCTGGGCCAAAGTCTCTATTTTGCCGGCGCCGCAATACGTCGAGGCTTTCGACCGCCAGATAGTTCTCAGTAGAACCACGAGCGTTGCAATTGCTCTACATCAACCGCGCGCTGCACAGATGCAATTAGCGGCACAATCGCTTTGCCGCAAGCTGGAGAACACGCTGCCGAACCTCAAAGTACGATTCGATGAGAGTGCGGGAACAGGCGGGTTAACCATTCACCTGTGGGACTTCAGCCAGGACACGAATCCGCCTGTCCCGCTCACGCTGCTCGACCGGAATGTGATTGCGCCTGAGGCGTACTACGGACAGGGCTACGTGATCCGGGTACCGGACGCGAACTCGTTATGGATTGTCGGTGGCTCGCCACAGGGTGTACTGTACGGCTCCATGTCCGTATTGCAGTTGATCGAAAAAACCTCCGGCGGAGCGGCGATTCAGGCGGTATATATCCGCGACTATCCACACTTCGAATACCGGGCTTCGTCGGACTGGTTGCTGAATATCGAGATTAGCGGCTGGACTTGGGACCGCGGCCGGGGAGTCGACGTATTTGCCAGGGTAATGGAATCGAAGATCGATCGGGCGCTTCGCTACAAAATCAACATGGCATTGGTGGACGGCTTCGGTTTCAACGCCGGCAAGCGTCCTGATTATTATCCCGCTCTGATGAGGCGCCTGAATCAGTATGCGCGCGCCCGGGGCATCCACCTGATCCATGGCGGCTACGGCGCCAGCTATGGCATGGCTTATGAACCGGTGGTGATGTATGAGCAGGGAGTCGGGTTCAAAGGGACGGTGTTCGAAAACCGGCTCAGTTACCCAAATGGGGAAACTTACCGCTGTATGGGATTCCCCAAAACTCGCAAAGGTTACGATCCGGCTATTCTCGGCAGTTGCCGCTCCAATGAAGACTTGAACCGCATGAAAGCTAAGGAGCTTCGGCAATACGTTGTGGCAGTGGAGCCGGGCGCACTGTATATCCATCATGAGGATTTCGGTGGCTTTGAAGGTACACAGAAAGCTTGGCTGCAGCGATGCGAGCGTTGCCGGAACCGGTGGCCCAACGACTCCCTTGCGGCGCCGGATGGCGGCGCGGGCGCACTGGCACATGGCTATTCGCAGCTTGTAAGTGCAGTCAGCCAGGCGCGTAATCGAGCAACGGGTTTCGACGGCAGCCGGGATACCCGCGTGATCCTGGTCTCTCCGGTTTATCTGCCGGACCACCCATCTCCGGAATCGTGGTCCCAGGTGCTGGAACTATGGCGCAATATCGGGTTGCAGCTACCAAAGAGCGATACCATTGACGTCTGTTTTAGAGAAGTATTCCCGATGAAGCACGGGGGTGAGCGGTTTACCGGAACTTTCCGCACGCTGATGCAAAGGGCCGGACTGAACCTGAATATCTTCCTATTCTTCACCGGTGGAGCCGACCGGTTCATTACGGACTACCCGTTAACGGGAGCTCCTTCAATGAATGCACTGTTTTTAGGAGCACGCGGTATCTACAACTCGAGCGGCGATGCGTACCA
>CAADGY010000052.1 GCA_900696665.1 uncultured Acidobacteriota bacterium
CAACTGTTCCGCTGGTTCTGCACCCACATCGGCCGGTGCTGTGCCATCTCGCCGCTCGCGGCCATGGTCGCGGGCGGGACGAACTTCGCGTCCGTGTACCGTCCCTTGTAGCGCTCCGGAGGAATGAAATTCCCGTGTACCGCCTTGTGCGACAGGTAGAGAAAGTACGGCTTTGAGCGGTCACGGTTTTGCAGCCAGCCTATGGCGTAATCGGTCAGCTCGTCCGTAATATATCCCTTTTGCGGCACACGCTTGCCGTTTATGTTCAAGCCGTTCTTCGATGGAAGGTAAGAGCCCTGTCCGCGAAAGCTCGCCCAGAAATCGAAGCCGGGTTGAGGAGCGTCATCCTCGTGGCCCATGTGCCACTTGCCGATAAAGGCGGTGGAGTACCCGGCCTGTTGTAAGTACTGCGGAAAAAACGTCGTGCCCGCCGGTATCGGGGTGTTGTTGTCCACAATCTTGTGTCTGTGGGCGTATTGGCCGGTGAGAATACTGGCCCGGCTCGGGCTGCACAACGCCGTGGTGACGAACGCATTCTTCAGGTGCGCGCCGTCCCGCGCGAGCGAGTCCATGTGCGGCGTTTCAAGAAACGGCTGCCCTTTCACAAATCCGAGCGCATCATAGCGATGATCGTCGGCCAAAATAAAGATCACATTTCGCGCCTTGGTCCCGGTCGCTTTTTTCAGCGGTGCTGCCCGCTTCCCGCTCTGCTGGCCGGCCGTCGCCGCTACCGCGCCTGCCCACAGACTTCCTAGTGCTCGCCTTCTATCCATATGCGTACTATTCTCTACCAACCGGGCGCGTGCGATAACCTGGAAGGCTACCGGGAAGTCCTCTCCGGAAACAGAACATGAGCCTGGAATGGAAGACAGAAGATGAGATGTTCGCCATCGCGCGCCGCGAGTTATTCTCCGCGGTGCTCGGCGACATTATGGACAAAATGGGCTTGCGCCGGCAGTTTCTGCCTCCTTCGATTCAACCCCTGCGGACGGACATGGTCGTCGCCGGGCGCGCGATGACCGTACTCGAGGCCGATTTCTTTGAGGAAGCCGGCGCGGGAGGGAATAATCCCCTCTCCGCAAAGCCGTTCGGGTTGATGCTTGAAGCCCTCGACGATTTGAAGCCCAACGAAGTTTACGTGTGCACGGGAGCGTCGCCCTCCTATGCGCTCTGGGGGGAACTGATGAGCATCCGCGCCACGCGCTGCGGTGCGGCTGGCGCCGTCCTCGACGGATACTCCCGCGACACAAACGGTATTCTGGAGCTCGGCTTTCCTACTTTCGCCCACGGCCGCTATGCTCAGGACCAAGGCCCGCGTGGGAAAGTGATCGATTTCCGTATTCCCATTGAAATGGGCGCTGTTCGCATTGTGCCGGGCGACATCGTTTATGGCGACCTGGATGGCGTCTGCGTCGTGCCGCGAGCCGCGGAGGAAGAAGTGTTCGCGCGTGCGCTTGAAAAAGCGCGAACCGAGAAGACGGTGAAGAAAGCGCTCGAGGCCGGCATGTCCGCCCGCGAAGCGTTCGACCGGTTCGGGGTATTGTAGCGCCCGGTAAACCGGCGGGAAGGAAAGAACATGAACGGCAGGCAACGGGTTCGCACTGCTCTAGCTCACCAGTGTCCTGATCGGCTCCCGATCGATACGGGCAGCACCAGCGTGACGGGTATGCACGTCAGTTGCGTCGCGGCGCTGCGGGAATACTACGGTTTGGACCGGCATCCGGTGAAAGTAATCGAGACCACGCAGATGCTCGGTGAAATCGAAGAGGACCTCAAACGGGTGCTCGGCATCGATGTGGAAGGTATTGCGCCACGCAAGGCGAGCTTTGGAATCCCGATGAACGCCACCAAAGCGTGGCGCATGTATGACGGTCTCGAAGTGCTGATGCCGGCCGGCTTCGAGTTCACCATCGACTCGAATGGCGACACACTCGTTTACCCGCAAGGAGACCGTACGGCCGCGCCCAGTGCGCGCATGCCCGCCGGCGGCTACTTCTTCGACGTGATCATCCGCCAGCAACCTATCGACGAAGACCGGCTTGATCCCGCGGATAATGTCGAGGAGTTTTCACTGTTGAGCCCGGAAGACGTCGCTTACTTTGAGGCGGAGGCGTTCCGCGCGTCGGAAACAGGCCGGGCGGTTGTCGGCAAATTCGGCTCGGGCCTGGGAGATATCGCAGCCGTGCCGGGCATGGCGCTCAAAAAACCCAAGGGGATTCGCGATATCTCTGAATGGTACATGTCGATTAAAAGCCGGCCGGATTATATCCGCGAGGTGCTATGGCGCCAGTCGGAGGTGATTCTCGAGAATCTCCGCCGGGTGCATAGGTGTTGCGCCGGAACCGTCGACGTCGCCTATATTTGCGGCACGGATTTTGGAACGCAGAAGTCCACCTTCTGTTCCCCCGAGACATTCAAGGATTTGTGGTTCCCGTGCTACAAGCGCATCAACGACTGGATTCACCAGAACACGTCCTGGAAGACCTTCAAGCACTGCTGTGGTTCTGTAGTGAAACTTCTCGACCTGTTCATCGATGCGGGCTTCGATATTCTCAACCCGGTGCAGATTTCCGCCGCGGGCATGGATCCGGAGTATCTGAAATCCACCTGGGGCGACAGGCTGGTGTTTTGGGGAGGCGGTGTCGATACGCAGCATATGCTTGCCTTCGGAACACCGGCGGAGGTCCGCGAGCAGGTGCTCCGGAATTGCGAAGTCTTTTCGCGCGGTGGAGGTTATGTCTTTAACACGGTGCACAATGTGCAAGCGCGAACGCCGGTACAAAACATCGTTTCCATGTTTCAGGCCCTCCAGGAGTTCAGCGGTGCGGCTTGATGCGCCCCGGGACACCGTAGCCGTACTTTTCGAGAAGGGCCGCGCCTTCTCCGTTCTGTAAGAACCTGACGAACCTGCGCGCGGGCTCCTGGTTCGGCGATCCTGTCACAATCCCGAGCGCCTGCTCGAGCGGATGATGATTCGCCGGATCCACCTCGACAATATGTCCGCCGGCCTGGAGCACAAGCGAGTACGCCGTGAAAGCCGCCTCGGCGTTGCCCGACGCCGCGTACTGCCGCGCGAGGTTCACGTTATTGGCATAGACGATCTTGCGTTCAACGCGCCGCCACAGACCCATCGCTTTCAGCGTCTCCACCGCCGCTCTGCCATACGGCGCGCTGCCGGGACTTGCGGCGGCAATCATCCGGACGCCGGGTTTCAAAAGGTCCTCCAGCCGCCGAATGTCCGCCGGGCTTTCCGGTGGGACCCAAAGCACCAGCCTGCCACGGGCGAAAATGGCGCGGCTGTCCGGGAGCACTTTTCTCTGTTCAATCAGTTGGTCAACGTGCTCGGTGTCCGCCGCAAGGAAGAGGTCAAACGGCGCTCCGTTCTTAATCTGCTGCGTCAATTGCGCCGTCGAAGCGTAGCTGAACAGCACGCGTGTCTGAGTCTGCAATGTGAACGCTTTCCCGATCTCTTCGAGAACGGCATTAAGGTTCGCCGCGGCGGCAACGGTCAGTTCACGAGGTTTCCCCGCTTGCTCACGTCCGCACCCGGCAGCACCCAGGCACAATACACCGGCCAGAATGGCAGCGGATGTCTGGAAAGGACGACGGCGGAGTTGGATATCTGGCGGCAAGATACGAGTGTGCGTCAGGACACCGGTTCCATGCACGGTGAATGAGATGGGAAGAATGGAGAGTGAAAAGGGCTGGCGCCTCCGGTGCCGCCAGCCCTCTGAAAGCCTACGCCAGTTCTACCTGTTCGGCCTGAAGACCCTTGGGTCCCCGCTTTACCAAGAACGATACGCGCGCGCCTTCATCGAGAGAACGATACCCGCTCCCTTCGATCGCCGAGAAATGCACGAAGATGTCTTCGCCGCTCTCCCGCTGAATAAAACCATAGCCCTTTGCGGCATTAAACCACTTTACCGTGCCTGCTTCTTTCATATTTTCCTTTCGTGCATTGAAATTCCTGATGATCGTTGAGGACAATCCTAGCGGTAAAACACCATTTTTGTGGGAGTTTGAGCAGGGAGGGTCACAAGCGACTTACAAGTATTCAAAAGCAACTTCAGTCTACCAGCAGGTGATAGCAATTGCAATAGGGGCTGCCTATACGGCCTATACGGTTGCCTACATTGCACATGCTCCGCTTGAACCGCGTGCGGCGGTCGCCCAGTGGGAAAACGGTAAGCTGCCCGTTCGTCCCGGCGACACAGAGGCCTTTCGGCGCAAAACAGGATCTGGCGCGCGCTTTCGGGATTCCGGAGCCGCGAGCGCGTGTGATCGTCCCCGCCTGCGGACGGTGTTCGAGGGTGCCAGCCAGACGTTTTTCGCCAGGCCGGTGGGGAGCTTCAGGTGTGAGTACGCCGTTTGAAACTTAACTTTCGTAGTATCCTGAAGGTGTAAGCTTCAATCGAGTTGGAGGTGTGTTTCTATGAAGGCAATCATGCGCCAGGCAGCCATGATGGCCGTTTCCGGTCTGCTGTTGACCGGTTTGTCGTGGGCCCAGACTTCGTCCATTGCGGGCGTGGTAAAGGGAGAAGACGGCAAGGGCCTCAAGGACGCCCTGGTTAAAATCGAACGCAAAGATATCAAGGGCAATTACAAGGTTAAGACGAACAAAAAGGGCGAGTATTTTCACGCCGGCTTGCCCCTTGGCGTATACAAGATCACGCTCGAAGTCGGCGGCCGCGACGTGGACCAGGTAGACAATGTCCGTACGCGACTAGGCGATCCGACCGAGATCAATTTTGATCTGCAGCAGATGAAGGCGAGGCGCGATGCGATGCAGAAGGCCGCCGAAACCGGCCAGTTGTCGCAGGAGCAGATGCGCGAAATGTCGCCCGAGCAGCGCGCGGCGATGGAAAAGCAGCTCAAAGAGCGCCAACAGCAGCTTGCCAAGAATAAGGAATTGAATGCAGCGTTCAATGAAGGCATGGAGGCCCTGAAAACGAAGAATTTCGAGGCTGCGGTTCAGGGATTCACGAAGGCTTCAGAGCTGGACCCGAAACAGCATGTCGTTTGGGGCAATATGGCCGAAGCCTATATGGGGCTGGGCGGCCAGAAGACCGGAGCCGAGCAGGAAGCCGCCTTCACAAAAGCCATGGAAGCTTATGGCAAGGCCATCGAGTTGAATCCAAGTGATGCGGCCTATCACAACAACTACGCGCTGGCGCTGGCGCGGCAGAAGAAATTTGCCGAGGCACAGGCGGAACTGGAAAAGGCCGCGCAGTTGAACCCCCCGGGAGCGGGCCAATACTACTATAATTTGGGCGCTGTGCTGGTCAATACGGGCCAAATCGAGCCCGCCGGCGAAGCTTTCAAGAAGGCGATCGAGGCCGATCCGAACTACGCCAATGCGCAATACCAGTATGGTGTGTACCTGGTTTCGAAGGCGACCACCACCCCGGACGGTAAAATCGTGCCCCCGCCTGGGACCAAGGAAGCCTTCGAGAAGTACCTCCAACTCGATCCAAGTGGACCTTTCGCCGATGCGGCCAAAGGAATGTTGTCTTCCATGGAAGCCACGGTCCAGACCGAATACACCAATCCGGACGCCAAGAAAAAAGGCGGCAAGAGGAAGTAAGTCCGGTGTTCTCTCGCGGGGCGCCGCTTCCGGCGCCCCCTATGCGATATGATTCGTTTCGTCACCATCGCGCTGATCGCAATTGTTCTCATCACTCTTCTGCGGTTCACTCTCGGGTTGATAGCCAAGGCGTTTTCCGGCGCGATAGATCCCGGAAGCACAGCAAAAGGGCCCCGCGGCGGCAAAGTCGCCGGGGGTGAGCTCAAGAAAGATCCGGTTTGCGGTACGTACGTGCCGGTGAATTCTGCTCTCAGCGGGCGGACAGCAGCGGGTGAAACCGTCTACTTTTGCTCTGAAAGGTGCCGGGTGAAGTTCCTGAAGTAGCCCCGACCGGCTGAGGTTGTCAGCCAGCCGATTCGGCTTGCGCCGTCAAAGGAGGGCCCAACAACTCCAGCCCATGCTTCTCAAAAATGGGCAGAATCGCGGCGGGATCGGGTGGACCATTCACGCACGCCGCCGCCATCTGGACGAAGAACATCTCAACCCCGGCGGGTTCGGCCACGACCAGGGTGCGCCCCGGTGTTCTACCCACGTTGAGAAAAGTGTGCGGTACATCGTGTGGGGCGAAAAGAGTAGCGCCGGTTGCAGCCCGGATCCGCCGATCGCCAACCTGGAACAGGAACTCACCCTCCAGTACGTAGAACCATTCGTCCTCACGATGATGCATGTGTAAAGGAGGGCCTCCGTTTACCGGCGTTGCGTTCTCAAAAATGGTGTACTTTCCGCTGGTGTCTCTCCCGGTGATCTTGATCGAGATTGTTTCGCCCAGCAGAAACAGCGGTCCCCCCATACGGGTCTCACCGGCATCTACCATGAAAGCATCGGATTGCGTCGGCATCAGGCACGCTCCTCTGAGAGTTTTTTAGCTGACATACAGTAGCACAGTTCATGCACCGTTGTTTCCGCAAAAACACAGGAGGTATCGGCAACCGGATGATCACAAGACGGGAGTAATTTGGCGCCAGACTGGACGACGGCTCTATAGCCCGACAACGCACCTCCCACGCCTACATTACGGGCCGGATCGAGCCGAACACGTTCTTTTGGAACAGGTTCGAAATACGAAAATTACGTGCATGAAAGTCAGGAACGGGAGATGATGCATCTATGAAAGTCTTCTCTGTCTGCGGGCTTTTCCTGCTGGCGGCCGCCGTCGCAGCGGCACAACAGGCGCCGCTCCATAACGTGGAGGTGGTCCGCGACGTCATGGTTCCCATGCGGGACGGCGTCCGGCTCGCGACCGACTTGTATCTGCCCGCACAACGGGGAACTCGCCCGACCGGTAAGTTTCCGGCAATGCTGTGCCGCACGCCATACAATAAATCCGGTCAGGGAAAGGCCGCCGAGTGGTACGCGCAACGCGGATACGCGGTGGTTACGCAGGATGTTCGCGGCCGGTTCCGTTCCGAGGGCCGATTCTATCCATTCATCCAGGAAGGGCCGGACGGCTACGACACGATTGAGTGGGTGGCACGCCAGGAATGGTCGAACGGCAAGGTGGGGACTTACGGTGCATCCTATCTGGCCTGGGATCAATACCGGGCCGCAATGGAACGCCCGCCACATCTGGCTGCAATGTTTGCCAGCGTCGGGGGCGCCAACTTCTACCAGGAGTACGCATATCCCGGCGGCGCCCTGAATCCTGGATGGGCGCTGTGGATTCTACGGTCGGCGGAAACCAGTCCGCCTGCGCGGGAAAACGCTGAAGCAAAGAGCAGACTGACATACATCCTCGATCAGCCGGAAGAATGGTTCAGGCTGCCGCCACGCAAGCGTGCGGCTGTTTTCGAGCCGTTTCCGGTACACCTACGCATTTACGAAGACTTTCTCGCACATTCGCACCATGACGCATACTGGCACGACCCCGGTTTTCATACACCGGCCGGATGGAAGCGTATCAAGGATGTGCCCATCCTCTTTATCAGCGGCTGGTACGACTATTTTGGCGATGGCGTGTTATCCAACTTCAGTGCGCTCAGCAAAACGCAGAAGATGCCGAAAAAGCTGGTGATGGGGCCGTGGTGGCACGCCGTAGGCTCCTCTTCGTGCGGTGACGGATTTTTCGGAGATGCAGCGGCCGTTGAGGTTCGGGAGATGACCCTGGCATGGTTCGATCGCTGGCTGAAAGGTAAGACGGCCGCGGAGACGCCGGACCAACCTGTCCGCTATTTCCGCATGGGAGGCGGACCGGGCGGGCGAAACGCCGAGGGCCGCTTTCAACATGGCGGGACCTGGCTGACTGCGAAAACATGGCCCCTCGAATCTCTCAAACGAACGAAGCTGTATCTTGCCGAAGGAGGAAGGCTGGAGCGAACGGTCTCCGCGGGGCCGGCACTCACGTTCGTATTCGACCCAGCCGATCCCGTTCCAACCATCGGCGGGAGATACGGGGTTCGTTCCCTCACGCCGGACTGTTTTCAAGACCAGGTCTGCCGGCCCGGCATCCTGGGATGCAATGGCTCGAGCCCGCTTGCGGAACGCAAGGATGTTCTGACATTCTCGACGGCCCCCCTCACGGAAGGTATCGAGGTCACCGGGCGCGTGCGGGCGAAGCTGTGGGTCTCGACAGATGCCGTGGATACGGACTTCACGGCGAAACTGATCGACGTTTATCCGGGTGGATACGCCGCGATTCTGGCGGATGGCCAGTTGCGGCTCCGCTACCGTAATGGATTCGGAGAGGAGAGCCTGACCACTCCCGGTGAAGTGGCGGAAATCGAAATCGACCTGGGGTCGACGAGCAATCTATTCGCGAAGGGACATCGTATTCGCGTGGACATCTCCAGCAGCAACTTTCCGCGATTCGAATCGAACCCGAATACAGGCGAGCCCATAAATGACAGCACAGAGAAAAGGAAAGCAAGGAACACCGTCTATCTCGACGCCAGGCGCCCGTCTCATGTAGAACTGCCCGTCGTGCCCTTGTGAGCGCGACCATGACAGTCAGCGGTTCTCTGGCATGACAAGCTGAAGGTGCGGGATATCTTTTGAAATCCGCGGGGTTCAGAGTCCATAGATCGGCCTCACGGACAATTGCATGCGCCGCAATAGCCAGGTCGATCTCTCGCCCACGGGGGCGCTTCAGCGATTTGTACAGTTGCGCGCTCAACTTCGCCTCACGAGGCCCGAAGACAAGAACTGACTTGGCGGGGAAGAGGGCTTCCTGAGCCGAGATCTCCTGTGCTACGCGTGCCCGCGGAGCTATTCATATAGCACAACGGATGGCAGCAGAATCCGTTAGCCGCGCTCTATCATGGACCAGAGGATGCGCGCCGAAGGTTTGGCGTCAGACAGACTCGCGATCAGCGCGGAAGTATCCAGGACAATCATGCCCGCTTCCGCATGGCTGTCCGCCGCCCGCGCGATCCTCGTGCCTCACGAAGTTCCGCCAACTCACGGCTGACGGCCTTTGGACTCCGTGCAGGTATCTTCGGAACCAATTCATCGAAGGCGCGAAGCATGGAAATACGCTCCCTCTCGCTCAGACGTCCCAAGCGGTCATGGAATTCCATGATGGCTTCTCTGACGATTTCGCTTTTCGGCACAGCAAGCCGTTCGGCCGCCTCCCGCCGCGTCTGAATTGTGGCCGGGGCCAGCGTAAACGTCACCTTCGTAGTTGCCATACCGTCACCATACTATCGCCATATAAGGGAAGTAGCGCTGATTCTCATTACGGTGACCTACCGGATACCGCTTGCGATGAGCGGTCCCATTGAAACCATGTGCTTGGCTCAACGCACGAGCAACTTTCCCAGTTTTGCCGCCTCGAGATTCAGGGCACTCAACTGCCGGAGATCCTCTTCGGCCATCTGGATACTGTTTTGTATCCTGGACAGTTCGCCGGACGCGCCAGCCGTCCCGGTTCCGGAGTCCAAGCGGTCGGCCAGCGCGCGATACTGGTCTGTGACATCGCGATAGCGCCGCAGCATATTGCCGACGTATACTTCCCGCCGGCGGTTTAGATCTTCCAGATCGCGGCTGAGCCGGAGTAAACGGTTGACGCGGTCTTCAGCAGCGCGATAGTCATCGCGCACCTTCCCATAATTCCGTTCGAGATCCGTAAGCCTTTCGGCTTTGCCGGCGACTTCGGTCTTGAGGGCTTCTACCAGCCGTTTGCTCGCTTCCAGGTTATCCCTGATCTCCCGTTGTCTCGCGGCCAGTTGCGTGTTTTCCTGAGCGGCGTTCTTTACGGATTGTTCGAGTTCCGCGACGCGCTCTTGCAGCCCAGTGATGATCTGGTTCGCGGATGCGATCTCGCTCCGGAGTTGCAACACCAACTCGTTGTCCCGCGCGGGTTCCGGAACCGTAGGTCTCGCTTTCCGGCCCGCGGCCTGCGTAGCGGTTTTCAACTCGTGCTCGGCGGAATCCAGACGCTGCCTCAGTTCCTGATTCTCCGCGGTCAATTCCGCGACACGATTCTCTAAAGTAGCGTCCGCACCGCCCATCAGCGGACCTTGCGAGGTCACGGTGACACGCCAAATCAGAAGAGCCGCCAGAACCAGGGCGGCGGCGGTCACAGCGGCCAGTGTCCAAAAGGGAACTCGCCGTGGTACCAGCATATTTACCTCTCTCTCACGATAAACCTTGTGCGGTAATTCAGCACGCGGCCTTCACTCTGAAACTCGATTTGGATGTTCTTCGAAACTTTTTCAGGAAGCTGAAGATCGATCATATACTGGCTGCCGATGGAGGCCACGACCGAAGTGATGGCGGGTGCAATCTCCGGACGCGAACGGCAAAATATGGCTGACCCGCCGGTGGCGCCTGCAAGTTGCAGGAGACCCGATTGATAGGCTTCATTCAAGCGGTCGGTCCGGTAAGCCAAGTGCACGATGTAAATGGGTGTCTGGTAAGAAGTGAGGCTGGTTTCGAGCTTCGCAACTTTCTCGCGGACGAGACCTTCGGGAAATCTTCTGCTCAAGTCGCGGTAATCGCTCGTGTTCACTACCGGGTTGGTAAAGTCTTCCCTGTAATTGTAGATATCGCTATCGGTGACATAGAGGGCAGCCAGCCGGATGGACGCTTTCGTCAGAACTCGATCACCGAGTTGAGCTACGGGTTCGATGCTTTCAAGCAATCCCGCGCGCCCACTCACAGGCAAGCTGAGGATAGCCTTCTGGACGGCCTCCCGATCGGCAGTAGGATCCACCAGCACTTGAAGCCCATCCTGCGCCCGCATCACTCCTACGTAAACATTGGCCGGGAGTTGGTTGATGGCGGAGATCAGCGCCGCCTTGGCCAGCTCGATATTCGATATATCCTCCGTCAGATCGAGGACAAGAATCAACATCAAATCGTCCTTCGGACCATGTACCGCAAGAACGGGCGATTTCTGTCCGTCGACGTTCGCCAGCACGTCCCCCTTGGACAGCGGCACCGCCGCGTCCGTGGTGAGGGCTACCCGGATTGTCCTGGCTTTGTCAGGCTGCGCGCCGGCTACCGCCAGCAGCATGGCTCCCAAGGCCACTGCCGTGACAGGGGCGGAAAGACGCATTAAAAGCTCAACCTCAAACCCAACTGAATAACACGTCCTCCACGGGAACCGATGATTTTTCCGGCATTCACATTCGGCGCGCGCTCCGGGCCGATCTGAGTGTCCGGGTCGGTCCAATTCGCATGGTTCAGAAAGTTAAACCCGACCGCGCTCAACTCCAGCGTGCGGTCGGTTGCCAGCACAAAGCGTTTGGTCAGCGAGAGATCATGATTCTGGCTCAACGGTCCCCGCAGTGTCGGATGTGTTCGCGACGCATTACCGGTCGTAAAGTCGTCGGGATGCGAAAATGCCGCCGGATTGAACCAAAGCTCAGCCGTAGGATTGGAGACGTGGGGATCCACGCCAGGGACAACATTCACACGAAGCGACCGGACCACGCCTCCGGTGTTGTTGAACTGGGGGCGGAGCGCGAGCGGTTCGCCGCTCGACACGGACGTCATGCCGCTAATCGCCCATCCCTCGATCAGAT
Organism: uncultured Acidobacteriota bacterium; assembly: GCA_900696665.1. Taxonomy (GTDB): domain Bacteria; phylum Acidobacteriota; class Terriglobia; order Bryobacterales; family Bryobacteraceae; genus CAADGY01. The sequence goes on from CAADGY010000052.1 coordinate 11,548, forward strand.
AACGCCTCCAATCCGAGTAGTTTAACAGCGGCCGGTTCGGTCCCATTGGCAGTTCGTACATGTAGCTCAGCGAGAAGCGGTGCGGGTTACTGCCGGCGGTCATCGACCATTCGTTATCGCGGTTGTAATAGTCCTGAATGCCGTAAGGACCGGAATAGTTGTCCATCTGCTTGGCAAATCCATAGTTCGCGCGTAACGACAGGCCCATGGAGCTTCGCTTTTCGACGGTCAGGAAGCCTTCCTCCCGCTCGTATCTTCCGATCGGCCACGCGTAATAAACTTCGAAGGCTTTGTACTGAGGAAACGGACGTAGCGAACGGTTGAAGTCTTCGTCGTTCAGTAGATCACGATAACGGAGCGCGTCCAGCGGGATCGCGTTTGGGTCGGCGGCGGAACTTCCAACCAGAAGATTCTTTCCACCTGAATAAGACATGCCCAACGTCACGATGAGAGAGGCGGGCAACTCACGCTCGAAACTCACCGTACCGGACTGATAAGTCGGCAGCCGGTCAGACCGGTCAATGAGATCGGCTACTGTATCGTTGGCAGTATCGGGGCGAAGGTCGGGCAGCGGTGGCGGGGGCGGCAGGCCATCGATGAGCCGAAGTGCCGGATCCAGTTGCACATTTGGCGAGAGATAGGTGGGCGCGCCATTGAAGCCCTGGGTGCCAAACTGCGTTGAGTAGATGGGAATCGCGGAGTAGCTGCGTCCAAAGCTGGCTCTGAATACGCTTCGCGAGTCGCCGCCAATATTCCAGGACAAACTCGCGCTCGGCTCCACTCGTGCGGTCAGCGGCTGGAAAGCTTCACCCTCGCCATTCCGGCCAGCGGCCACAAGCGCTCCGGGCCGTCCATTGGCGGGATTGATCGCACTGAAATCGACCGTGGATTGACGGTTGTACTTCTCCACCCGAGGCGTGCTGAGCTCCAGATACAGCGAGGCGGCAAAATTCAGCCCGGGCGTCGCCTCATAGCGCTCTCGAAAGCCTACTCTGACATTGCTACGCCGGAAATACGATGGCGACGTGATATAGGACGCTTCGGCAAATTCCGCCATGCCGAGCATGAAGCTCGCAAACGCGTGCCCCGTGTTGATTATGCCGGGCAAGCTGGTGAGCCCTTCGCCGAATCGCAGAGCACCGGCCGGATACTGGGAACTGAATACGTTCACCTGATAACGCGACACGCGGCCTGAGAGAAGCACGTTGTGTTTGCCGCGGCGTGTCGAGTACGAATCGGAAACCGAATAAGAATTGCGGGCATTGCTCGATACCGGCGTGGAGCGTCCCATTGAAAGGTAGCTGCCGAGACGGAACACCGGGAACGAGTCGCCAGGAAATCTGCCGAATTTGAGCGCGCCGGCTTCCCCTTCCTCGGGAACGCTTTCCGACCGGTCGCTAGCAGCCTCAAAACCGAAGGTATTCAGGGTTCGGGGCGAAAAGGTGACGACGTGCTCAAAGGAAGCACGGCGGCTCGAGAACGAACGGTCTGCAGCGCCAGGATTGGCCGGCGTCGGGAAGAACCATGCCGCACCCGCGAAACCGTTCGAAAAACTCGTGCCTACCGAAATCCGGTTCCGGTCGGAGATAGTATGATCCAACTTGAAGATCATACCGTTGGCCGTATTCTCTTCCGGTGACACAACAAAGTAGTTGTTCTGAAAAAACGGCCCTATGGAAGTGTTGGGCTGTGGGTAATACTTTACTGCCTCAACCGCCACCGGATCCAGGCGGTTGGCCGGAATCACATTATTCGGAAATGGATCGCGCACGTACTGCAGATTGTTGAGAGATACGGGCTGCGCAGCATTGTAAGCCGGATTGAGGCGAGTGCTGGCCGGATCGAAAACCGGGAGCATGTTGCCGGCCTGATCCACGACCGGAGAAAAATCGCCGCTTCGCTCCTCCGTCAAAGGGACGTCCCGAAGGAACGATCGCGAAATCCGCTCACGAACGCCCTCATAGGAGATGGAGAAAAATGTCCGGCGGCTTCCATCGTAGATGCGTGGGATGTAAAGCGGCCCCGTTACATTGAATCCGAACTGATTGCGCCGCAGGAGCGATTTGGAGCCGCCGCCCTGCGTGATCTCGTGCGGCACGGCGTCGAACAGATCGTTGCGGAGATTCTCGAAAATCCGGCCGTGCCAGGCGGGCTTGGCGCTTCCATTTCTGCGTTTCCTACCGGCCGCGTCTTCACGCAAGCCCAATGCACGGCTTTGTATCTTGAATTCTTCGACAGCCTTCCCCATGGCTGGGGACGGTTGCTGTGCATCGGCCAATAGCAGGACTGGGCTGATGATGACCGGCACAAGCCGGCTCACCCCAAACTTCATACGCTTCTAGTTTAACCCGTGCAGGTCGCGTTACCCTGAAATGAAGCCATGCTAGTCAAGGATTTGGCCGTATCGCTGGGCTGCGAGGTGCACGGCGACGGCAACATTGTAATTACCGGCGTAGCAGGAATGGAGCATGCCGGACCCGGTCAGCTTACATTTCTGGCCAATCCGAAGTACGCCCATAAAGTAAAGAACACTCGCGCGAGCGCCATTCTGGTAACCGAGGCGGTGAGAGATCTTCCCATTGTCTCGTTGATCTCAGCCAACCCCTACCTGGATTTCGCCAGGGCGTTGGAGCATTTCTATCAGGCGCCGCGCCCCGCGGGCGGTATTCATCCGCTGGCATCGGTCGCAGCGTCCGCGACCATCGGGGCGGGAGCGTCCATCGGCCCGTTCGCCGTCGTGGGAGAACGCGTTCGAATAGGCCGGAATGCCGTGCTGCACCCGCACGTTGTCATCTATGAAGGCGCTGAAATTGGAGACGATTTTCTGGCCCATTCTTTCGCTGTGGTCCGGGAATACTGCCGCATCGGCCATCGCGTGATTCTACAGAACGGCGCCGTCATCGGTGGTGACGGCTTTGGCTTTGCGAAACGCGCCGATGGCACGCACTACAAAATCGTCCAATCGGGCGTAACCGTGATCGAGGACGATGTCGAAATCCAATGTCTGACAGCCGTGGACCGCGCGACGGTGGGCGAAACGCGGGTGCGGCGCGGCGCCAAGATCGACAACCTGGTTCAGATCGGCCATGCATCGACGGTTGGGGAAGACAACATTATCTGCGCACAGACCGGATTGGCCGGCAGTTCTGTACTCGAGAGGAATGTACTGCTGGCCGGGCAGGTTGGTGTTTCCGGCCACCTCACCATTCACGAGAATGCCGTGGTTTACGCGCAAAGCGGCATCGGCGGCGACGTCGAGCCCGGCGCTTGCGTCTCCGGCTCCCCTGCCTTCGAGAGCCGGCAGTGGCTGCGCGCGGTAACCAGTTTTGCAAAACTGCCCGATCTGGTGAAAACGGTCCGGGAACTCGAACGCCAGGTCCGTCTGCTTCAATC
>CAADGY010000053.1 GCA_900696665.1 uncultured Acidobacteriota bacterium
ATGATACTACCGTCCTTGCGCCGGCGGCGTGTTTCATGTCCTGAGGGCGGACCTGGCGTTTCTGCAAGTTCGAGCGCCGATTCACCCGCAGTATGATCTTCAGGCAGGATCGGGTTAAAGCTGCCAAGCGCTTCCGCGGCAGACCACCCGAACAAGCGCTCGGCAGCGGGGTTCCACAACGCGACCCGTCCTTCGAGATCGAAAACGATCTTTGCCAGCGGCGAGATTTCAACCACAGCCTGAAGCACATCCTTCGCTTCACGGAGTGCTTCTTCGGCGCGTTTCCTTTCGGTAATATCCTGCTGGATCGTGGTCAGGTAACTACGCCCGCGTTCCTTATGAAGAGTAATATTGGCAAACGACAGGAACTCGGAACCATCCTTGCGCTTGTTCAACACTTCCCCTTCCCAGAAACCGCGGCGCTGTACTTGCGTCCAGATCGATTCGGCAATCTGGCGTTGGCCTTCCGGTCCGCCCGCGTTTACGATGCTGATGTGTTGGCCGATGAGTTCTCCCGGCTTGTATCCGAACATCCGGTCAAATGCCTCGTTGGTACGCAGGATTTTTCCGTCTTCGAGATCGACGACATTGAAACCATCCTTCATGCCGGAAATCAACCGGCCGACCAGAAGCCGCTGTTCTTCCCACTTCAGCCGCTCAGTGATGTCGCGGAAGACATAGAGCACGCCATATTTGAGCAGTGGAATCTCAAACCTTTCAAAGGTACGCCCCTCGCTCTCGAACTTGCCCTTATCCGGTTCCGCCGCGGCGGGCCATACATCCATCAGCTTTTTCTTGCCGGCAATGTTCCGGGGCATTCCGGTCCACTCCTCTGCCCTGGCGTTCATCAGCAGAATGCGGCGCCGGCTGTCAGCCACGATCATCGCGTCCCCAACGCTCGAAAACATCGCGGCGAGTAATTCTTTCGTCTCCCGCAGCCTTCCGACGAACCAGACCAGCAGGAACGAGATAACGCCAAAGAAAATGAGTTCGAAGGCACCCTTGAAGCTCGCGATATGAATAGACCTGTGGGGCTCGACGACGGCATATTCGAGATAGCAGCACGAGAGTGCTACGCTCAGCAGCCCCGGCCCTCTGCCTCCCACCCAGACGCTTAGAACGATCGCCGCGAGCAAGGCAAGAGTTGCCCCCGGCAAATCTTCGGGTGAAATCTGAGCATCAATGATGATTGCCGCCAACGACAGCAAGCTGGCCAGTGCGTAGGAGGCAAGTCCTGATGGAACGTCACTGAAAGGATGCCCGCTCATAGTCGCCGAATTTTTATCGCACCAGGATCGTACAGGTTGAGTGATTCTATCCGATTTCAGAGTTATACAGACCCTTCAAGTTGTTCCAGCGGATACGAAGAGGGTCAAAGAACGCCTTCAAACCGGAGGCCAGTCCTACCTTCGTGCCTTCCGCGTGAGCCCACCGGACCGGCACTTCTACTACCTTGATGCCGAGCTTCTTGGCGATGTACAGGTCTTCCACATCAAACCCGAAACCGTCCAGCAACTGACGCTTGAAAATCCGCTGAGCCGCGTCTGCTGTGAATAGTTTAAATCCACATTGCGTATCCTGAAAGCCCAGGCCCGTCATGACGCGCATGGCCAGGTTGAAAATCCGCCCCGCTGTCTCGCGTACCCAGGACTGGCGAATCGAGATCAGCCGTCTGTCAATCGCACGGGACCCGATGGCAACTGCCGCACCGGCGCGCTTTGCTTCGGCGAACAGCCGCCCGAGTTCTTCAATGGGCGCCGACAGGTCGGCATCCGTAAACAACCGCCAATCACCCGTCGCGGCCAGCATGCCATGCCGGACGGCGTAGCCCTTTCCCCGGTTTCCCGGATTCCGGAGAAGCCGGACCCGCGCGTCACCCAACGCCTTCACCGTCTCCACGGTGTTATCCGTGGAGCCGTCGTCCACCACAATCACCTCGCACCACGGAAATCGTCCCTCGGCGTAAGCAAGAACCGCGTTGAGGGAGGCGGGAAGGCGATTTGCTTCATTATAGGCGGGAATAACAATCGAGAGCGAATCCAATCGACAATTATAATAGGAGATTCAGGGCCATTGGATAAAAAGCGTTTCCGGGCGGCCCTGTCCAGCCATACCAGCCAGCATTGAACCGTTCTTGATTCGAGAGGAGACGAATTGTCGCTTGAAACCGAACTGCTGAAGCAGCGCGCCCAGCGCATCGACCAGATCCAGAAACTGGGTTACGAGCCTTACGGGCGTCGCTTCGAGTTTACCCATACCATTCCGGCGATTCTGCACGGCTACGGATCCAAATCCGCCGCCGAACTCGCGGACCCGCCGGTCCGGGTTCGCCTCTGCGGCCGGGTCGAGACCATCCGGAGAATGGGAAAGGCGGGGTTTGCGCATCTGATGCAGCGCGGCGAACGTCTCCAGATCTACGTTAGGAAAGATGCAGTACCTTCCTCCGACTTCGAGCTTTATCAGTTGGTCGATCTCGGCGACATCATCGGTGCGGAGGGTTACCTTTTCCGTACCCGCACCGGTGAGTTGAGCCTGCACGTTGAAAAGCTCGATTTCCTTTCGAAGACACTGCTCACCATGCCGGAGAAGTGGCATGGTTTGGAAGACGTCGAGACTCGTTACCGGCAGAGGTACCTGGACCTGATCGCGAATCCCGAGGTGCAGGAGGTCTTCCGGAAACGCAGCAGGATCGTCGCCTCTCTACGCCGGCAGTTGGATGCCCGCGGCTTCATCGAGGTGGAAACGCCGATGATGCAACCTCTCTACGGCGGAGCAATCGCGCGGCCGTTCGTCACGCACCACAACACGCTGGATCTTGATCTATACCTGCGCATCGCCCCGGAGCTTTACCTGAAACGGCTGATCGTTGGGGGGCTCGAACGGGTCTACGAGATCAACCGCAATTTCAGAAACGAAGGCATTTCGACGCAACACAATCCCGAATTCACGATGCTCGAGTTCTACCAGGCTTACACGGACTATCGCGGGCTGATGGACTTGTCGGAGGAACTGTTGCGCCAGACGGCGCTCGACGTGAATGGGACCACGCTGATCGAGTATCAGGGAACCCAATTGGATTTCGATCATATCCGGCGCTTCAGCATGCGTGAAGCGATCCTCGAATTCTGGAACGGGGCGGACAAGCCCTCTGCCGGCAACCTCGCGGATCCTGATTGGTTGGGGCGTCATTCCACGAAACTCACGCCCGGCGAGGCCCTGGCTGAAATCTTCGAGCGCGTCTGTGAACCACACCTTGTACAACCAACCATCATTTACGATTACCCCGTGGAAACTTCGCCCCTTTCAAAAAACAAATCCGGTGACCCGGAGTTTGTGGAGCGCTTCGAAATCTACGCCGCGCGCATGGAACTCGGCAATGCGTATACCGAGCTGAACGATCCGCAGGAGCAGCGCCGCCGGTTTGAAATGCAGATCGCTATGCGTGAACGCGGCGATGAAGAGGCGCACCAAATGGATGAGGATTACGTGCGGGCGCTGAGCTATGGCATGCCTCCAACGGGAGGCGAAGGCATCGGGATCGACCGGCTTACGATGATCCTCACCAATTCACGCTCGATTCGCGATGTGATTCTTTTCCCGCTGCTGCGCCCCGAAGGCCCCATCGGGCTGGTCGAGCAACTTCGTGAGCTTGACGCATAGCGGATCATGGGCAGGCTCAACAGCTTCGAGGCGTTTGTCGCCCGGCGGTATCTCCGGGCCAAGCGGAAACAGGCGGTTATTTCCATAATCACTGCTATTTCCATCGTCGGAGTTGCCGCCGGGGTCATGGCGCTGGTGATTGCGCTGGCCGTTAACAATGGCTTTCGCAACACCCTTCAGCGAAATCTTCTGGGAGCGACCGCACACGTTAGCGTCATGGAGAAGGAGCCGTCGTATGGAATTCAAGACTGGCGTGAGATCACAGAGCGACTGCGAAAATTGCCGCATGTACTAGCGGTCGCGCCTGCGCTGTACGGCAATGTGTTTCTTGCCGGGCCGGTTCGGTCCGCCGGAGCTGTACTGAAGGGCGTCGACGTCGACTCCGAGTTAGGAATCGCTTCTGTTCTGCGAAATCTGAAAGAAGGCTCCATCGATCCGCTACGGCACGCCGGCGATGAGATGTACCTCATTTTAGGTTCAGGGCTGGCGCGCGAGACGGGCATGCTCACCGGCGGCCTCGTGCAGGTTATCAGCCCGCAGGGAGAACTCACTCCCTTTGGCCCGCGGCCGTCGTACTACCGCATGCGCGTCGCGGGAATTTTCGAGTCCAACTTCTACGAACTGGATCTGCGATGGGCGTACACCTCTCTCGCTTCGGCGCAGCATGTCCTATCGCTTCCGGACGTGGTGAACGCAATCGAGCTCAAGCTCGACGATATCTATCGCGCGCCGGAGGTCGCGCGGGCGGCGGAAGAGGCGGCGGGTCCTCAATATGCGGCGACCAACTGGCAGGAACAGAACCGGCAATTGCTGAACGCGCTCAAGATGGAGCGGGCCGTGACCATCATTACCATTGGCCTTATCGAACTGGTGGCCGCGCTGAACATTCTGATCACGCTCATCATGATGGTGATGGAGAAGTATAAAGATATCGCCATCCTCATGTCCATGGGTGCGCGAAAGGAGCAGATCAGAAAAATCTTCATGTTTCAGGGCGTCATGATCGGCGTTGTGGGAACCGTCATCGGCCTGATTGCAGGCTACGGCCTCAGCTTCCTGGCGAACCACTACCGTCTGGTTCCGCTCGAAGCATCCGTGTATTCAATGAGCTTCGTCCCCTTCGAGCCGCGATGGGTGGACGGATTGTGGATCGCGGGTCTGGCGATTTTCGTAAGCTTCATTGCGACGATTTATCCCGCCCGCAGCGCTTCGCGTATTGCTCCCGCCGAAGCGGTGCGCTATGAGTGAGCGTTCACGAGCCTATGAAATTCTGATAGTGGCCATATCGGCCGCCATCTTTCTGGGAACTTCGTTCAGCCCGCCGCACCTGATGGACGATGTGGACGCCGTGCAAGCGCAGATCTCGCGCAACATGCTGGAATCGGGCGATTGGGTGACGGCCCGGCTCGACGGCGTGAAGTATCTTGAAAAGCCACCGCTCAAGTACTGGATGATCGCCGTCTCCTACATGATTTTCGGGATCCACGACTGGGCCGCGCGCCTGCCCATTGTGCTTTCGGCGGTAGCGCTGTGCTGGGTGGTGTTCCGGTTCGGACGCTGGGCTTTCTCACCACGAGAGGGCTTTTTCGCCGCGCTCGCGCTCGTAACGTGTATCGGCCTGTTCCTCTTCACGCGGGTGCTGATTGCCGATGTGATCCTCACGCTTGCCGTGGCGGTGTCGCTGTATGGGTTTCTGCGTTGCCTCGACGAACAGGAGCGAAACACCCGCTTGTGGTCTGCGGTTTTCGCGGGGGGTATCGGATGCGGCCTCCTGCTGAAGGGCCTGATTGCCGCCGTATTTCCGATTGCTGCGTCGGGGCTGTTCTTGCTGTTCACAAAAGAACTGCTGGCTCGGCGGACGTGGCGACGCCTTCACCCATTCACCTGCCTGCTTGTAGTCGTTGCCATCGCCGCCCCCTGGCACATACTTGCCATCATCCGGAACCCTCCATATTTCGACTTCACGTTGCACAGCGGGCCCGGGCAGTATCGCGGTTTCTTCTGGTTTTATTTTCTGAATGAGCACATCTTCCGGTTCCTGAATATGCGGTATCCGCGCGATTACAACACGGTGCCGCTCGTATACTTCTGGCTTCTGCACCTTGTGTGGCTATTCCCCTGGAGCGTTTTTCTGCCCGGTACTCTCAGGCTGGGCTATAAGCCTGTGGACCGCGCCGGACGTACACGACTTCTGGCGCTCTGCTGGATCGGGTTCGTGCTGGTGTTTTTCAGCTTTTCGACCACGCAGGAGTATTATTCAATGCCCGCTTACCCGGCGTTCGCGCTACTGCTCGGATGCGCTATGGCGGCGGATACAGCCTGGTCGCGGGCGGGCCTGAAAGTACTCGCGGTCGTTTGCTCACTGGCGGCCGCGGCCTGCGCCGCCATCCTGGCACTGGTCTGGAATCTGCCGTCCCCGGGTGATATATCGAACGCGCTCACACAAAATCCCAGCGCCTACACTCTCTCCATGGGCCATATGGGCGACCTGACGCTTGCGTCCTTCGCCTACCTGCGTCCGCCGCTGGCGCTTGCCGCCGTTGCCTTCCTCATTGGAACCGCCGCCGCACTTGCCTGGAAGGGCTTTCGGGCCTACCTCGGAGTGGCGTTGATGATGACCTTGTTTGCGCTCGCCGCGCGGGTAGCCATGATCCAATTCGATCCGTATCTTTCGTCCTGGCGCCTGGCCGAGGCGCTGCGTAATTCCCCGTCCGGCAAACTGATCGCGGAGGATCAGTATTACACGTTCTCGTCGGTTTTCTTCTACGCCGGCCGCGATGCTCTGTTGTTAAACGGGCGCGTGAACAACCTGGAATACGGCTCCAACGCGCCCGGCGCTCCGGACGTCTTTATTGGCGATGACGACTTGAAACGCCTCTGGCGCAGTTCGGAGTTGTGGTACCTGGTTGCCCGGAAACAGGCTGTTCCGCACCTGGAAAGCGTGGTCAAGCCCGGCGCGCTCAACCTGGTAAAAGAAAGTGGGGGGAAGCTCCTTTTTTCGAACCGCGGGGCGGTACACTGAAATCCAGGCCGAGGCTACCTAATAATGGACGAACGCGCCTTCTACACCGAATCGCAGACCACGAAACCGGCCACTTTGAACTGCCCGTGGTGCAAAACCGCCGAGACGTACCAGTTGCGCTGGCTGCTTCGCAAAAAGAAAGACCGGCTGCCGGGAGGCGGCGACGAGCGCGACCGCGCGCGCTTTCAAAAAGCCCAGAGCTACATGGTGCTGATGGAAGATAAGGTCATGTGCAAGAACATGCGGTGCAGAAAACGTTTCGACGTCTCCGGCATCAAGAGCATGGCGTTTCTCACGGAATGATTTCGAAGCGCACTGGCCTGCTCCTGTTCCTCGCGCTGACGGTTGGCGCGGGGGGCCTTCTGATGTCTCTGATGTGGTCGGTATGGCCGTTCCATGGAGGCTTCCAGCGCTTCATCGACGCTCCGGTGGTTGTGCGGGAGGTCCAGCAACTCAGCGAGTTGGTCAGCGTGAAGTACAGCGTGCAGAAAGTAGTCGGTCTGAAGGAAGACAAGATTCCCTTTGGGACGGAATCCATCCTTCTGGTGGTAGAGGGGCGTGTGCTCGGCGGCATCAATCTTGGCGCGCTGCGGGAACAGGATGTCGTGGTGCGTGGGCGCAAAGTGTGGGTGCGGCTGCCTCCCCCTGAAATCCTGCATGTCTATTTGAACGAAAAACAGACGAAGGTGTGGGACCGGCGTATCACATGGTGGACACCCTGGGTTCCGTTCAGCCCTGATCTTGAACAAAAAGCGCGCCTGGCCGCTCTGGAATCGATCAAGAAGTCCGCGCTGGATATGGGGCTATACGCGGAGGCCCGCAAGAGCGCTGAAACCGCAATTCGGGGTCTGCTGCGGGCGATGGGCGCCGAATCGGTGGAATTTGCGCCGAGTTCGTAATTTTTACGAAACGGCCTCCAGATCCCATCCGAAGCCCGGCTTTTCGGCGGGCCGCGTGTAGATTCCTTCGGGACCGCGAGTTAGCAGGTTGTCTTCTTCGTACCGCTTGTAGACCTCGGGCGGACCTCCCGGCGCGGGCATGAACATCTCCGCCCACGGCGAGTTGACGCTGGCCATGATGAAGTGCACGGAATCGCGTGAGCCGCCCCCGTGAGGGATCACCGGGATATCGTAGGCGGCAGCGAGCGCGCCAATGCGGCGCAACTCGGTGAGGCCGCCGCACCAGTGTATATCCGGCTGCCAGATCGCGGCTGCCTGGTGCTCCAAGAGCCGCCGGAATCCATAGCGTGTATATTCGTGCTCACCCGTAACGATCCTGGTGGATTTGATCTGGGTATTCAGACGGCCGAACCCTTCATAGTCGTGCGGCTGAAGACACTCTTCCATCCAATACACACGATATGGCGCAACCAGGTCCGCCATCTCGAGCGTGTACCGCTCATCCCACGCCATCCAGCAGTCCAGCATGATCTCACCATCGGCACCCAGCGCAGCGCGTGCGCGCTTCACGAGTTCCACATTCTTTCGTTGCCCTTCGCGGCCATCAGCGGGTCCATGTGGAATCGCCAGCTTCAGTTTCGTGTAGCCGAATTCAACGTGCTGCTCGATGTCGTTTCCGGTGCAGTAGGCCGGAATCCTCGCCTTGGTCTGGCCTCCCAAAAGCGTGTACACCGGCAGACCTGCTGCTTTTCCCACCAGGTCCCAGAGGGCGATATCCACTCCGCTGATGCCATTGATGGCAATTCCCGCGCGTCCGTAAGACATCGTAGACCGCCATAGAATGTCCCAGATCCGCTCCAGGTTAAAGGGATCCTCACCGAGCAGCAGCTTTGTGAGATGCTGCTCGACAACATATCCGCCACCCGGCCCACCCGTACCATATCCCTTCACGCCCTTGTCTGTCGCGATCTCCACCCAGAATCCGCCCAGCTTCCCGGGGTCCGGCTGGAACAGGGACCGGCTCGCCTTGTACTCAGGGTAGATGGACATCGGATTCGCGACTTCCACTCCACCCGTAGACCACGAGCCCGGCGCCGGAGTGTAGGATGGTACGGGACGGCGAGGCCGCATTCCCACCAGCCGTACGGAAGTGATCTTCAGCCTGCTCTTCTCGCCCGCCAGAGGAGCCTGCGATAGAGCGGCGGACGGAAGAAGCACCGTAGGAGCAAACCGCAACAGATCTCGTCGATTCATGTCTGGTATGTTATAGAGCTTTCGCGGCTGGAATTCAAGCCGTCGCCTAAAGACATCTACAGACGCGGGCCACGCCGGGTATTGATAATTTGATACAATCGACTCCGATTCCTTATGTCGAAACTCGTCGTTACCTTCGGTGAAATTATGTTGCGCCTGGCGCCTCCGGGCTTCGAGCGATTTCTGCAATCTCCTCAGTTTGCCGCTACATTTGGCGGCGGAGAGGCGAACGTAGCGGTCGCGCTCGCAAACTTTGGAAACCCGGCTCGATACGTTACGGTGCTTCCGAGCAACCCGATTGCCGACGCTTTCGTTGGTGAGCTAAGGCGTTTTGGAGTGGACACTTCCGCCATCGTACGCAGCAAAGGGCGCATGGGCATCTACTTTGTCGAACCCGGAGCGAACCAGCGCCCGTCGAAAGTGGTCTACGATCGCGAGAACAGCGCCATCGCGCTGGCCAAACCCGGCGACGTGGACTGGAACAAGGCATTCGACGGCGCATCGTGGTTCCATGTTACCGGTATCACCCCCGCCATCAGCCAGGGCGCCGCGGACCTGTCGCTCGAGAGCGTACGCGTGGCCCGCGAAAAGGGCCTCACCGTATCCTGCGATCTCAACTACCGCAAGAATCTGTGGAAGTACGGCAAGAGTGCGAAGGAAGTGATGCCGGAGCTGTTTAAGAGCGTAGATGTCGGTATCGCCAACGAAGAGGACTGCCAGATGTCGCTCGGCATCCAGGCCGATGTCGACGTACACTCGGGCAAACTCGACGGTGAACAGTACAGGAAGCTCACGGATAAAGTGCTGGCCCAATATCCGAATCTCAAGATGCTCGGCGTCACGCTGCGGGAATCCTTCAGTGCGTCGCACAACGGGTGGTCGGCCTGCTTGAACGACCGCGAGCAGTTCATAGTCAGCCGCCGGTACGATATCACACACATCGTAGACCGCGTGGGTGGTGGCGACTCATTCGCCGGCGGCCTCATCTACGGATTGCTGAATCTGAGCTCGCACCAGGAAGCGCTGGAATTCGCGGTGGCCGCATCGTGCCTGAAGCATTCCATTCCGGGCGACTTCAATCGCTTCACCGTCGACGAGGTGAAAGGGCTGCTGAAGGGCGGCGGCTCCGGACGCGTGCAGCGTTGAGTACAATTTAAGTTCCCACTATGGCTCTACCGGAATCCGCTGTTACCTTTCTGTCCAGGCACATCGAGCGGATTCAGCGGCTCGCCGGCAAAAAGCGAATCGTCTTTCCCGAAGGCAATGATCCGCGCGTCATCGCTGCAGCGGTGCGGCTGGAACGCGATGGTGTCGTCAAGCCAATCCTGATTGGTCCGAAACCGGCCGGCGCTTCCGGTGTCGCCTCCATCGACCCGGCCGATTCTCCGCTGGTTCGTAAGTATGCCTCCGTGCTCTACGAAAAGCGGCGCGCTAAAGGTGTGACGGAGTCCGAGGCCGCGGAGTTTGCCCGCAAGCCTCTCTATTTTGCGGCGCTGATGGTGGCGGCAGGTGATGCCGATGGCGGTGTCGGCGGGGCGGCAACGAGCACTGCGGACACCGTCCGGGCGGCCTTGCACTCCATCGGGATGCCACCACGATTCAGGACCGTGTCGAGCATGTCCATTCTCGCCAGCCGTGAATCCTGCTTGGGCCATCACGGACTGCTCGCTTTCGCGGATTGCGCCATTGTCATCGACCCCTCGGCAGTTCAGTTGGCGGAGATCGCTATTGCGTCGGCGGAAAGCACGCGTGTGCTTATCGGCGTGGAACCGGCTGTGGCGCTACTTTCGTTCTCCACCAAGGGCAGTGCGAAACACAAGCAGGTGGACAAAATTGTCGAAGCGCTTCGCATCGTGAAGGCGCGGGCCCCGGACTTGCACATCGATGGGGAGTTGCAGGCCGATGCCGCGCTGGCTGAGGCCGTGGGTAGGGCGAAAGCTCCCGGCTCCACCGTAGCAGGCCATGCGAACACGCTCGTATTCCCTGACCTCAATTCCGCGAACATCGGCTGCAAGATCGCCGAGAGAATAGGAGGAGTCGCGGTGATGGGTCCTTTTCTGCAAGGGCTGGAGAAGCCGTTCAACGACTTATCGCGCGGCTGCTCTGCCGACGATATCTACAATACGGCGTTGGTCACTGCCGTTCAGACCCAGACGTGCTACTGAGGGAGCCGATTACATGGGTCCTTTATATGTTCGCGTCCATCCACGGGACAACGTCGCCATCATCGTAAATCCCGAAGGCCTTCCTTCTGGGACTGAATTTCCGGACGGGCTGCGTCTGAAGGAATCCATACCGCATGCACACAAAGTGGCGCTCCACGAAATCGGAACGGCAGAGCCCATTGTGCGGTATGGCCAGAACATCGGATTTGCAAACCGGCCGATTCCGGCGGGAGCATGGGTCCGGGAAGAAATGCTGGACCTCCCTGCCGCGCCGGTGCTTGACGCCTTGCCGCTGGCTACGGCGGTGCCACCCCGGTTGCCGGAACTGCCCGGCTATACGTTCGAGGGGTATCCCAACGCCGACGGCACCGTGGGAACCAGAAACATTCTTGGCATCACCACGACGGTGCAATGCGTGGCCCCGACAGTAGAGCACGCTGTCAAAAGAATCCGCTCGGAGATTCTGCCCCACTTCCCAGGCGTGGACGATGTGGTTGCGATCACGCATTCCTATGGTTGCGGTGTAGCGATTGACGCACCGGGCGCCACCATTCCCATCCGGACTCTGCGGAACATCGTCCGCAATCCCAACTTCGGCGCTGCGCCGCTGGTGGTCAGCCTGGGTTGTGAGAAGTTGCAGCCGTCGAGATTATTGCCGGACAAACGGCTGCCCTCCGCGAGCGTAAGCGAATTGCCGGTGCTCGAAGACGAGCCGTATGTCATTCGCTTGCAGGATTCGGAGTTGCACGGATTCGGCGATATGGTGGCGGCCATCATGCGGTTCGCGCAAAAGCGTCTGAAAGAACTCGACGGGCGGCGCCGGGTGCAGCGCCCGGCTTCCGATCTCGTGGTGGGGCTTCAATGCGGAGGAAGCGATGCGTTCTCCGGCGTCACCTGCAACCCGGCACTGGGATATGCCGCCGACCTTCTGGTCAGGACGGGCGCGACGGTGATGTTTTCCGAAGTGACTGAAGTTCGCGACGCCGTTCACCTGCTGACACCGCGTGCCGTCGACGAGAAGGTTGCGCGCGATCTGATTCGTGAGATGCGCTGGTACGACGAATATCTGGCCGGAGGGCTGGCCGACCGGAGCGCAAATCCCACACCTGGAAACAAGCGGGGTGGCCTTTCGAACGTAGTGGAGAAAGCGCTTGGATCTATTGTCAAGGCTGGAAGCTCGGCATTGATGGCGGTGGCCGGGCACGGGGAGCGGGTGACGGCGAAAGGCCTGGTATTCGCCGCCACGCCGGCGAGCGATTTTATCTGCGGCACACAGCAGCTCACGTCGATGAACATGCATGTCTTTACGACCGGCGAAGGCTCACCCTACGGCTTGGCGCTGGTGCCTGTAGTGAAGGTGTCCTCACGAACCGCGCTGGCGGAGAGATGGCATGATCTCATCGACGTGGACGCCGGCCGCATCGCTACCGGCGATGCCTCCATTGAAAGTGTAGGGTGGGAGATTTTCCACCTGATTCTCGACGTCGCCAGCGGCAGAAAGCGCACCTGGGCCGAAAAGTGGGGGCTGCACAACGCGCTCTCGCCCTTCAATCCGGGACCGGTTACATAGCTCAGGTTAGATCGGCTTGCGGGCGGCCGGAACAGTTGGACTTCTCCATCGCGAAGAATAATATTACGGCTAACGTCCGCCACTGGCAGCTTTCATTGAAGGTAATGTCAGGGACCCGGGCTTCCGCTTACACTCGCGCATTACACTGAGATTGTGGAAGAAGTACGTGTCACCAGTTGGGCACATCTGGATGAACAGCTTTATGCGGAATCATGGTTCCAGCCGCACGGGCGGTTTCGTTCTCCGTATGTTTTTCGCGGAGTGGCCGCCGCCGGGTCCGATTTGAAGACCTGCCTCATGCGTTTGGGCGGGCATTACGGAGAGTTGGAGGACGACCTGTTGCGCAATTTCCGCAAGTACGCGCATCGCGAGGCGGCCCCCGGCGGTTCCTGGTGGAACTGGCTCGCCGTAGCACAACATCACGGCCTGCCCACCCGGTTGTTGGACTGGACCTTTTCTCCCTTTGTCGCACTTCACTTCGCCACCGCGGATTTTTCGCTGTTCGCGGCCGATGCCGCCGTCTGGGCCGTTGACTGCATCGCCGTACAGGAGTTTCTGCCTGAAAAGCTGCGGGAGATTTTGAAACAGGAAGGCGCCACGGTTTTTTCAGCCGAAATGCTGGACCGCTATGCCGGTAGCCTCGCCGATTTCGACCGGCGCGTACGGGAAGAACAGGGAGAGTGTGTGGTCTTCTTTGAGCCGCCGTCTCTCGACGAACGCATCGTGAACCAAATGGCGCTATTTTCGATGATGTCCAGCGCCGAAGGGGACCTCTGGACCTGGCTTGCCCAAAGGGAGCAGAAATCCAAACGGAAGTTATACCGCAAGATCGTCATACCCGCGCCGCTGAAATGGGAGATACGGGACAAACTGGACATGGCCAATGTGAATGAGCGGGTCATGTTTCCGGGGCTCGACGGACTTAGCGCCTGGTTGAGGAGGTATTACAGTCCGAATAACATCATCGAGATAACCTATCTTGAAAGTGACGGTTATCCTCACACCTATCCGGCGGTCATCACCAGCATCAGCAATGCCACGATGGAAGTCACTTATCATTGCCAGCGCGAGGGCCGCCGGACCGCACGGTTGTCTACCCGGGAAGGCAGCATTTGGTGGGACGAATGCCGGGATAGCGCCGTGGCGGTCAACCCCGAACCGGCAGCCGAGAAGACCTTTCCCGCCAATCTCCCGGGAGTGCACCAGGCCGGTCCGGCGCAAGTCTGAGCCGAGCCGATTGTACAATGGGGGTTCCGTGGATAAACGAAGAATGTGCCCGAACTGCCGGGCGTTTATTACTACATCCGACAAGGTCTGTCCTTACTGTGATACCCCGGTGGGGCCAAGAGCGGTGGACCGAAGGCAATCCGCCGAAATATCCGTCGGATTTATTCCCCACGCCCGATTCGTTACCGTTCTCATTCTTACGATCAATTTCGGGCTATACGCCGCAACCGCCCTTTTCAGCATGCAAAACGGCGGTGCATCGTTCATGGATATCGACGGGCGCACTTTGCTGCTGTTTGGGGCGAAATACAACGAGTTTATCGCCGCCGGACAGTGGTGGAGACTGATCACGGCCGGCTTTCTGCACGGCGGCCTCTTTCACATCCTCATGAACTCCTGGGTTCTTTTCGATCTTGGCGCGCAGGTGGAGGAACTTTACGGCGCCAGGCGCCTGATCGTCATCTACTTCCTGGCCACGGTCTTCGGCTTTATGGTCAGCACATGGTGGTCGCCAGCGCTTTCAATAGGAGCTTCCGCCGGTATTTTCGGGCTGCTGGGAGCGATGATCGCCCTCGGCATGCGCTCCGGCACGGTTATAGGTGCGGCGATCCGGTCACTCTACATTCGTTGGGCGGTATACGGGCTGCTCATCGGCCTGCTCCCGTTTTTCCGCATCGATAATGCCGCCCATATCGGTGGGCTGATCGCGGGATTCGTCACCGGATTTGTCGCAGGAACCCCGCTGCCGCGGCGCTCAGTGCAGGAGAAGTTGTGGGGTATTGCCGCACTGGCCTGCATAGTAATGACGGCATTCGCGTTCCTCCAGATGTTCCTGTTCTTCGGTGTGGCGTCCAGGTTTTAGCAGGAGGCTGAAAGAGGCGCGGTCGCGCTCCGGGTGGAGTGTGCGCCAGCAAGCGGCTTTTCAGCAGCCTGCTAGTTCTCGCCCTGCTTGAACAGGCTCGCGCGGTCTAACCGCTCGCCTCGGAAGAACACGGCGGAGATCCGCTCGGTAGCCGCAATTTCTTCGAGTGGGTTTCCATCTACGAGAAGCATGCTCGCCTCACAGCCCGGACGGATCAGCCCCAACCGGTCCGACGCGCGCAGTGCGGCCGCCGCGTTACCTGTTGCAGCCGTGAGCGCATCTCGCGCCGGAACGCCTGCTTCCACCCACAGTTGCAGTTCGCGGTGCACGGCCGGACCATGTGTAACAAGGAGATTGCCGGCATCCGATCCGGCCACCAGCGGAACTCCTGCCTTGTAAGCTCTCTCCAGGTTGGTCATCGCGATTTTCAGATGAGGTTGGAGCAGACTGACCTTGCCGCGCAGCAGGACCGCTTTTCCGGAAACAAGAAAGTCTTCGGTCGCACGCAGTAGCGGCGCGGGGCCAACTTGCTGTGCAAGCGAGCGCTCCAGCAAGGCGCTGGAGCCTTGTGCAATTTGCTGAAGAGCTTCCACCGCAACCAGTGACGGTGTAAACATAACCTTGCGCCGCGCCATGGCGCGCCATATTTCATCCGGAATTTCATCACGCGCCGACCCGTGCGCGATGGCGTCGGCGCCAGCCTCCACCGCCTCCCGTACATCCCTGCTGTCGCCGGTGTGGACTACGACAGGCAGGCTGCGCGCATGGGCTTCCACAATGATCGCTTTCAGAATGGATGGGTCCAGGCGAGGGAACGCTCTCGCCGGGACGCCCGATTCAAGAATGGCCTCAATAGCCTGAACCCCCTGTCCGGCCAGATCCTTCACCTCCTGCCGTGCCTGTTCAACCGAAGCCGGTGTACGGGCGATGGTTCGTGTAAGAGCGTCACGGAACGGCTGCGGCACACTGTCGAAATGTGCTGTTGCGAGTCCCTCCGGCGCCGTGAAAACCGGCCCCGTCGTAAAGACTTCCGCTCCCAGCCGCTCTCCACTTGCGATCTGCCGGCCCGCTCCTTCGACAAGTTCCAAGGGGTCTCCCACGCTGCGCACCACCGTCACACCGCTGTACAGGTATGCCGCCAGCGCGCGCCGGATGGTCTTATGCGGTTCGTATTCGCCAGGTGTCTCATACACACCTCCCGGTGCTATCAGGTGAACGCGAGCGTCGATCAATCCCGGCAGGAGGGTCTTCCCGGCGCCTTCGATCGTTTCGGCTTTCACGCCGACGCCGGGTGGCTCGGAAGGATAAAGGGTATCGATCCGTCCCCCTCGAATGAGAACGGTTGCCGCCGGGATCACGGTCCCGTCCCCGGCGAAGATGCGCACGTTCCGGATGAGCCAGGTGCGGTCGCGATACATCTGCCGTTCGAGAATCCTCGCCTTCACAATGTTGTCCCGGCTGTAAAACTGCCATGCACCCAACAGGAGGAAGGGCGCGAGAATCGCGGCCAGCCAGAGCTTGCTCGAGCGCTGCACCTTTTCTTCCTTTTCCCAGCGGAACAGCTTCACCCCGATAAACGTTGCGAGCAGCGTGGTCACCAGCAGCGCAACAATCGGAATGATGTTCGCCGCCAGACCTTCCCGGCGGACCAGGATGCTCTGCATTCCCATGAACAAATAAGGTGACGGGAGGAACTGCGCAATGGCCTGTAGCCAATGCGGCATCGACGTCAGCGGAAAAAGGCTGAGGATCAGCATCGGCATGTAGAAAAGCTGGATAATAATCTGGCTCTCCTGGAGAGAGTTCACAACCGATGCGATAATCAGCCCCATGGCTCGAAAAGCGAAGACTCCAATCGAGAGGAACACCAGCAGTTCGGGCCAGCGTTCCGGCCAAGGCATGCCGTAAATCAGGTGTGCAAGCACCAGAATCATCAAGCCGGAAGGGAAGTAGTTTACCCAACCGGTGATTAGCGAGGACACCAGCACGGGGGTGGCCGTGATCGGCGTTACTTTGTACCGGCGCAGGATGTTGAACTCGCGGTCCTGTACCGCACGAACTCCAGCCCCGAAGAAACCGTTGCCGAGTACACCAATAATCAGCACCATGCTCACCACCTGATAGATAGCGGCGCCCTGCGCGGCTTCGGACAATTGGCCGAACATGAAGAAGAACAGCAGCGGAAATACGTAGTTGAAGAAAATCACCACGCGATCGCGGAACGTCAGCTTCAGGGTGATCTTTGTGTATGCCAGGTAAGTCTTCAATCTCTGAGGCTCTTTCCGGTCAGTTCGATGAACACGTCTTCGAGCGTTGGCCTCTTGAGATGAATATCGGCGAGTTCGATCCCCTGCTGGTCCACCCACTTTACAAGCTCGACCAAGGTGCGTGTCGGATGCGCCGAAGTAGCTGTAAGCATCATACGATCCTGGCTGAGTGAGATCCTTTGCCCGCCGGCGGCCGGCGGCATCACGCCTTGGGGCACAGGGGTCTCACAGCGCATCTCGATCAGGGAATCACCCACGGTTTTCGACTGAATTTCGCGGGGGGTTCCAATCGCAATAATCTTTCCGCCGTCGACGATCGCCACGCGGTCGCACAACTTCTCGGCTTCCTCGATGTAGTGCGTGGTGAGCAGAACCGTGCATCCGG
This sequence comes from uncultured Acidobacteriota bacterium, assembly GCA_900696665.1. GTDB lineage: Bacteria > Acidobacteriota > Terriglobia > Bryobacterales > Bryobacteraceae > CAADGY01. Next base: position 17,312 of record CAADGY010000053.1, read on the forward strand.
AATTCTTGAGTTGCTGGATTAAGCTATGAATTTCCAGCCGGACCTGTGGATCGAGGCCCGTAGTGGGTTCGTCCAGGAACAGCAACTGGGGATCGTTCACCATGGATAGCGCGAGGGCGAGGCGCTGCTTCTGTCCGCCGGAGAGATGCACGTAATACTCGTCGCGCTTCTGCCAAAGCTGTAGCCGCTCCAGAAGTTGGGCGGTATCGGCCGCGCGCGAATAAAAGGCCGCAAACAGGTTTACGGCTTCGCGAACGGTAATTTTTTCCGGGAGGTTGGTTGCTTGCAGACAGACCCCAATACGATCCTTCAGTGCCCGGACCTGCACGGCGGGGTCGCACCCCAGAACCGACACATCACCGGCAGTTCTCGTGCGGAGGCCCTCCAGGATTTCGACAGTGGTCGTCTTGCCCGCGCCATTCGGCCCCAGAAGACCGAATACTTCACCCTCGGCTACTTCAAAATCGATACCGCGAACGGCCTCGAAATCCCCGTAGCTCTTGCGCAGTCCACACACCTTGATCGGAGCTACCTGTGATTGGGCCATTCGACGCGAAGGAATCAGACGGCGACAGCGGCCTTGGACAGTACCTCGATTGCCGACCGGCAGAAAGCAGGCAGGTCCTCCGGTTTGCGGGATGATACCAGGTTATTGTCCACCACGACTTCGGAGTCCTCGTACAGGCCGCCAGCATGGATCACGTCATCTTTGATGGCGAAGAAGCACGTCACGCGACGCCCTTTGAGGATGTGCGCCGAGCATGGAACCCACAGCCCGTGGCAAATGGCGGCAACCAGTTTGCCCTGGTCGTCCATTTCCTTTACGAACTGGTTCGCACGTTCATGACGCCGTATGTGATCGGGAGCAAAGCCGCCCGGGATCACCACACCGTCGTAATCCTGTGCTTTCACCTCGTCATACGATACGTCGCAGAGAATGGGATATCCCAACTTGCTGGCGTAAGTTGTACCGGCGCGCGCGCCCACGGCCACGACCTCGGCGCCCGCTTCCTTAAAGCGGAAATAGGGGTACCAAACCTCCATTTCCTGGTAGAGGTTGTCGACCAGAACAGCGATCCTTTTTCCCTTTAGTTCCATAGTCTACTTATTGTAGCCCGGACAGAAAAAGAGCCGGGGTTGTTGCGCCCCGGCTCCTTGATTCGTATGTAGCTTCAGGTTATTCGGCCAGCGATTCCTCACCGCTGTCCTCGGAAAGGCCTCCGGTGAACGTAAGGCGGGTCTCCTCCTCATATCCCGGGATACCTTCCATCACCGTTTCGGGTTCGGTG
>CAADGY010000054.1 GCA_900696665.1 uncultured Acidobacteriota bacterium
ATCACGTTGAGCAGTTCTTCCTCACCGAGGTGCGCGAGAATACTCTTGCCGATGGAAGTGGAATGGCAGTAGCACGAATGACCCACTGTCGCTGCGCAACGGAACGGGTTGCTGCTTTGTTCGACGGCGATATAAACAACCTGCCCCTGCTCCAGCACTCCAAGGTGCGCAGAGACGCCGAAGCGAGTCACCAGGTTCTTCATCATCGGGCGGGCGAGTGCGAGCAACCGTCGATGAGGGAGCGCATCGCGGCCGATCTCGAAGAACTTGCCGGCTAGCGCATACCTGCCCGTTTGGTCATTTCGCTCGACATAGCCGATCTTTGCCAGCGAATACAGCAGACGGTGCACCGTGGTTTTCGCCAGCCGAACCGTCCGAGTAATGTCCTCCAGGGAAAGTGGGTCGGACTTTCCTTCGCCGAGTGCTTCCAGCACCGCGAACACCTTCGATGTCAGCCCGATAAAGTTCTTGTCTACGTTTCTGGTTTGCTTTTTGGCCGTTCCCGTTGTTCTCGATCCACGAGTTCTTTTGGCTGCGGGCATTCAACCCCCTTGCTTGTAGTCCTGAACTGACAAGTATCACACCAGTGCAGTGTCTCGGCGACGGCGTAGTACTGACCTATTGAAGTCAGACAAGATACTGACGTTGCTCAGTAGGCGAGTGGGGCAGGTGTCCACGCGAGCATGGACGTACAGATCCCACAGATGGCGAGTCTGGAGACTCGCCGCAGACCCGGAGGTCTGCCGCACCAGCAGTAAGTACAACTGACGGTATACGTGCTACGATACCTTCTGTGGATCCAACAGACGCGTGGGGGCTGCGGCATAGAGTTGCGGTGATCACAGGAGCCGGACGGGGGATCGGCGCGGCTGCGGCACGAGCGCTTGCCTCCGCAGGAGCGGTGACGATTATAGTGGAATGCGATGCGCAGGAAGCACGCAGCGTAGTGCAACAGATCCGCCAGGAGGGCGGTCGCGCGGATGTGTGCGTCTGTGACGTAGGCGAGGAGGACCAGGTCCGCGACTCGTTTGCAGACGTCCTCGAGCGGCATGGGAGAATCGATGTTCTTTTCGCGAGTGCCGCGGTTCAGACGACCGCGCCTGCGGCTGACCTTGACGCGGCTGAATGGGACCGGCTGCATCGGGTAAACGTCCGAGGCACGTTTCTATGCTGTAAACACGCAATCCCTGCGATGCGCGAACGCAAGAGCGGCGCGATCGTGATCGCCGCGTCCGGACACGCGTTCGCAACGTATCCGAACTGTTCGGCTTACGCGGCTACGAAGGGTGCGCTTGTGGCCTTCATGCGTGGTGTCGCTCTGGATTACGCGGCCGATGGTATACGCGCGAACTGCGTGATTCCGGGCGCCACGGACACACGCCTCATCCGCGACTACTGTGAAAAATCCGCCGATCCCAAGAAGGCTCTCGGCCAGATCCTTGCCACGATCCCTATGCGCCGCCTGGCCGAACCGGAAGAGATCGCCCAAGCGGTTCTGTTCCTCGCCTCTCCTCTGGCCGGCTACATCACCGGAACTTGTCTTGCGGTGGATGGAGGTCTGCTGGCTCAGGCGTGAGCGACGAATTCGGATCGCATTCCGAATCCAGTTGACCCGCCTGGAAGGGATGCAGTATAGTACGGTTCACCGCCCCTGCGGATCTTGTCATGAAGATCGTCGATTTCGAAACCTACCTGGTGGGGAATCCCTGGAAGAACTGGCTGTTTGTACGTCTCATCACGGATGAGGGAATCAGTGGAACCGGCGAGGGCTCGCTGGGACATTTTTCCAAAACCGTTGAGACGGCCATACATGAAATCAAGCCGTTCGTGCTCGGTTTTGATGTGTTTCAGACCGAGTTGCTGGTGCAGACGCTCAGTCGGGTGTGCTATGCCGACGGCGGGCAGATCAAGATGTGCGCCATCTCGGCGATGGAGATCGCCTGCTGGGACGCCATCGGGAAAGCGCTGGGGCAACCGATTTACAACCTGCTTGGTGGAGCGTGCCGCGATTCCATTCCTGCATACGCCAACGGATGGTACCGCGTGGAGCGCAAACCCGACGAATTCGCCGAGGCGGCTCGCAAAGCCGTTCGGATGGGCTTCCGCGCCCTGAAGTTCGATCCGTTTGGGGCGGGTTTGAACGTCCTCACGCCGCAGGAGGAGGACCTCTCGATCGATATCATCGCAGCCATCCGCGACGCGGTCGGTCCGCACGTCCTGCTGTCCATCGACGCGCACAGCCGGTTCAACATCTCTAACGCGATTCGGATCGGCAAGCGGATCGCGTCCTACAACCTGGCTTGGTATGAGGAGCCAGTGCCCCACGGTAACATCCAAGCTATTGTCGAGGTTGCACGACGCGTGGATGTTCCCGTCGCCACCGGCGAGAGCTACTTCTCGAAACATCAACTCGCCGAGTTGTTGCGGCACGATGCAATCGGCATCATCAACTTCGAGCCGTTGCATATGGGCGGAATACTCGGGTCGCGCAAGGCCGCAGACCTTGTGGATGCGCATTATGGTTTGGTGATTCCGCATGCGGCGCAAGGCCCGGTCTGCACGCTGGCGTGCCTGCACATCGACGCGGCAACGCCGAACACATGGGTTCAGGAGACGTTCGAAGCCTTCAACGAACCCTGGGAGCGGGACCTGGTCACACATTTCCCCGAAGTGAAAGACGGTAGCTTTGAACTCCTGCCCGGACCGGGCCTTGGCAGCGACTTGAACCTCGATGAGGTCCGGCGACACCCGTATACGGAAAAGGTCGACATCTCCCTGTTCGATGAGGGCTGGCAACTTCGCCGGACTCATGCGGCCCAGGAAATTGCATAGAGGAGGCAGTGATGCTGCAGTTGAACGGAATTACGCCCGTGATGTGCACAACGTTTCGGGAGGACCACTCGATCGACGAAGAGAGTTTACGGCGACAGATCGACTTCGCAATCAGCGCCGGCGCTGCAGCGGTGTGTGGGCCCGGGTTTGCCTCCGAGTTTTACAAGTTGAACGATGGGGAGCGTTACCGCTTTGCGGAAGTGTTGGTTCAACACACACGAGGGCGCGTGCCCGTGATTGTGGCCACGAGTGCCGGATCCACACGTACAACCATCGAGTTCTCGAGGTTTGCGGAGGAACTCGGTGCGGACTGTCTGATGGTGACGCCTCCCCGGACATCCGCACTGCCCGCCAACGCGCTCATCGGGTATTACAGCGCCGTGTGTGAAGCTGTACACATTCCGCTGATGCTGCAGGACGCTGATTTCACCGGGGCAGGACTGCCGGCGAAGGTGTTTCTGGACCTCGCCGGGAAGTATCCGAACTTCCGGTTCGCCAAGCTGGAGGTGGTGCTGCCCGGAGCCAAGTGCGCAGAAATCGTCAACAAGTCCGCCGGTCGCGTCGGAGTGATATACGGACTCGGCGGCATCGCCATGATGGATGGCTTCGCGCATGGCGCTACTGCCATGATGCCGGGCGCTGCAGCACTCGAGGCATACGTTCGCATCTACAACCTGTACAAGCAGGGACAACAAGAGCAGGCGAAGGCACTGTTCTACCGTCTCGTTCCATATCTCACGTTCGCACTGCAGCACCTGGAGCTGGCGATCTCGATCGAGAAGCAGGTCCTGATGCGGCGCGGCGTGATTTCGAGTGACCGCATGCGCCCTCCAACGCTGGAACTGGATGCTGCTTACATTGATCAGAAAGCCGAACTGGCCGGCAACATCATCGCACTGAGCGAAGAGTGCCGTGTGGTCGCTGCAGCCTAAAGCGATGGAACTGTTTCCAGGGGTTCACCGCATTGAATCCGTGTTCGGGGGACGCCTGCTCTTTCAGTACTTGTTTGCTGGCGATCGTATCGTGCTCGTCGATACTGGTATCGGTTCGACGCCTCACGAGGCCATCTTTTTCTATCTCGAGGAGATAGGCATCAGCGCGAAGTCGATATCGATGGTGATCATCACGCATCCGGATCTCGATCATCACGGCGGCGTGTCGGCGATCAAGGATGCCTCGCCGAACGCCGTGCTGGCCTGCGGGCGTCAAGACGCAGCCGAGATCGAAGACAAGGAGGTTCTTTACCGCAAGCGCTACAACTTCCTGGCAGAGCGCCATGGGCTGGGATTTGGGCGCGAGGCGATGTCTTTGTGTCCCGGGACTCGCAAGATGGAGGTTTTATTCAAAGGCAACGAACGGATCGAGCTCGCACCCGGCCGGGCACTGGAGACTTGGCACGTTCCCGGGCATTCCGCGGGACATTTGGCACTGTACGATGCGAAGCACCGGGCCGTGTTCACGAGCGATGCAGTTCAGGGAAACGGCTACCCCACAGTCGAAGGAGGTATGGCGTTCGGCCCAACCTACTATGTGGTGTCCAGCTACTTGTCGACAATCGCGTTCCTGGAGCAACAGCCGATCGAGCACTTGTTCGGGGGGCACTGGCCAGCGATGCACGGGCCGGAAGTCGGGCGATTCCTCGCTCGATCCCGCTCGTTTGTTCAACGTGCGGACGAACTCATCGTGGCTTTCCTGAAGAACCACACGCGTGGCGCCACGTTGCGTGAGATCCTCTACGCCATCAACCCCCGGTTGGGTGATTGGCCTCAGGATGCCGCACCGTTCCTGCAATTCGCCGCTTACGGACACGTCTCGGCGCTGTGCCAGGCGAAGCGGGTGAAGGCCAGCGACGAGTCCCCTGTCCGGTACAGGCTGGCTTGATCATTTCATCGGCGGGTCCTGACCGGGACCACCAACCGCGATGAACCGGGGGATTCTCTGCTCCGCCGGCGGTAGTGAGGGAAACCTTGCGTGGGGGTGCCGCTGATACCAGTATGCAACGCTGAACAAATTGTCCGACCGCAGGTTCGCGTGCCCGTCTTCAATGGTGACGCGTATAGCCTTGCGAAATCGGACAGGCGCTTCCAGGTGCCATCGGTAGTGAGAGAATCGCGATCCCGGCTCCCAATCGTGGAACTCGGTGAGACCAGTCAGTGGATGCGAGTAGGTTTTTGAGAAGCCCCAGGCACCGTTGAAGTAGTCCTCGCCGCCAGTGCCGCGGATGCGCGGCTTGTCTTCGCTGTCGATCCATATCATCTCGTCGCCTTCGTTCCAACCGCCCCACTGGTTCTGAAACACGGAGAAGGTGACGCCCACGAAATGCCCATCGCCTTCGGCTGTCAACATCGTGTAGTTGCCCTCGCCCGATACGTTGCGCCACCGGGGATCCTGACGAGCTTCGGCGAAGTCATTTCCGTAAAAGTTTCCCTTGTACCAGCCGCTGCACGGGGCACACTGTCGGTACTGCGCATGAAAGTAGGCGGATGTATCAGGAAGACTCGGAAGCTTGATCCAGTCGATGTTCCAGTAGAATGCGTTCACGTCTCGCGTGCCTTCATGCGTCACTGTAATTCTGCCGTGCTTCCGGAAGGGCATAGGGAAGTATGCATTCAATGCTTTGTCCGGAGCCACGGTAATGAGGGCCGAATGGAAGGTGGCATAGGTTCCGAGACCCAGTCCGAAGAAATCACCGACCGGGACCTCGACGCTTGGGTCGGCCTCTCCATCCCAGTACATCCGCAGCACGATCTTCTTGAGGTGGTACGCTTCGCCCGAGTCCATCGTGATCCAGATGTGGCGGATCTCTGCCGGACCTGCCTCGTCGAAAATGGCCATCGTCTGGCCTGGCTGAAGCTTGCGGTAGTCGCCGTTCGCGCCGGTTTGATCAAAGCTCGAACTGCGGCGTGATTCATAGTCGCCCAGGTCGGCTAATCGAGAGAGCTGCGATTGTGCTTCAGCGGAATGTATCAGAGCGAGCAATGCGAAAGCAAACGAGAAGCGCATGGGTTCCTCAATGGCAATTTACAGCAGGGCGGGCGGGGCACATCTAGAGCACGGAGTGCTCTGCGGCGGGGAGTCTCGGACGCAGTGCGATGAAGCCGCCCGCTCGAAGTTCCGCCTGGATCCGCGCCGCAACTTCAGGCGTGGGTGGTCCAAACGGACTGCGGGGGAAGCCGCCGGTGCGCCCCATCACTCGCAGTGCGAACTTCACACGACTGGGGAAATCCGAACCCTCAATGCTTCGCCACACCGGCAGCAGGCGTTCATGCAACTCGAGTCCCTCACGGAAGCGCCGCTCCTCGACCAGCCGTATGAGCTCGACCGCCGCCTCTGGCAAAACACTGGAGGTCCCTGATATGGTTCCGTCCGCTCCCATGAGAAACGACGGGTATAGCATGTCGTCGATCGCTGTGAAAATCCGGACGCGTCCTTTGAGATTCGCGCACAGGTCGGCCAGGGCGTTGATGTTGCCTCCGCTTTGCTTGATGCCGACGATTTGAGGGTTATTGGACACCAGCTTTTCGAGCGAGCGTAGTGCGAGCTGCGCCCACGGAATCACGTTGTAGATGATCAGCGGCAGCCCAGTAGCGTCCGTAATTGCGCGGTAGTACGCTTCGAGGATCCGCGGCTCTGTCGTGAAACAGAAGTGCGGCGGGGGGACCTGCAGCCCGCAAGCCCCGGCGTCCCGAGCTCGCCGGGCGACGCGAATCGCTTCAGGCGAATCGTTCGTCACCACACCGGCAAGGATCGGAACCCGGCCCTCAGCGGCTTCCATAGACACTTCGACCAGCCGGGCGACATCGTCCTCGCTCAGACCCGCGCCTTCTCCCGTGCTTCCTCCGATAACAATGCCTGTGACGCCGGTATCGATCATGTACCGGATCTCTTCACGCAAAGCGGGAGCGTCGATATCGCCGGATTCGGTGAATGGGGTTACCAGTGGAGGAACGACGCCGGTTAACTCGCGTAGATCGAAGATCGCGGCCTCCTGTGTGATGGACTCTCGTGGATCGAACCGCCCACGCCGCATTCGGATCGTATCATTCAGAACAACTCACTGTCAACATTTTCGGAACACGTTCCGAATTGGCTACTGCGTGAGTTTGTCACTTGCGGATCCGAGCTCTGCGGTGACTGCGAATATGAGCAGCGAGTGCGCATTGGGCGCGGGTCCTACATCGTGGTGAGTGGACGACGGCGGGCCTTCCGCCGCCGGGGCCTCCGGGTTGAATTCACAAAGCAATCGATGGACACGCTTCGGCTTCACCGCGAGTGAAAGGCGGAGCACCTGGTATGCTTCGCGAATCCGATCCTTCGTGAACACAGCGACGCGCTCAGTTGACGTGGCCACAGGGTCCACGCGGGTGGCCACTGCGATCATGTTCGCGCGCGCCAGTTCGTGGCCCAGTCGCAACGGGTGTTCTTTCCGCTCGCCATCGCCGTATTCGATAATGTACCGGCCGAGCGTCTCCCCTGGCCGCCCTCGCATCGGATAGCCATCCGGCAACGTGACGTTGCCGAGAACGTGCAACTTGCGGATCCGATCACGTTCAATTGGGATCTCGATTAGCGTGGCGGCTGTTGTGAGCACGAGCGGTCGCACGCGTCCCTTGATCGCGGGCGGGTCGAATGGAACGCCTCCCAACATGATGCGCCCCTCGCTCCAGAACCAGAGTGCCTGGCCCGTCTGGTCCCAGTGGCGCCGGGTGAAGTCGTGCGATGCCCAGAACTGTTTCATTTGTTCTTCCAGCGTCTTCCATGCCTTCCCTTGAGCGGGCGCACGGATCGCCTCTCCGAGTGGGAGCGTCACGAACTCTGCGCCGGCGGACGGTGGGCGGGGCGATGAGATGACCGAAAGCTCGCCTGGCAATTCCGGGTTCGGTGTGATCGGACGCCGGAACAGACCCGCCAAACCACGATACACTTCGGGCTTCGGCGTGCGATCCTCGCCGACAACACCGGATATCAGGATGCCGTCCGCCAGTTCATCTCCACCCCGGCTGAATTCGGGCAGGTCCGCCCATGACCAGAACGCGTGTCCTGCAACTCGGCGCTCCACCACCAGCCGGGAGATCGCGTCGACGCTGCCTTTGAGCAGGATTGCGGACTGTCCCACTGCCGACCCGCCCCACTCGGTAAACAGTAGCGGTTTGCCTGGGAACTCTCGGGCGACTTCTTCGAAAACACGGGCACTGTAGCTGTACGGGTGATACGTGTAAAAATCAAGTCCCGCCTCGTCGAACATTCGTTTCGATGCCGCAAGTGTTTTCTCCGGAGTATCCAGCCTGGCGGTCGACAGGAAAATGCCGGGTGTCAGGGGGCGCATCCGGCGGACGAACTCCCGTAGCACGTTGAGATCCGGTGCACTTTCATTGGCGAGGAAGAACGAAAAAACCGAAGGTGCGTTCCAGTCGCGGCGTATCGTTCGCTCGAGGTTGCCGAGCCCGGCGGAGATGGTTTCGGGCGTGAGCTGACGAGTATCCACCCACACCAGGCCCGATTCCTCCGCAACGAACAAGCCGATGCGATTGGCCCATTCCACCACGCGGCGATCATGGGGATAGTGGACCAGGCGCACGAAGTTCGCTCCCATTCCCTTGATCATTCGTAGGTCCTGTTCAATCTGTTCAGAGCGCATCGTATGGCCCTGGTTATGCCACAGGTCGTGCCGGCACACGCCCCGAAGCACCAGGCGTTCCCCGTTCAACAGGAAGTCGGAACCTTGTATAGCCAGCTGACGGAACCCCGTTTCGGCAGTGAACTCATGGCGTCCGACGGCGGTCTCCAGGGTGACACGCGCTTCGTATACGTCCGGCCGGTCGGGGCTCCAGAGGTCCGGCGATGGCAGATCGAAAGGAAGATGAATCGTCTGGAGGCCTGCCTGAAGCACCGCATCCCGACTAGCCGTGACCGAGACAGCACCGTCACGAATCAAGCTGGCGACTACGCGGCCTTTCGACGCTGTGCCGGTGTTCACATAAACTTCGATGCTTCCTGATGCCCGATCGCGAGTTGGAGTGAGCGAGTAGCGCACATGCACGTTCTCGATAAAGGCCGCCGGCCGGATGTCTACGCGAACGTCGCGTATGATCCCTCCGTAGGCTTCCCATGCCGCGCTGGGTCCCAGCGATGTCTGCCAGTCGGTGACCTCGACCTGAACGTCGTTGGCCCCGGCTCGTACCCGGGATGTGACGTCGAACTCGTACGGAGTCCACGGGCCAAGCCTGCCCACCTCGCCGCCATTGATCTGAACTCTTGCCTGATGCGCGACTCCCTCGAAACGAAGGATGGCGCGAGAATCCGGTCCGAGCGCTGTAAGCTGAAACGTTCGCGCCAGCGTCGCGGTGCCCACCGGCCTGTATGACGACGGCACGTTGATCAGATCGTACAACTGCCCGCCGATCCGCCGCTCCCAACGTCCACCGAGATCGACCGAACTGGCGCGGACGAGCAAGGAAGCAGCAAACAGCAAAAGTAGGAAACGTCGCATCTTCAATCCTCTCAGCGGGTGATCATCCAATCGCGATTAGATTCGGAATGTATTCCGAAACGTGTTGACACATAATATCGTGCATGTTAGCTTAAGGAGCGGATTTCCGAAAGTGCGTCAGCGTATCAGCCTCAACGGTGAGTGGGAACGGTGGATTCAGGACGCGTTCTACGATCGCATCAGCGTACCCTCGTCTCAGCGCCCCACCGGGTTATATCTCCTCAAGCGGCGTGTTTCTCCTGTTCCCCTTCAGCAAGGCGAGCGGGCTTTCGTCCGCTTCGAGGCGATCACGTATCACGGCCGCATATTCGTCAACGGAACGGAAGTCGGGACGATGGGGCCGTATGTGCCTTACGAGTTCGAGATCACACGTCAACTCCGTGCGGAAGAAAACGAGGTTGCAGTGCTGCTGGCGGACCTCCTTCCCGAACCGCGCGGCGCTGGCCGGCATGAAATCGAATTGGGTCACACGGCCGGCTGGGAGGCCTACGGCGGGATCATCCGCGACGTTTCGATCGAGCGGCGCCCGTCGGCGTTCATCCGGAACATCCGGTTCTCATACGATCTTGCGGCCGACTACACCGCAGCTAAGTGCCGTGTCCGCGCCTTCTTGTCATCGCTCGACGAGCGACGCGGCCGATTGCGGGCCATACTGATGCGTGGCGAGGCTGAAATCGCGACAGGCGACCTGGATGTCGCGATGAGCGCAGGCGAGAGCGAAAGCGAAATCAGGTTTGACGTGCCAAACCCGGCTTTGTGGTCGCCGGGTGAGCCGAACTTGTATCAGCTGCGCGTCACCTTGACGGCAGACGGCATTTCCGACGTGTGGGAGTGCCGAACCGGCTTCCGCAGCATCGTAACCGGCGGCGGCGAGTTTATCCTGAACGGACGGCCGCTGACGTTAGCAGGCGTTTGCCGGCACGACATGTGGCACGACCAGGGCTTCACGTTGACCGCAGACCAGATGCGCCGCGACATGGAGATGATCAAAGCGCTGGGCGCGAACTTCGTGCGGCTGGTCCACTATCCCAATGCTCGGTCTATCGTTGAACTCGCCGACGAATTGGGCCTGCTGGTGTCCGAAGAACCCGGGTTCTGGCAGGTCGATTTCGGCACGATCCCGCGCGGACGCATCGAAGCAGGGCTGCGCGTCATGGAGCAGCTTATTCCACGCGACTGGAACTCGCCATCGGTGATGGCCTGGCTTCTCGGCAACGAGTCGACGCTTACGGTCGAGTATCTGAAGGAAGGAAAGGCGCTGTGCAACCGGCTCGACCCCTGGAAGCGATTCGTTTCGTTTGCCAACCACATGAAGATGGAGGAGGCGAAGCCCATCTTCGAAAAGGCGGGTCTGGACTTCTTCACCCAGCATCTCTACGGCTTCAGCGACGACAAGTTCGCGACGACAGCGGCCTTCTACGGTGGCTCGAAACCGCTTGTGCTGACTGAGTGGGGTTGGGAAGTAGTCGGTGGACCGCAAGTCATCTATGAGCGCTCGTTTGATCCATTACTCGCTGAGGTAAACAGCGGGCGTATTGCCGGTCATGCCTTCTGGTCCTGGCAAGACGTTCGTGAATATAGCCGGATTGATTGGGCGACTAAGGATGGCATTCTCGTTTCCGGCGTCGTCTCGGAGAGCCGCGTCCCTCGCGAGCGACTTCACTTAAGACTCGGACGCCTGTTCGCCCGTCGTCCGGAACAGGAGCCGGCAGCCGCAACCGCTCCGGAGATCGCGCCGTTGCGAACGGCTCAGTGGGCGCCGAACAGCCGTTTCCAACCTCTCCATCTGCAGCCGCTCATAGAGAAGGCCGCAAAGGGTTGGGCTGAGATGGAGTCCATGCTGGAAAGCTACTGGCCGCAGGTCCGTATGGCACGTGACCACTGGACCCGGTCTGGCAGGCGATTCAAGCTGTGGCGGGACACACCGGTCACGATAGCCGGCGCTCGCTTCCAGATCCCGACAGTTGAAGGTATTGCTCGACCGCTCGTCATCACGGCTGCCGCTCCGGAACTGCGCGTTCCGGTCGGAATTAGGTGTCGCGCGCTGCACGTTCTAGGTAATGTCACTCTGCCCGATGGGTATCCGATCTCGACAAAGAGGGGCGTCGTTTGGGGAACCTTGCGCGTGCGGTACGCTTCCGGGAAAACGAACGATGTACCATTGCGCCACGGCCTCGAGGTCGCGCGCGCGAACATGATCTATCGAGCATCTCGCATTGACCCTACTGCGGTCGAGGCGCCGCGCGCGCTCACGTTTGTGAAGAGCCCGGCGCGAGAACATCTCCAGGCGCTCCTGTTTTCGGCTCGGCTCGATGGTGGACCCGTAGCCGAGATCAGCTGGCACATCAACCGCGGCGAATTGCCGTTAGCCATCTTTGCTGTAACCGCGGAGCTTGGGTAAGCACATGCGATTGAAGCGGCGTCAATTCGTTCCACTTTTGGGTGCATCGGCCTTCGTTGGTTCGCCGGCCGCTGCCCAGAGCGGCCTCCAGCGCACAACCCGCTCGCGCGTGGAACTCAACGGTGCGTGGGAGCGGTACGTGGACAGCAAACTGATCGATGTCGTCCAGGTGCCGTCGTCCCTTCGGTTATCTGGCTACTATCAGCTGCGCCGCCAATTCATCCTGCCGCGCCTCAACGCGAACGAACGTGCCTTCTTGTGCTTCGACGGCATTGCGCTACATGCCAGCGCCGCCGTAAGCGGTCGTGCGCTGGGCGACCTGGATCCTTACGTACCGTATGAATTTGACATCACTCCTCATGTTCGCGAAGGTGCAAACGCGGTCGAAGTCTCCATCGCGGACTTGACGCCTGGTCCCAGCGGCGCCGGTGCGGACGCCATCGAGATCGGGATTAACCCAGGATGGGAAGCGTACGGCGGCATCATACGTGATGCGTATGTCGAACTGCGCCCCTCCGCCTCCATCGAAAACGTTCGGTTCAGCTATACTCTCGAGCCCGGCTTCAACCGCGCGCAGTGTACCGCAACCGTGTTCGCGTCGTCATCTGGTCGTGGCGAGGCGAGCATCGATGCCGCGCTCTATTTCGGCGGTAACCGCATAGCCGGCGCAACCACCAAAGCAGCTCTACAGGCCGGGCCGGGTCAAACCGAACTAACGTTTCAGGTGGATCATCCCGCGCTGTGGTCACCCGAGCGCTCGAACCTGTACGAACTCCGCATCGTGCTCAAGTCATCAGCCGGGCAGGACACCTGGTCTCAGCGCACCGGTTTTCGCCAGTTCGCCATTCGCGGCCGCGCGCTCGAGTTGAACGGCGAACGACTCATCCTGAACGGCCTGAACCGTCACGACATGTGGAAGGACCAGGGATTCACCCTTTCACGTGCGCAGATGGAGAAAGATATGCGTCTCATCAAAGCGATGGGCGCGAACTACGTACGGTTGGTGCACTACCCGCATCACCGGTATGTGGTGGAACTTGCGGACGAGATCGGTCTTGCTGTCAGTGAAGAGCCCGGTTATTGGCAAGTAGACTTCGGGTCCATGCCGAGGTCGAGGGTTAATCTCGGTCTGCGCATTATGGAGCGGACCATTCGGCGAGACTGGAACTCGCCGTCAGTTCTGTTCTGGATTCTCGGGAACGAGAGCCGCCTCACCGTTGAGTACCTGCGAGAAGGTCGCGAATTGTGCAAACACCTCGACCCAGTCGACCGCCCGGTTTCATTCGCAAATTCGATGGATCCCAAAGCGGCAAAGCCGATCATGGAAGCCGCTGGTCTCGATATCTACACGCAACACCCATATACGTACGACTTGCGATACTTCGAATCGACGGCTGATCACTACGGCCCGGAAAAGCCTCTTGTCTTCACAGAGTGGGGCGGCAAGGCCATAGGACAAACCGAGATCATCATGGAGAGCACCGTCAACAAGCTGCTCGAATTGGTGAACAACGGCAAACTTGCAGGGCATGCATTCTGGTCGTGGCAGGATGTGCCGGAGTTCAGCCGGATCGATCCTGAGATGCGAGACGGCATCCTCGAATCTGGAGTGGTCACCGAGGCGCGCGAACCTCGCCGGATCGTGTACTCCGAACTCTCTCGTCTCTTTCAGGGCCGTTTGCCGGAGCAGCCGCCTTTTCCAGAGGAGCCGGAGCGCGTGATTCTCCGCCGCGTGCCATGGGATGCCAACAGCCGGTGCGAAATCGTGGACCTGCAGCCGGTGGTCAATGGCGATCGGGGGCAAGCGGGCTGGACGGGCTTCCTGCAAGTACTCGAACAGCACTGGACCAACTCGAAAGCCTGGTTTATCTCCGGCCACTGGGATCGGATGGGACGATCGTTTCGGTTGTGGAGGCGCCCCGACATCAACATCAGCGGAGTCGAGTTCCGATGTCCGACGATTGCGAACGAAGGCATCCGCCCGGTTGTGCTCGGTGCGGGCATGCCTGAGTCCACCATCCCCGTCGGGAAGCGAACCCGTCGGATTCACATACTTGGTCACGTGACGTTGCCGAACGGCTTCCCTGTGACCGGAGTACCGGGCGAGATTGTGGCCCGGTACCGTATCGTATACGGGGACGGCGACCGCAAGGAGATCCCGCTCCGGCAAGGGTTCGAAGTCGCGCGAGCGAATACGATTCACGTCGCAACTCGCATCAACCCAATCGCTATGGCAGCGCCAAGAGCGCTCACGCTAGTGCGCGACAGTGCGCGCGAAGTGTTTCAGTTCCTGCTCTACAGCATTGATACGGGCGGACGCGAGGTGACGAACCTCACCTGCATCCACGAAGCAGGAAAGCCGCCTCTGCTGCTACTGGCGGTCACGGCTGAGCTGGCCTAGCCTTCGCGCTGCTTCCTTCCACGATCGTAATGTAGCGATCTGCCGCGACGTTCGCAATCCGATCCGTGCCGCCACCGGGGGCAGGCCACCGCACTTCGATCCAGTCCGCTCGAGAAGCCTTGTCCAGGCCCAGCAGAACGCGGGGGTCATGACTCGAGAGATAGCTGCCGCCACCACGTACATGCCGCGATCGCACCACGCCTCCCACTTTCCAGCGCACCACCGCCCCGATCGATTCAGGATTCGCCTTCGTAGCCTTCAGCGTCACACCGATCCAGTGGTTCTTTGAGATGCCGCGATTGCGCAAGACAAGCGGCGCCTCGCCATTATTGGCGACCACCAAGTCTGGATAGCCATCGTTATCGAGATCGCCAACCGCGAGACCACGCGCCGGATACCTCCGCGCAAAAGCCGGACCGGCCATATCAGTGACATTGGACATCTTGCCGGTTCCGTCTCCTCGCAGCAGTACGAGTGGCTCGCGATATGTGACGAGGTTTAGGCGCATGTCAACTTTGTCATCCGGATGCCCGTTGGCCAACACCAGGTCCAACAGCCCATCATTGTCGTAGTCGAAAAATCGCAGACCCCATCCGCTCAGCAGGCGCGTTGCTTTGGCGATTCCGGTTTGAGGACTGATGTCGGTAAAGAGCTCGTCCTTGTCATTCCGATACAGCGTAAAGGTCTGCTGGTCGATATTGGCTACGAATAGTTCGGTCCATCCATCCGAGTTCACATCCGCGGCATCCACGCCCATGCCTGAACGCACTTGCCCATCCTGGCTGTAGGCAACGCCCGACTCTAGTCCGCGCTCCTCAAACGTCTTCCCTCCGCGGTTAATGAACAGGAAGTTCGCGACCATGTCATTGGCCAGAAAGATGTCCATGAACCCGTCGTTGTTGACGTCTGCGACGACTGCGCCCAAGCCCTTACCGCGCTGGCTCCCGATTCCGGTTTGCTGACTGACATCCTCGAACACACCCGCGCCGCGGTTGCGGTAAAGCGAGCTCGGCATGGCGGGAAAACTGACGGGGCTGCAGTAGTACGATTGCGTGTCCGCCTTTGCCGATGGTTTGGCAGCTTCACCGCCATAAGCAGTGGCTGCTGTGCAACGGGTCAGGCGCGAGTAGTCGAGGAACTGTGGAACGAAAAGGTCGAGTTGGCCATCGTTGTCGTAATCGAGCCAGGCGGCACTGGTCGACCATCCTAGCGGGCTTACGCCTGCTTCGACAGAGACATCGTGGAAAGTCCCGTTGCATCGATTCTTGAACAGAACGGTCCGTTCATAGCCGGTGACGACCACATCGACACAGCCGTCGCCGTTGTAATCGCCCGCTGCGGCGCCCATGCCGAACAGATCCACGGCGAGCCCAGCGTCTCGCGCGACATCCGTGAAGGTGCCGTCCTGATTGTTGCGGTATAGCGCATGCGGCGACACGCCAGGCGGCTGGTAGAACTTGCTCGTCCCACTGTTGACGAGAAAAATGTCCATCCAGCCATCGCCATCGAAATCGAAAATGGCGATGCCGCCCGACATGGTCTCCGGCAGGTAGCGATTTGGAGAGTGCGCGTTGTTATGAACCCACCGGATACCCGTCGTTGCCGAAGCCTGCTCCACAAACAGCGCGGTTGCTGTGGAGTTCGAACAGTAAGCGGCGGCAGTGAATGAAAACACCACTACCGCCGCGTTCCTCAAGTCGGTAAGTCTGGCCCGAAATCTCACCCTACCAGTAGAACTTCAACGCAGCTTGCATCAATCGTGCCGGGATAGGTCCACGCCCGGCAATTCGTCCAAAAGCCTGACTGGACGGCGTAGTATTCGGCACGCCGAAGCTCGGTGTGTTAAGCGCGTTGAACATCTCCCATCGGAACTGGAGTCGATAACGCTCCTGGAAGCGCCAGTTCTTCGAGATTCCGAGGTCCCACGTGTTGAAGTGAGGCGACATCAGGATGTTACGCCCCGAGTTGCCGAACGTTCCTGGCGCGTTGGCGGTGAAGGCTGCTGTGTTGAAGTACCGCAATATCCAATCCTGCTTCTCACCCTCCTTCACATTGAGCGGCTGCCCATTATAGTCGGCACGGTCTCCACCGACCAGCGAACCAGAGTTATTGTTCCCGAAGCCGCCTGCGATACTGAACGGTCGTCCCGACTGGACTCGCCAGATACCACTCAGTTGCCAGCCTCCTAACGTGTGGCGCACCATACCCGGCAGATTCGCAAGTCCGGGCGATTCATACACCCAGTTCGCAACCCACACATGTCCTACATGGAGATCGGACAGTCCACGCTGTGCGTTCAGATCGAAAGGATTCGCAATGCCTCCGCCCGAGAATGCCTGGCTGCCGCGACTCCAGGTATCTAT
Organism: uncultured Acidobacteriota bacterium; assembly: GCA_900696665.1. Classification (GTDB taxonomy): domain Bacteria; phylum Acidobacteriota; class Terriglobia; order Bryobacterales; family Bryobacteraceae; genus CAADGY01. Next base: position 16,488 of record CAADGY010000054.1, read on the forward strand.
AGTCTTCGACCACGTGTAGTTCGCCGTGAACTGAAGTCCTTGCGAGAAGCGTTTCTCCAAAGTGAACTGGCCGCTGTGGTAGCTGGCGGTTGCCCAAGAAGCGTTCTCGATTACCGACTGAAATTCGGGGAACAGAGTCCGGCGACCGCCGTTTGCGAAGATGCCCGGATTTCGTTGCACCACCAGTTGCAAGTGCGACGCCTGACTACCGACGTACGCGGCCCGGAGTACGAAGTTCGACACGAGTTGGTGCTCGACCGACAAGTTCCAGCTGTACGTCCGCGCCAACTTGAAATCGGGATTGAAGCCGCCGGCGAACAACACGGGTGTCGTGAACGTCGCGGAACTCGGAGGCGCCTCGTTCGGTGTTGGGAACGGGGGGAATGGGCTTGTTCCACCCGTCGGAGCATAGTTGGCCCACGGATCTGAAAAATCGATGCCGCCCGGCACCTCGGTCCAGCGGTAGCTAAACACGGGACTGAACGGCTGTGTATCTGCCGTGGGATTGAAAGTTGAATAGTCGATGGGCGAAGTAAATACACCGACGGCAGTTCGGATGGACGTACGCGGCAGGAAGCCCGGCTGCCACGCAATTCCAAGCCGCGGATTCCAGTAGTTCAGGCTTCCTTCAACGCCTCCCTCGGGTACACCCGGATCGCCCGGGAACACGAGGCCAACCGGGGCGTTGGGGTAACGCTGGCTCTGTTGTCCTGGACGAAACGCGCCGATGCGGCCGCTAGCCGGCTTCGGTGGACGATATGGTTCCCATCGAATCCCTATGTTCACCATCAGGTTCGGCTTGACCTTGATCTGGTCCTGCACATAGTAGCCCTGTTGGACGGCTGCGATGCGCTGATACTGGCCGCCGCCCTGCCAGAAGCTGGACGGACGACCGAGCAAGACATCCGAGAAGTCGTGGCCCGTCACGGACCCGTCGAAGCTAATGATAGGAAGAGCCTGCCAGTCGGTCGCGAGGTCCCATGACTGCCGCATGATGTCCACTCCGGCGACGATCAGATGCCTGCCAAGGCTCTTGGTCAGCGTGTTGGAAACTGTCCATGTGTCACGTTCAATCGCGTTGTAGTTCTGGCCGAAGCCGAACCCTACTGCACCGAAACTCTCGATGGAGCACGGGGACGTTTCGGGTTCAGCAACCTTGATCAAACGCGAATAGCAGATCGGCTCTCCATTGCGATCGCGCAACCCGGTTTCGCTGACGGACCGGAGACGTCCATATGAGCCGACCAGATTGTTGACCAGTGTGGGTGACACGGTCCATGTATAGTTCGCCGAATAGTTCTCGAACCGGGCATCCCAGGTGCGGTCAGAGTTCAGGAGATTACCACCACCGCTTTGTCCCGGCTGCGCGAAGTTGTTCCAGTACGTGCGGCCACTGATGTTGTGCTTCTGGCTGTGGAAAAAATCGACCTTCGAAGTCCACTCGTGAAAGTCGCGGATTTGCGTGAAGCCAGGCAAGGATACGAATCCGTCCGGTTCAGAACCGCGAGGAATCGACTCCAGGATCCGCAGAACTGTTGGATTGAAGCGGCTGACCGGGATTTGGTTATTGGGGAAAGGATTACCTGTCACAGGGTCTCGTAGCTGGAAGCGGGGCAGAAGGCCGCTGAAGTCACCGCGCTCTACCATCGACTGAGTCGGCGTAAATGCGTTACGTGCGTTACCCTGCAAGCGTTCGGTCGTTCCTTGATAGTTGCCGAAGATGAACAACTTGTCCTGAATGATTTTTCCGCCGGCAGACGCACCAAACTGGTTGCGCTTCAGCCGGTCTCTGGTACCGCCGAAGAACTCGCGCGCGTTGAGCTTCTCGTTGCGGAGGAACTCGAACACATCTCCGTGCCACGTATTCGATCCAGACTTCGTGACGACACTGACAACGGCACCGGCGGCGAATCCATACTGTGCTTCGAAGTTGTTGCCTACGACTCGGAACTCCTGAGTGGCGTCCGCGTTCGGGAAGGGTGCCGCGAGCAGGTGGTAGTTGTCCATGTTGAAGACTCCGTCAAGGAGATAAAACGTGCCGCCCTGACGATTTCCGTTCACAGACGCACCCGACTGGGTGGGGAAGGTCGTGTAGGACTGATGCACGCCCGCACCCGTCTGTAACACATCCACGGCACCGGGAGTCAGCAATACGAGAGCGGCAGGATTTCGACCGTTCAAGGGAAGCTCGAGGATGGCTCTTTCACTGATCACCTGTCCGAGCGCCGCAGATGTCGTGTTGATGAGTTCCGCGTTCGCAGAGACCCTTACCTCTTCGGACACCGCACCCACTGTCAGAGTGATGTTGACGGATGCTTGCTGATCAACCGTCAGCGAAATCCCTTCGCGCGTCTCCGCCTTGAAGCCTTCCCTTTTGGCAGAGATCACGTAAGTTCCGGGATTCAGAAACGGCAAGGTATACACCCCAGCCTCGTTCGTTGTTGCCGCCAGCGTGACACCAGTGGACACGTTCGTCACGGTCACCGCAACTCCCGGTACAGTCGCCCCTGTAGAATCTGTGACCGTTCCGCTCAAGGACGCTTTACCGCCCTGCGCCGCCATCGGAAGCGAGCTGAGTACGATCGCCGCGCAAACGGTCAGCACTCGTTGAGAGGGACTGGTACTCGAGCTACGGCGTTCCCAGATTTTCTGCATACACTCCTCCGCTCATCGATGAGTTGCTCGACACATATATCATGCGTCCTGGGGGTATGTCAACTGTTTTCGGAAGGTGTTCCGAAAACGACGGTTCGCCGCGGAGGCGCGTGATTCAGGGCTGGCGGGAGGGCTGCGCTTCCCTGAGCTTCCTCACGATCCGGCTCGCCTCATCACCCTTGTCGCGCAGCTTCAGCCGGTAGTATATCCTTGCCAGAGCTGCGTGAGGTTCGATCTGGTCCGGATACTCCCGTGCCACGGTTTCCAGCAGATCGCGAGCTTCGGCGAGCTGACCGGACCGCTCGAATGCGAGGGCGAGGTACAGCCGGCTCGGTGTGTGGGACGGCTTAATGGCTAACGCTTTCTTGAGCAGTGCGATGACTTCGACATCGTGTTCGGATCCTGCAAGGCTGAGGACCTTACCGAGCGCGAACAGGTAGTCAGGGTTGTTGGGATTGGCGAGCAGGGCCGCACGATAGGATTGCTGTGCCGCTTCCAGATCACCGCCAGCTGCCAGACAGTTCCCCTCGAAATAACGAGCCAGCTCCAACTTGGGAGCGAGCTTCAGTGCCTGGCGGAAGTGCTCGAGCGCCGTCGCGAAATCGCGTGCGCCGTAATATGCCAGGCCAAGGTTGTATTGATAGGCCGGCAGCTTCTCAAATCGAGATTTAACCGCGGTGAGGAACTCCGCAGCGATTCCGAAGCGTCTTGCGGCAAGCAGCGCGTCGGCCAGGCTCATTGCGTACTCCGCATTCGCTTCGTCCAACTGAACAGCACGGCCGAGATGTTCGATGGCTTCCGGATGTCGCTGCAGCTGAAAGTACAGCATGCCGAGCTGAGCGTGCAGTTCCGCCGACATGGGCGCCTGAGTCAGCGCATCGCGCAGGCGCCTCTCGGCTTCCTCGCTTTTGCCCGAAGCCAGCAACTCACCAATTTCGCGCCGCTCGATAGCAATGGATTGCGTTTGGGCGGGTGCGCACAGAGCGGTCGCGGCAAGGAGTAGGGTAAGGCTGCGTCGAAATGTCATGGAAGTATCACGATTTCGGTTCGTTTCGCCACGAACCGTAGCCTCTCGCACCCAGATGCTCGACGATCCAGTTCTCTGGATCGTGTTGTATGCCCGAGTCAGCTCGGAGCCGAGCACGTCTGACGATTCGATCAGCAGCCGCGGTTCGCACGAGGTACAGACGGTTCTCGTTAACCGTATACAACTCCGGAAACTCGTTCAGCCGAACATAGCTGTGGCTCAGATATTTGAGCAGCGAACAGAGCAGCACGCGTCGAGCGTCCTCCCGGTAACGAATTGCGCCTTTGCACTGGTGGCCGCCGCTACGGGCCCCGAGCGTCTCCACGTCGATCTCGTTGACCAGAACGCCATCCTCCTATGCCGATGCGAGAATCCGATCCAGCATCCTGGCGAATATAGGGTCCCATCTTCGCGCGTGTCGCGTCCCAGTATCGCTCGACTGCATATTGCAGTGCTACTGAAGTCCAGACAATACAGTGACATTGCTCAGTAGGCGAGTGGGGCAGGCGTCCACGCCGGCATGGGACGTCCACGTCTCACAGGTGGCGGGTCTGGAGACCGCCGCAGACCTGGAGGTCTGCCCCCCGGTGGTCGCGAAACCGGAACCAATGGTCTCCGGAGCGCTTGCCGAAGTGCCAGGTTGTGCTCGGAACGCCGTAGGTTTGCCGGGCCGCTTCGTCGCTGTATGCGTCCGCGATGCAGCGCGGCCATGCGACGACGTGCGTATGGAACCCTGTACGGGTGTACCGGACCTCGCTTGGCAACATCCTGGTGAGCTGCCGCGGCATGAATCAGGCGTGGTCAGATGCGCGGTAGGACGAGATACGGACACAGGTCTGCACCCAACTTGTGTGGGCTCTACAGCCGCGAGACTGCGCCGTTGCGCAACCGACGTGGGGCTCACCGATCATGTCAGGCAGGAGCAGCATTTTGAGGGCGGCGGGGCGCAGCCAGGCGTACAGCACGCGATCCATCGCTACAAAGGCCGCCTCGAACGGTTCGGTGTTTCCTGAGCCTTCGCAAAATAGTGTTCAGCGTGGCGTGGCAATGCGGGAGGCAGCAGATTAGTGCCAATAAAACTCGCACGGGTCGCTCTCATGTCCGATCTCCGGCACTCTCCACATAAGCGCAGCGCTCTCGAAGCAGTCCGTTGCCTGTCCCGGGAAGGCATGCAAAAAGAACCGGCCGACGTTGATGTCACCGCCCCGGATCGTGCTTGTACACCACGCCATCTTTCACCACGAAGGTGACACGAGTCACGAGGCTGATATCCTCAGCCGGATTGCCTGGAACGGCGATGACGTCTGCCAATTTGCCGGGCTCGAGTGTTCCCACCCGATCGTGCCAACCCATCAACTCCGCCGCGACACTCGTTGCCGATCGTAAAGCTTCCACCGGCGGCATTCCGTAGCGAACCATCCAGGCCAACTCCTCACCGGCTGTTTCATGGCGACCATCCAGATCGCTTCCGAATGCGATCTTGACAGGCAAACTGAGGGCCCGCTTGAACGTTTCCCGGTGGCGCTCGGTGGTGCCGGTCATCAATCGCTTCCGCGCCGGTGACAGCGTTGGATCGCTCATAAATTGCATGTATGCCATCAAGGTCGGTACCCAGTAAACGCCGTGTTCCGCCATCATCCTGAACGTCTCGTCGTCCAGGTAGATCCCGTGTTCAAGCGAGGCGAGTCCTGCTTTGATCGCCGTCTGCGCAGCGGAACTCGTGTACACGTGAGCCGCAACCTTTGCGCCGACCTTTGACGCCTCATCAACGATCGCTTTCACTTCGTCAAATGAGAACATCGGCGCCGCAGTCAGGCGGTCGGGGTCAGACCCGTGCGGGTTACGGCGGCGATGGTCGATGTAGATCTTGATGATATCAGCACCGTTGGCCAGTTGCTCGCGAACCGCCTTTCGCACGCCATCGACACCATCGGCTATCTGCACGCCTTTCGGGATTTCAACGTGCGGTGCGTACCCGTAGGGTGAATAACCACCGGTGATACTCAAGGCGCGGGTGGCACATTGCATCCGAGGGCCGACGATGAGTCCAGCATCGATCGCGTCCCTTACAGCGACATCGCCGTATCCGGCGCCCTCGGTCTCTATGTCACGGATGGACGTGAAGCCGGCCATGAGGATTTTGCGTGCTGCCACACCGGCCCAGATCGCGCGGTATTGGTGCGACTTCTTCAGAACCGCGTCGTCATAGTTGATTCCGTGCAGGAACGTGTGCGTATGCGCATCCACCAGCCCTGGGAGAACTGTCGTGCGGCTGAGATCGATCACCTTGGCTTGTTGGGGTATCGCTATGGCGGTACCGATGTCCTTGATTCGATTCCCCTCAATCAGCACGACGACGTTTTCCGCCAGGGCGAGGTTCTTCCCATCAAAGAACCGGCCGCACTTGATTGCAATCACCTCGGGCGTTTGGCCACACAGAGCCCGCGCAACGACGATGAATACCAGGAGTGTTGTCGACAAGCGGCTCATGTGCCGGTTGCGTCTATGGGTTCGGACGTGATCAACATGCTTTACCACTGGATTCCAGCACCAATCGGGTACTTATCGCTGACGTGTACAGGCAGAGTCGCCGCCGGCTTGGTCTTTCCCTGCTGCAAGCGGATGAAGGATCGAAGTAGATCTCCCTGATTACCAAACCAGCCTCTCTCCCTTCGTACCCGACCACAAACGCCGAGGCCCCCTCTAGCTTTCTCTTCAAGTGCGGATTGCCATATGACATCAAGATGACCTTGCCCAGCTTCGCGGCGAAGATGCGGTGGAGCAGAGTCTGATCCCGCTCGCGAAGGAGCGCTGCATCGCCGAAGTTATCGCGCCGCTGGCAATCCATCGTTTGAGCAGCGACGCCTCACAGTCGTTCAGCCTCGAACCAGAGTAAGCCGGCAGTATCCGTATTGCCGCATTGGAAACCGTGATTTGTCGCACACGTTCGCTCTTCTCGAGCGGACTCGGCGCGATGGCAAAGCGCCCGCCCCGATCGGATTTCGATGCTGCTTCACTGTCGAGGCTGAGCCTGATTTTCCACGCGCCCGCATCAGGACCATGGGAATGAAAGCACATATCGGAGAGGATCGGACGAATGTCGCCGTTGATCGAGATCTCCGTCTGTCCCCACGCACACGTCCATGAGGTCGAGATCAACAACGGCGTTGCCCCGTGCCGCGACATCCGAGACATGGTACTGCCCTAAAGGAGCCCGGATCATTGTAGCGCAGTCCCAGGCCGTGCAGAACGAAGTCGTGACATTTCCGGAACGCATCCCGAATTTTGACGACTGCGTACCATTGAGGTGCCCACCTGAGCCATAATCTCTCCATGCACAGATTGATCGCGGCCGTTGCAGTTGTCCTGTCAGTGCTTCCACAGGGGCTCTCAGGACAGGCGGAAACGCGCCACGTCCGAACAATTCTCGAGCAGGAGATCGTTCCGACACAAGTACTCATTTACCAGTTGCGCGATTACTTGCTCAAGCGAATTGCTCGCCCGCCTGCCCCTGACAGCGCAGATCAATGGATCGCGGAAGGCTCTCTCCTGCGGCAAAAAGCCCTCGAGCGTGTGTACCATGGCTGGCCCAGGGACTGGATCGAAGCGCCAGCTCGATTTGAGGATGTCGGCGTCATCGAAGGCAATGGTTACCGGATCCGCAAGCTGCGGTATGAGATCGTGCCGGGCTTTCAATCCACAGCGCTGCTGTATGAGCCGGAGAAGCTGACGGGGAAAATGCCCGCCATTCTGAACGTCAATGGACATGTCGGATCGCCGGGCAAGGCGGTCGAGTACAAACAGAAACGCTGCATTACGTTTGCACGCTCCGGTGTGATGGCGCTGAGCCTGGAGTGGCTCGCGTGCGGCGAACTCGCTCACAGAGAGAACGACCACTTCTATGCCGGACACCTGGATCTGGCGGGCGCGCATGAACTCGGGTTGTTCTACCTGGCCATGCGGCGCGGACTGGATTTCCTGGACGGACACCCCCACACCGATCGCGACCGAATCGGGATGACGGGACTCTCCGGCGGTGGATGGCAGGCCATCATCCTCAGCGCGCTCGATCCCCGTATTCGCGCCTCAAACCCTGTCGCTGGGTTCTCGTCGATCAGTTCGCGCGTGGAGGTGAACCGGTATGGAGACATCGGGGACCCGGAGCAATCACCGGTGGACGTGTTCGAATCGATGGACTATCCGCACCTGGCGGCCATGCTTGCTCCGCGGCCCTTGCACCTGAGCTATAACGCCGAAGATGATTGTTGTTTCCGCGCACCCGTTGTGCGGCCGTTGATCTATGATGCGGTGCGCCCGGTATTCAAGTTGTATGGCAAGGAAGATTCTCTCAGCTGGCATGAGAACCGCGACCCGGGCACACACAACTACCAGTTGGACAACCGGCTCAGCGCATATCAGTTCTTCTCGCGCCACTTCGGATTGAAGATCGTGGAAGATGAGCCTCTAGTGGCTTCCGAGGTCCGCCCGTACGACGAGTTGACCGTCGGGTTGCCGGACGGCAACCATACCATTCTGTCACTCGCGCGCAAGCTGGCCCGCAACGTAAAACGCGGTCCTCTGCCCGCGTCCGCCGCGGAAAAGACGTCGGAGCGTGCGAGACTGGCCCGCGTTGTCCGCTATCAACCAGCAGAGCTCGGACGTGTTTGGACGACCGGCACCTCGAAGCGGCTTGGTGTTGAGAGCCGGTCACAGCTGTTCTCCATAAAGGATGGGTTGAGTGCGACGGGAGTGTTGTTGAAGGCGACCGGATCGGCGTCAGCGCAGGTTACCGTTGTCCTGGACGACAAAGGCATGGCAGCGTCCGCAGCCGGTGTGGCCGATGCGGTGAACCGCGGAGAGCAGGTCTTGGCGCTCGATTTGGCGTTTATCGGGCCTGCGTGGGACCGGAAATCTGGTGGCTGGGCTTATCAGCAGATGCTCTATGCAACGGGTGCACGGCCGCTCGGCATCGAGGCTGCTCAACTCATCACCATCGCGCAATGGACAGCGAAGCAAACGGGCGCGCGCCAGGTGCGTGTAGAGACGACTGGCATTCGGACACAGGTGATTGCCGCTGTAGCGGCAGCGCTTCGACCGGAACTATTCTCCGAACTCCTCGCCAGTGAGGGAATGCCAAGCATGGAGTACATCTTCCGAAAGCCTGTTGAGTACGCCGACGCTCCCGATCTGTTTTGCCTCGACCTGTTCAACGTTGGCGACATCGACCGCCTGTGGAAGCTCGGCGAACCGGCGGTTGCGCGGCTCGTCAGCCGGGTGGACCGATGAGGCCCCAGTGCCACGCTGGATGGCGCGGGAACCGATGCATAGCGCAATAAGTACGGACACCTCCGCCCGTGCCCGGCGGAAGATTGGCAGGCGCATTCTGCCTTTCCTGGCGCTGCTGTATATCGTTGCGTATCTCGACCGGGCGAATGTCGCGTTCGCGAATGTTTCGATGCGCGCTAATCTGGGCTTCAACGAAGCCGTGTTTGGCTTCGGCGCCGGCATCTTCTTCGCGGGTTATTTTCTTCTCGAGATTCCTGGAGCGTTGATCGTCGAGCGGTGGAGTGCGCGCCGGTGGCTCGCACGCATCATTGTGAGTTGGGGCCTCTGCACTATTCTGGTGGGACTGATCAATACGCCCAAGCAGTTCTACACGGCGCGCTTTCTTCTCGGCGCAGCGGAGGCCGGGTTCTTCCCGGGCGTCATTGTATACCTGACACACTGGTTCCGAGAACAAGACCGAGCCAGGGCGCTCGCGGGCTTTGTCAGCGCGGCGCCCGTTGCGCTTCTGATCGGCGCGCCGCTGTCCGGGCTTATTCTCCAGTTGGACTGGTGGGGCATTCCGGAGTGGCGATGGCTCTTTATTCTGCAAGGCATCCCTGCGGTGATTCTCGGAGTGGTCACGTTGTTCTACCTGACCGATCATCCGCGTGATGCGCGCTGGCTACGCCCGGATGAGCGCGCCTGGGTCTCAGATGCGCTGGAGCAGGAACGAGAGGCCAAGCGAGGATCCCATAGCCAGCGATGGTGGCATGCTGCGTTGAACCGCGATGTCCTGCTGCTCACCGCCGCGCACTTCTCAGCCAACCTTGCTGGATATGGATTCATATTGTGGCTGCCGCACACGCTACAGGTCGGAGCGGGATTCGGCCTTATGGTTTCGAGCTTCATCGCCGCGCTACCATTCGCGGCTGCGATCTTCGGCGTCGTTCTGAACGGCCGCTCTTCCGACCGCAGACGCGAACGCAAAGGACACGCATGCGCAGCGTTTGTGGCCGCAGCTCTGTTCCTGATCGTCGCGGCTGTGCCCGGTCAGTCTGCTAGAGCGACGGTTGGGGCGCTGACTCTGACGGGCGCGGCTGCGTTCGCCTGGATCCCACCGTTCTGGTCTCTGCCTACGGCAACGCTTGGCAAATCCTCGGCTGCCGCTGCCGTCGGCCTCATCAACTCGGTGGGCAACCTGGGTGGCTTCGTGGGTCCGTTCGGCGTCGGCTGGCTGCTCACGATGGGATGGACGCCGGGTGCCGCCACTGGGATACTCGCACTTGCCTATCTCGCGGCGGCTGTGCTGACCGGGTTCGTTCGCGCCGTGCCGAACACGGCAGAACGCACATCGCATGCCGCTTCATGAGCATCATGCGAGGCCGTGATTGTAGCCAGGTGAAAGCACACTTCACGCGAGCTCGCGAAGTCGCGAGCATTTCGAAACGGTTGTGGCGCTGATGCGATCGTGTGCTGCGCGTGCGAGATGCGGCTCCGATACCCAGACCGTCCTCCTGCAGGGCGATCTGTCGTTGCGGGATCGATCTCTGCCAAAGTTCCGATACGCTGAACGCCAATCGGCGGTTGTACGGCGCGGAGTGGGGCCACCTTCGCTGCTTCGCTACGCAGGATGGCTAGCCTACTTCGCGGTGCAAAATGATGGCGTCCGCTCAGCGCGGGTGAAGTTCTGAGGCGAACAGACCGAAACAAAATAACCTGATTCTGTTTTGGTTCGTCTTTCAGACATGATTCGCTTGCGTCACCAA
>CAADGY010000055.1 GCA_900696665.1 uncultured Acidobacteriota bacterium
CGAGGTTTTCCTCACCAGCGAGCGCGGCGAACAATCCCGCGGCGACCATACCAGGCAGCAGATGAATGAGCCGCACTGGCAGAACTTCGTCGAGTGCATCCGCAGCCGGCAGAAGCCCATCAGCGACATCGAAACCTGCTACCGGACCTCGGCAACGTGTATTCTTTCCAACCTCGCGATGCGGCTCAAAATGCGCCTGGATTGGGACGACAGCAGGCAAACTGTGTTGCAGGACGCGGCCAAGCCCTATCTCAAACCGAAATACCGCGCACCCTGGAAGCTGGAAGTCTGACGAGGCCGCGCGCTACTTATACGCCTTCGCCACCTGAGCCTTCATGAACTCCAGATCCCTGGCGATGGCGGCGAGTTCGTCCGCGGGCTCGTATTCGACGTGCAGTGAAATCGGGCCGGTGAAACGTGACTCCGCCAGCATGGTGAAGAACCTTCCCCAGTCGACCATGCCCTCGCCTAGTGGACACCACTTCACGCGCCAGCGCCCGCCCGACTTTTCCCAATAAAAATCCTTGAGCGCGACCATTTTGAGACGCGGCAGCGCAATCCGCGCCGACAGAATCCAGTTGAAGCTTCCACCTTCGATGGTGGCGTGCGCGGGGTCGAAATAATACCCGATCCATGCCGGGTCCAGGTCTTTGATAATATCGCGCAGGTCCCAAATCGCTGTACCGACGTAGTTGCCCGAATGGTTGTGGAATCCGGATACGATTCCATATTCCTTCCCCATCTGCACCAGACCTTCGGTAGCTTTCTTTACCTGCTGGATGGTATCGAGCACGGCGGGAGTCCTGTACAGCCAGTATCCGGGCTTGTACAAGGGGATCTTTAACCGGGACGCCGTGGAGAGAATCGGGCGTGTCGTGGGTTCATCCGGGCGGAGGATATTGGTCGTGATCATCGGCACCGTGACCCCATGCGAGCGGATCGCTTCCACGGCCTGGGGCATATCTTCCTCCGCCCTCTCCGGCAGAACGTGCGACTTCGCGCGTACGGTCAGGTCAACCCCATCGAAGCCCATCTCTCTCGAAACCTTCCCAAGCTGTTCGTAGTTCAGGTTTGCCATGTGCTTGGAAAATATGCACAGGGAGGGCTTTCCGCTGCCTTGGCTGGCAGCCAGCGGAGCACCCGCCGCTAAGGCGACAAAGTTACGCCGGGTCCAACTCATATTCATTTCCTTCCACAGGCGCCCGCCGGCGGCCAGTAGGTCAAAATACTCTTATATCCTAAACGTAGATGACTCGCCGAATCGCAGGACTGATGCTCATGAGTGCCTGGATGGGCATGACCGCCGGACCGGTCGCCGTGCACGGACATCGCGGCGCGCGCACCGTTCTGCCCGAAAACACGCTTCCGGCATTTGAATACGCCATCGAGCACGGCGCCGATTTCATCGAGCTCGATCTCGCCGTAACCAAAGACAACGTGCTGGTCGTCTCGCACGACCCCATCGTGAACGAGACCATCTGCAGGGGCCCGCGCAAGCACGCCGTCATCCGCGAAATGACGGCGGCAGAACTGCGCGAATGGGACTGCGGAGCGATTGCCAACCCCGAATTTCCGCGGCAGAAGACGGTGCCCGGCGCCCGTATCCCAACGTTGGACGAAGTGCTGGCGCTCGCCCCACGTGGCAACTTCGGATTTACGATTGAACTCAAGAGCAATCCCCAAAGGCCGCAGTTCGCGCCGGCTCCGGACGAGTTTGCGCGTCTGGTCGTCGATGTGATCCGCCGCCACAAACTGGAGGACCGCTCCATCGTTCAATCTTTCGATTTCCGCACGCTGCGGGCAACCCGAAAGATCGCCCCCAGCATCCGGTTGGCCGCGCTATATTCGGGTCCGCCGAAAGATTTTCCGTCGATCGCCCAAGAGGCACAAGCCGACATCGTAGCGCCGAATTTCAAACTTGTAACGCCGGAAGCGGTACAGGCCGCTCACCGTGCTGGAAAGCAGGTGTTGCCCTGGACGCCCAACGAACCGGCGGAATGGGACCGCCTGATCGCCGCTGGTGTGAATGGGATCATTACAGACGATCCGGCGGAATTAATAGCACATCTCGCGCGCAGAGGTCTGCGGTAATCCGGCCGGAGGTGCTACTTCCTGATCTGTTTTAGAGCGCGGGCGATGAAGGCGTTCTGACCGCCCGTGCTCCAGGAGTCTTGAATCTCCTTTTCGGGGAAACCAGCGGCCCGACCCAGCAGGATATAAGCAGGTAACGAGTGCGGCAAATGCTTCCAACGCGCCATTCCGGCAATCGAGTCTATTCCACGTTCCCGTATGGAATCGAGTACTGAAGGGTCCCGGCTTTCAGACAGGTTGACGAGGGCAACCGCGGCGCTATGACGGTCGTTCCATAGGATGGAGTTCAGCATCTCCACAAACCAGGTTGGCGAGACCTTTAGCCCCAAGTCCGGTTTCCTTTGCGATAGCACCATCATTGCGCCGAGCGAGCGCATGGCGTTGCTGCGGACGGTTTCATCGGGGTCCTGCATCGCTGTTTGCAGATCGTTCACTACCGCCTGCTTATCCGGCGCGTAGCCTATCAGATAGGCTGCAATCGCCCGGTGCTGTTCATCGCGCGAGTTCAACAAGGTCTCTCGAATGGCGCTTAATTGCAACGCCGCAATCGTAAGAAATTTCTCCTGCACTCGCCGTGCCGCCACGTTCTCCATCATGGAATGGCCGGCCGTCAGATCTTCCCCGGTTTCTCCCTGGCGCACCGCCTCATGAACGGAATCGAGAAAGCTCTGGTAGGCGTCGAGAATATCGGTGGGGAGCATCACATCCCCGTCTGGAACGCTTCTCAATGCAAAATGAGAGGCTCCTTTTTCTTCGATACCGACGTAAAGGATTGCCTGACCCGCCTCGCAGCATACCGCTTCCAGGCTGGCCAGCACCACGCCCGGAAGCTGTTCAATTGCTTCTTCTACATCGGATTTCGAAGGCGGAAGCGGGTCGCCCTCTTTCACGGTCAGGACCTTGCGGACAGTCTCTTCGGAAACCTTCTTCAGGCCGTAGAAATCGATGATTCCAATCCGGGGCGCCTGGCCCGCTAGCAGGCCAGGCATTAGTAACACTATGAGGCAGGCGGTCCGCAAATCAATACGACGTATGAGACCAGCACCCGGCTACGCTTGTTTTTCGGCCAGCGGACCCACAACGGGAAGCACCACTCTCTCGTTCTGATACGCCTTCCACATCATATACAGCCAGAGGATGAAAAACCCGAACCCGAGGGCCAGTTGCAGCATCCCTACCAGGCTGCCGAGCCAGAACGAAATCGCGTAGAACATCATCGCCAGAATGCCAATGGCGACGCTTATGACAAAAACTCCAATACTCACAAAGATCGACTGAAACGCATGAAACCGCACGGCCTTATTGCGGTTGTAGGGCTCGATCACCAGAAAGATGATTCCCGTGATAAAACCGAGCAGGTAACAGAGAGCCGCGGCTACGTTCGTATCTAAACCTGCCGAAGCTGTGGAAGGTGCTGATGATGCGGGCCCTGGTGGAACGCTATCAGCCTGAACCGAAGCACCACATTTCGCGCAAAAGCGGCCTTCCGCCTGAGAGCCGCAGCTGGGACACAAAGCCATCTCAACCTCCGCAAGAGATCAATCCGTCAATAACTTATCGCGGGGAATCATAGAATGCAAGTACTGCTTTGAAACTGCGCGTACTTCCAGCCGGAATCACCATCCCTTGAGAACGGATCACCGGCACTGCGCAGTGTGTAATATAGTTTGTATATCCAAGTACAGGATAAACATGGACTACTTTAACCGCAGACACTTTCTTTTTGCTTCGGCTGCGGCGGCTCAGGCAGCCCTGGCCCAACAGACCGGAGACAGAATTCGTACGGCGATGATCGGCACGGGCAATCGCGGCTCCTATGTGCTGCGCGGGATACTCGAGGAGCCGAATGCTAGAGTTGTGGCACTATGCGACATCAAGCCCGACCGGCTCGACGCAGCGGCGAGTTCGGCGGCGAAGGACAACCCCAAAACCTACACGGACTGGCGGCGGGTCATTGACAACAAGGAAGTAGATGCCGTTTTCATCGCAACGCCGCCACACCTGCATTCGGAGATGGCCATCGCCGCGCTGAAGGCCGGCAAACACGTCTATTGCGAGAAGCCGATCGGTGTTACCGCCGGCCAGGTAAAGGAGCTTGTCCAGGCCGCCAAAGGCATTAACAGAGTCTTTGTCGCGGGCCAGCAACTCCGCTCACACCAGCAGCTCAAGGAAGGAGTCAGCAAAATTCACCAGGGCGAGATCGGTGAGCTTTTAATGGTGAAAGCGCAGCGGCATGCTACCGCGGATCTGAACCACGAGGGCTCCTCCGCCGACTGGTATTTCGATGTGACAAAGTCAGGCGGCTATCTCATCGAGCAGTCCGTCCACAATCTGGATGTCTGCAACTGGGTCATTGGGGCTCATCCGACGCGCGCTACCGGCTTCGGCGGCGTCCAGCTTTACAAGAACGATCCTCCGGGCCGCACAATCATGGACAATGCGAGCCTGACGTTCGAGTACCCGAGCGGACTCAAGCTATCCTTTACCCAGAACGTATTCCATCCCGCGGGCATGCCCTGTGGGGGACAGTACGTCCATGTTTTTGGCAGCAAGGCGTCGGTGGACCTGCTGTACGCCATGAATGAATATCCTCTTCCCAAGGGTGAAGTGAAAGTAATTGCCGAACCACGCCAGGAGCCCCGGCATGCACACACGACGGCATTTTACGACTGCATTATAAACGGAGCGCCGAACCCGGCCGATATCACGGTAGGCGCCACCGCGGCTCTAACCTCCATCCTGGGTCATGAGGCAATGGTGCGGGAACGTATCGTGAGCTGGAACGAACTCGGCGTGGAAGTCTAGCCGGCGGTGTCAGAAGTAAAAACCCCCGCACCTGCCCGCTAACGGACCTGTCAGGCTGGATCATGGGATCATCGCGCAGTTCCACCGGCAATCAGAGGAGAAACTCGACGCGCCGCGGCACCTTCCACTTGCCGCGGGTGAAGTCGGGGAAGTCCACCGGTGCGCTCCGCGCTGCTACCGATTGCTCGCTGAGCGGAGAAATGGCGCTCCAGCATGCGGCGTCATAAACGTCCACCGGCACAGGCTTACGCTGCCGCACGGCTTCCACGAACTGGCTGAGGCAAACATAGTCCTCCCCCCCGTGGCCGTACCCCACGGCGTCCTCGCCGAGTCTCTTCCACAGCGGGTGCCTGTAGCGCTCGTAATAAGGCCGTATGTCGTGCCACTTGTGCATTTTGGAATTTGGTCCGTTCTGTCCTTCGATGTAGATGCGGTCCAGGCTTCCCGAAAAAATCCCTTCAGTGCCTTGCAGACGGATGACCATCAGCGGAATGCTGGTTTCGCCGGAGTCCGAGTAAGGACGCGGCAGGCTGGTATCGTGTGAGATCACCATCGTGACGCCGTGCTCGCTCTTAAGAACAGTGGTGACGACGTCCCCAAGCGCGAATTTCGTATTGGCATACGGGTGATCTATGCCATGGTACTTCCTAATATAGTGGTTGATACCCCGCGATTTGCTGGCTGTGGAGGTAAGGTACACGAAGCGGTCTCCGCGGTTTATGTTCGACCACCACGCCATCGGACCCGCGGGATGCGTGGGATAGAGGTCACCATTCCGCTTCAACGCGTGGCGGGCACGCCAGGACAACTGTCCTCCGCGCAAAATGCCCGCGCGGATATCGTGCTGGTATCCTCCCTCGCAGTGTACGATCTCGCCGAGCACGCCCTGCCGCACCAGATTGAGCGCCATAAGGGCGCCATCACCGAAGCAATCGTTCTCCAACAGCATGCACGGCACGCCGGTCTGCTCGGAGGTATTCACCAGTTCCCAGCATTCGTCGAGCGTTACCGCCGCGGGGACCTCTACGCCGGCGTATTTACCCGCCTTCATCGCCGCCACGGCCATGGGAGCATGCCATTCCCACGGGGTGGCGATTATGACCGCCTGCAGGTCGTCGTGCGCCAGCAGTTTGCGAAAAGCCTCCGGGCTGCCGCCATACCGTTCCGGAAGTTTCCGGCCTTTTTCCCCGACGGCGGCGGCCGCGGCGGCCAGGTTGTCCGCGTTGGTGTCGCAGACCGCCGTAACCTGCACTCCGGGGATGTTGAGCAAAATCCGTAGCAGAACCGTTCCACGGCGTCCGGCCCCGATCAA
>CAADGY010000056.1 GCA_900696665.1 uncultured Acidobacteriota bacterium
CAATTTCTTCATCTGCTCGGCGCGGTGAAAGCGCATCAGTTCCGGACTGACCGCCAGAGGCATCCGCCGCAACATCGCCGAAAAGTAACCTAGAAACAAAGCCAGCCCCCCTGTAATAAATGGTCGCTTCGCCATTCGATAGGTACAGCGGAACAACTGCCACAAGGGCGACCCGCCCAAGTAATAGTCCTTTTCGCCGTAGGAAAACATCGAGGCAAGCTGCCCGCGCTGAGCGGTGCCCATGGAGCGATGATGATGAAAACGCTTCTCGGGGAAGGCCCGGACGCGCCAACCCCTCATCCGCGCCGTCATCACGGCGATCCAATCCACCCCGCCCGCTTTGTTGGCCACATAACCGCCGATGTCCTCCCAGCAGGCACGCCGGAAAAGCTGACAAGGGCCGGCGACATAGTTTTGGCCTTCAAAACTGTCGCGCGTGGAGTCGTACCCGCCTTCTTCGGTGAAGGGCGTGCCCGCCACACCGAGTTTCGGGTCGCCGGCAAACTTCCCGACAACGAATGCCATGTAATCCGGCTCAAAAGAAACGTCCGCGTCCAGATTGCCCATGACCTCGAACGAAATGTCTTTCACCCGCTCCAATGCGGCGTTCACCGCGTGTGCCTTGCCAGCGAAACTGCGGTCGGCTCGCGCTGGACGGCGAATAAGCTCAATCCACGGATGTTGTTTTACGAAGCGTTCGACAATATGGGGTGTTTCATCCGTCGAACCATCGTCCACGATGATCCAACGCTCCGGCTGCTGCGTCTGCGCCACGACCGAAGCCAGAGTTTTCTCAATGAACGCCTGTTCGTTGCGGGCGGCGGTAATGAGGACGTATTTCATCTCATTAAGCTGGCGGCGGTACCTTGAACTATCGTGACTCTTACCAACCAAGCCGCTGCAAATGATTAATCAGATGCAGATTCCCGCATTTCAGGTTTGGGGACAAAGGTCTGTGCCACCGGGTTGGGGGTATACCTTGGGTAGTCAAGCGCGATAACGTGAAAAAGTGTCCATAAGACGGCAACCGCTTTGAAGGTCGCTTCGGTGAAGTTATAGACCAAAATAACGACCAGAAGGGCCATACGCAGACGGCCAAACTCAAAATTCCGCAGCAGTTCAGTTTGGGACTTCCTGAAGGTAGCCACCGCCGTGGCAATCAGGAGAATCACTCCGACGACACCGAGATTCAGGTAGGTTTCGATGTAGCCATTGTGAGACTGATTGGGTTGCCACCACCACTTGGCCCAGAGCTTGTCCAATCGCTCCCCCAGCCAAAAACTTTCAAAACCCGCGCCGAGGACTGGATTGTCCACGAGGGCAAGGGCATCCGCCCAGACCTCCGTCCGATCCGTCAGATTGGGGTCGCGCCCCAACATTTTCACCACCCCGGCGTAAACCCCAAGCAGCGTTTCGGCCGCGCCAAAAACCAGCACCCCAACCACCACATAAACTCCCAGGTATCTCTTGTTTACCCAGCGCATCCCGAGCAGGACCATGGCGCCAGCCCCGATGATCGCGCAGGCAAGCGATGTGGCACTGTCGGCGAGAGCCAACAGCCACAAAACCATCGTCAGGAATCCAATACTCAGAAGAACCTCGTTGCGTCGAGCCTTGCGGTCCTCCAGTTGGCGGGCTTGCAACAGGTTCCAAAAGAAAAAAAGGCCCGAAACCATGCATATACAGCCCAATTCATTCTTGGTGATATTAACGCCATTGTTAACTGCCTGCCCGCTCCATGGATCGAATCCACGGCCAATTTCAGGAAAGTATTTGATGAACGCGACTGAGAACGGCAGCAGCACGAAAGCCGCGCGCTTCAGGACGCCACGCAATGCGGCCATCGGGTCTGGCTCCGTCAGAATTACCAGGGCCATGATCGGATGCCCCAGCACCTTGATCCAGCGTTTGAAGGCCACAAACGGAAAGTCCGACCAAAGAATGGCCACAAAGCCGTAGATGAAGAAGATGGAGATCCAGACGTTGTTGCGAATGACCTCGGACACCGTGACCTGCCGCCGGTAAAGGACACTGAAGCCCGCGAGGATCAAGCTTAGAAACACCAGCGCGTCCAACGGACTGCCCTCGTCGTAAGCCACACCGCCGCCACCGCCACTGAAGACCTGCAACCACTGGCCGACGAACCGCGATCCAGTGATCAGAATCCAAGTCAGCGGAATCCAGAGGGCGCGGCTCATCCGCCCCGCGGCGCGCGTTTCCCATCGAAACAGGAAGAGCACGAAACCGATCGTGAGCAAAAGCGCCAGTTGGGGGGGCATGATTCAAGCAACCGGGCTCGTCACACTGGTTGTTGCTCTGCGTCTCACGAAGTTTGTCCATCGCCGGCGAAGAAACCCTTGATGGCCTCGGTGACGTAACCCAGCATTTCATCGCTCAACTCGGGATAGATCGGCAGCGAGAGGATGCGGGACTGGTGGGCGTACGCCACCGGAAAGTCCTGTGGTTTGTGGCCCAGGTAAGCGTAGGCCGGATAGAAGGGAAGCGCCTTGGGATAGTTCAACACGGTCGCAATCCCGGCATCCCCCAGATGTTTCTTGAGGGCGTCCCGCCGTTCGGTGCGGATCACATACAGGTGATACACATGGTCGCGATCCGGTCCGATTCCCGGAAGCCGCAGGTCGCCCACTCCCTTGAGCCTTTGGTCGTATTGCGCCGCCACGGCGCGACGCGCCTCCGTCCAGGCCGCGAGATGCGGTAGCTTTACGTTGAGAATCGCCGCCTGCAATCCGTCCAAGCGGCTGTTGATGCCTTCCATCACATGCTCCCCTTTGCCACCGTGCCGGGCATAGGTGGCGCACCAGTCCGCCAGTTGATCGTCATTGGTCACCAGGCAGCCCGCGTCGCCATAGGCGCCCAGGTTCTTACCAGGGTAGAACGAGAACGTGGCGGCGTGGCCGACCGTTCCGGTAAGCCGCCCCTGTTACTTCGCGATATTCGCCTGCGCTCAATCCTCAATCACCCACAACTTGTGCTTCCGGGCGATGGCCATGATCGCGTCCATGTCGCAGGGCTGCCCATAGAGATGCACGGGAATGATGCCGACCGTGCGCGGGGTGATCCTCGATTCCACCTGCCTGGCATCAATGGTGAACGTTTCGTCGTCGGTGTCGCAGAACACCACCCGCCCGCCGGCCTGAGTGATGGTTTCCGTGGTCGAGATCCAGGAGTGAGCGGTGGTGATGACCTCGTCGCCCGGTTTCAACCCCAGTCCGCGCATGGTGATGTAAAGCGCGTCCGTGCCATTGGCGCAGGAGACGCAATGCTTCACGCCCAGGGTTTTTGCCCACGCCTGCTCAAATG
>CAADGY010000057.1 GCA_900696665.1 uncultured Acidobacteriota bacterium
AACTTGGCGTCAACCTGCCAAGCCATCTCCAACTCAATCGCGAATGTAGTGTAGACTCGGTAACCGCCTAAACCTGTTTTCAATGGCTTAGGCCGGGTTTCGTCCCTGTGGTGACGAACTTGGGTTAGCGGGAACCCTCTCCAATCGTAAAGGGCTGTGCGAGTTGGAAGGTCAGTAGCGATCCCCGCGGAACGTTGATGCTTGCGCCTTCGACCGTGATGGCGCCATCTGCAACAGGGCCCGGGGGCACACTTTCCACGCCGGGCGCCAGTGCCTGCACCAAAGCGCCGAGAAGTGCACTTTTGCCGGCTGTAGGGTAGTTGTTCCCGTTGATCATCACGGAGCGCAAAACGAGTGAGAGGCCGCTGCTGCTTTGTGCCACTCCAAGGATAGCCGGAGATCCCGCGAGTATCAGCACTTTTCCGGATTGCTCCGGAATGTCCCGCGCCGTGACCGCCGCATAGCCAAGGGAGTCGTCCGCTTTGCTGGTGGCAATCGGGTCTACGATTCGCAAGACAATGATCGTTCCTGCTGGAATTACGGCGCCGGCAGCCGATTGGCGCTTGATCTCGGGAGGGGAAGGGATGTGCTGCTCCTTGCGGCCACTACACGCCACGGCTAATGCACAGCCAACGAGCAGTAGAGACGCGATTCCGGCACGCACCGGCTACCTTCCGCTTTCGCTATCGAGATGCACACGTAACAGGTTCAAAGCGCTTTGCACGGCGAGTATGCGGACGCGCGTGCGGTCGCCGAGGAAGCGCATTCTCCTGACATCGCATCCGTCACCGCCGGCGAGTCCGATGTACACCGTACCGACGGGATTCTGTTCCGTTCCGCCACCCGGACCGGCAACGCCGGTAACGGAAAGCGCATACGTAGAGCCTGTTCGTTCGCGGCAGGCCAAAGCCATGGCTTCGGCCACAGGTTGGCTCACCGCGGTGTGGACGCGCAGCAGTTCGGGATCAATCGAGAGGACCGACGATTTCATCGCCTCTGTATAGGTGGTGAAGCCGCCGGCGAAGTAATCGGACGCTCCCGCGACGCTGGTGATGCGTCCCGCCAGAAGGCCCCCCGTGCAACTCTCCGCCACACTCAGGGTTTCCCCGCGGCGCCGTAACGCCGTACCCACTACCGCCTCCAGAGGCTCGCCATTGCACGAGTAAATGCGTTTGCCCAGCAGTTCCTCGATCTGTGCGCCCAGTTCGCTCAGGAGAGCTTCGGCCTGCGGCTCCGTTTCCGTTCGGGCGCGCAGGTGGATCTGTATATCGCCAGGGGCGGCAAGTATGGTAGTGACCGGATTGCTGTAGCGCGTATAAACAGGCGAGATCAACTGGTCCAGTTCCGATTCGGGCATTCCCGACACCCTGTAGAACCGCGTTCGAATCACGGTGCTCGGTACCGCCGCCCGGAGTTTCGGCAAACAGCCGCGGCTAAACATCGGTTTCAGTTCGTTCGGCGGACCGGGCAACAAAATCACGATCCGGCCGTTATCGTCGACCCATTGCCCGGGCGCGGTGCCGTTCTCATTGTTCAGAATGTCAGCGCCGGCGATGATGTACGCCTGACGCCTGTTTATTTCCGCCATGCGGCGGTTCATGAGGCGAAAGCGTGCTTCAATCCCCTCGCAGACAGCAAGGTTGAACTGCAGTTCCCGCCCGAGCGCACTAGCCACTGCATCGCGCGTCACATCATCTTCGGTAGGTCCCAATCCACCGGTAAGGATCACGATCGGCGAACGCCGGAGGGAGTCGCGGATCATTGCGGACAGCCGTTCGCGGTCATCTCCCACAACGGCCTTGGCGACAACTTCAATGCCCAAGGCGTTCAATTCGCCCGTAAGATAAAGCGAATCCGTGTCGATTTTCTGCGGGGTCAATAATTCCGAGCCAACGGCGATGATCTCGGCTTGCATCGGCTGGAGGGGCATTAAGGCAACGGGCGACCCTTAATACCGGTCTCCACGCGGAACAGAGCGTTGTTCGTCGCGACAACCAGTGCCCTGGAGGGGGCGAATGCCAACCCGACGATACCTGGGCCGGAGAGAAAGAGTTCCGCGTTCCGATCGGCATCGATACGAACGATGCCGCGCCGGCCGCCCATGGATGCGGCGACGTATAGACGCCCGTCGGCATCAAACGCCAAGCCTTGCGGACGCCCTAGCCCTTTATAAAACACTTCCACTTCCCCGGACAACGAGATCCGGTGAACCGCGTCGGAGCTCGATGTGGTGGGCCCGGAGAGATACAAGTATCCGTCGGGTCCGAATGCGAGGTGATAGGCGGAAATAGACGCCTCGACCGTGGCAAAAACGTAAATTTGCCGGTTGCGGCTGATCTTGAATACAGTCCCGCTACGGTCGCCTACGTAGAGGTTTCCGTCTGCATCGAAAGCCAGGCCGGTCGCCACCCCCATTCCTTCAACATAAACGGACAGGCTGCCCGATGGCGAGGATTGGTAGACAATGCCGTCATGCCGGCTGGAGATGTACAGCGTACCTTCACCGTCCAACGCCAGGCCGGTCGCATTCATCAGATCCGTAATGAAGGGTTTGACGTTGTAGCTGGTGTCGATACGATAGACCGCGACAGGCGTCTTCTGTCCGCGAGGTCCACTGAGAGTAGTGTAGATGTTGCCGGCCGGATCGACCACCGGGTTGGCGACCGGGTGTACGCTGTCGGCGATCTGGATTCCAATATCGCACGCCCAGGCAACACTCGACTTCTCTCCGTTCATCACGACCAATTCACCTTCGGAAGTGCCTTCCGGAACCTTGGCGACAACATAGGAATCAGAACCGACCAGGATAGGAGCTTCGATCTCTCCAATCGTGACCTGCGGCCGGGTTGACTTGGCAAACCCCTTGCCCCGTATCTGTAGTTCGCCCCCTGGAATCGCCGCCGCCGGATAGACCGCTGAAATCTGCGGTTTTCCGTCGGCATCTTTGCGCATCGCCATAGTTGTTAATAAAGATTGAAGCATCCCGCAGCCAATAACACAAGCGCGCCATACAGACCCGCCATCGCATCGTCGGCGACAATACCGAAGCCTCCGGGCAGCGATTCAAGGCGCCGCGCGGGCCACGGTTTCACAATATCCAGCAGCCGGAACAGGAAGAACGCAACGGCTACGCCCAGCCAATAAAATGACGGTAGCGCTGCGAGAGTAATCCATTGGCCGACAACCTCGTCCACCACGACCAACCCAGGGTCCTTTTTCCCCACTCCGGCGGCGGTCCGGTCCGCCGCCCAAATCGCCGGAATTGAGAGCAGGACCGCGGCGATGGCCCACCAGTATGCCGCCGGGTGAAGCCAGTGATCCAGCAATATCGCGACAGCAATGGCGCCCAAGGATCCTGCGGTGCCGGGCGCCACGGGAGCAAGCCCGCATCCAAACCACGTCGCCAGTGCGACAGCCATCCGGCTCACGCGCCTACTCATCATCGGACTTGGGAGGCGGCTCAACAACAGGTGAGGAAATTACGTACTTTTCGGACGCCCAGTTACCGAGATCGATCAACTTACATCGCTCACTGCAAAACGGCATGTAAGGATCGTCCATCGCAACCGGTTTTTCACAGATCGGGCACTTCATAGGCTTTGGGGATCGATACGGGCGCGCGCCGCCGGCAGAATCGGAAATAACTCGGCGCGCGGCACAGGCAGGAATTCATTGGCGCCATCGATGAGCACCCCTTCCAGGTCGTAGTCGTGCACGCGGGTAATTCGCATTTGGCGTATTTCACCGGGAACCGGAGGGGCGTCGCCCAAATCTGTTAGATAGCAGACACCGTCGATGTCCGGCGCTTGCGTGGCAAGCCGCGCCTGCCACAGGAAGCCGGATTCCGGAGAAGGACCCTCCACCAGAACAGGCACTTCCTCATGGAGAAGAGCACCGTTCCGCCTGCGCGAGATCTTCTTCTGCAAACTCATCAGGCGCCGCTTGCGCTGGTAGATTGTGCGGCTGTCCACCTTGCCGTCGAGATGATAGCTGGCGCTGGTTTCTTCATCCGAATACGAGAAAACGCCCAGCCTGTCGAATTGGGCGGCCTGCACGAAATCGCAAAGTTCGTCGAAATCGGACTGCGTCTCGCCAGGAAATCCGGCGATCATACTGGTGCGGATGGCCACGCCCGGGATCGTCCGGCGAATCTTGTCGATCAGCCGCAGAAAAATCTCTGCGGAGCCGCCCCGCTTCATGCGCTTCAACACATTCGCGCTGGCATGCTGCAGCGGGACATCGATGTACTTTACCAGCGCTGGGTGAGCGGCGATGGTGTCCAGCAATTTTTGAGAGATGCGGTTGGGATAGCAGTAGAGAAAACGGATCCACTTCCGGCCGCTGGTCTCAATCCCGGCCAGTCTCTCCAGCAGAACGGCCAGACCGTCTTTGATGCCGAGATCCTCACCGTAGCAGGTGGTATCCTGTCCGATCAGGTTGACCTCCCGGACACCTTGTGCGAACAACCGCGTGGCCTCGGCCACCACGGATTCGAACCGGCGGCTGCGGAACTGGCCGCGGAACTGCGGAATCACGCAGAACGAACAGGGATGATCGCATCCCTCGGCGATTTTGATATACGCGTAATGCCGCGGAGTCGCCAGGATTCTGGGCGTCAGATCGTGGTACAGGTATGCGCCCCCGTCTTTGTGCCCGGACTCGCCATCTTCGCAAGCAGCGACAATGCCGTCCAACTCGTTCGTTCCGATGACGGCGTCTACTTCCGGAATGTCCTTGCGGATATCGTCGCGATAGCGCTCCACCAAACAGCCGGCTACGACTAACCGCTGCAGGCGCCCGGTCTTCTTGTACCCGGCCATCTCGAGAATCGTCTCCACGGACTCCTGCTTGGCAGGATCGATGAAGCTGCACGTATTCACGACAATGGCCTCGGCTTCCGCCGGGTCGCTGCTGAGCTCGTGCCCCCGTGCGGCAAGCTGCCCCATCATGACTTCCGTGTCGACGAGGTTCTTTGGGCAACCCAGACTTACAAAACCGATCTTCAAAAGTGTTGGTCCAACTTGAGGGAATGCAGGTTCAGCTATCAGAATAACATGAGGTCTTCTGCGGACCATTCGACTCAAAAAAGGAGAACGATCGGAAAATGGCGTGGACGATTCTCGTGATTGCCGGAATCCTGGAAGTAGGCTGGGCCGTGGGGCTAAAGTACACCGAAGGGTTTTCGCGCTTAGGGCCCACGATTCTAACCGTTCTGGCGATGGTCGCGAGTATGGGTCTGCTTGGCATCGCGGTTCGTACGTTGCCTATCGGAACCGCTTATGCTGTCTGGACAGGCATCGGCACCCTCGGCGCCGCATTATTCGGAATACTTGTCCTGGGCGAATCCGCGAACCTCTTGCGTTTGACCTGCCTGATGTTAATTATCGGCGGCATCGCCGGACTCAAAGTCCTTTCGAGCGGCTAAGGTGCGGCATGTTCCAGCATAATGGCGGAATGGCCGGGGAGAGCCCAAAAAAACTTCGCCGACGGTTGCTGCGGCTTCGCGCTTCCGAGGATATGGCCAAGGCCATTCGCCGTGTCATACGGCAGATTCCTCGCGGCAAGGTTGCGACGTATGCGCAAGTGGCCGCAGCCGCCGGTTATCCTCTACATCATCGGCAGGTGGTCCAGGTTTTGAGAAAGTCGGGCGGGTCGCTGCCGTGGCAACGCGTCCTGGGCGCCGGCGGACAAATCCGGCTCAAAGGGGAGGCGGCCTCCGACCAGCGCATACGGTTGGAAATGGAGGGTGTCCGGTTTCGCGGGTCTCGGGTCGACATGCGAGAGCATCAGCATATCTTTCGCCCTTGGGAGGAGTTGTAGTGAATATTATTCTTTTATGATTGATATTGTCAGAATAAACATCATATAATTTTGTTGTTGGATGAATGAACAACGTTGATCTAACAATTTTGAAGATTCTCCAGGAGGATGCCCGGATATCCAACGCGGAATTGGCCCGCCAGTTGGGAATGGCTCCGTCGGCGGTACTGGAACGCGTCCGCAAACTGGAGGAACGGTGCTTGATTCAGGGCTACCAGGCGAGGTTGAACGCCATGGCGCTCGGCTGGGGCCTGGTAGCTTTCGTGTTTGTACGGGCGGAAGAACCGCTGGGTTCACGCGAAACCGAAGAGAAGCTGATTGCGATTCCGGAGATCCAGGAAGTACATCATATTGCCGGGGAGGACTGTTTTCTCGTGAAAGTGCGGGTGCGCGATACGGAAGCGCTTGGTGTGTTGTTGCGGGATCGCCTGGGTGCTATCCCGACCATACGCTCCACCCGTACCAGTATTGTTCTTGCCACGGCCAAGGAGACCCTAGCGGTTCCCGTCCCGGCGGACCGGGAGGAGCGTACCCATGCCTGAAACGAAACATGCACGATTGAAACTGCTGGCGGCGTTCGCGGCGGTGTACATCGTTTGGGGCTCCACGTATCTTGCGATCCGCTACGCGATCGAAACCATACCGCCCTTCCTGATGGCAGGCAGCAGATTCCTGCTCTCCGGTTCGGTGCTGCTGGTCTGGAGCATCTGGCGGGGGGCGGAGCGGCCAAAGTGGGTTCACTGGCGAACGGCCCTTATCATGGGCGCATTCATGCTCCTGGTGGGAAACGGCGCCGTCACTTGGGCCGAGCAGCGCATCGTGTCCGGTGTAGCGGCCTTGTTGATTGCCAGCGAGCCTCTGTGGCTGGTTCTGCTCGCATGGGCGTGGCCCGGCGGCATCGCCCCAAGCAAGGTGGACCTGGCTGCCATCGGCCTCGGTTTCGCCGGTGTAGCCCTGCTGTTTGCCCCGGCGTGGAGTGTGGATACCGCGGGCGGATTTCACTTATTTTCGGCGGCGCTCATTCTGGTGAGTGCGATTTCCTGGGCTGCCGGGTCATTGTATGGAACCACTGCCCCAACGCCGCGTTTCTCCGGTCTCGCGAATGCCATGACGATGCTCTGCGGAGGCGCGCTGCTGTCTATCACCGGAGTCATGACCGGCGAAGTAAGCCGTGTGCGGCTGGATACCGTATCGATGGCGTCGCTTGCCGCATTCCTTTATCTGGCCATCTTTGGATCGCTGATCGGCTTTACTTCCTACATATACCTTCTCACTCACACCACACCGGCCAAAGCGAGCACGTATGCATTCGTGAATCCCGTGGTCGCGGTGCTGCTCGGGTGGGCGCTGGCCGGAGAACCGCTGACGCGCTCCTCCGTATTGGCAATGTGCACCATCGTTGCCGCAGTGGTCTTGATCACGATGGGACAATCGCGCAAGAGAAAGCAGGTGCGCGCAAACGATCTTTTCGAAGGCCGGAAACCCGTGGCGCAATGCGCGGGGGATTGAAAACATTTCAGGCTTTTACTGCTCTGTACCTGTTTTCTGGCCACCGCTCTTGCGGGCGGCGCGCTGGCAAGTTCATTCGCCGGTCAATGGCGCCCGCCGGAGTGTACAACCTCCACCGCGATGCCGCCGTCTTGCTCCCACGCCGTAGCAGCGCTTGCGCCCGGCAAGCCGGTGATCGACGGAAAAGCGCCCTTCTGCGACAACTTGCGGATATGCCCGCTGTTGCCCCAGAGTACGATGCCACCGCCTTCGTTCCATACGATGAAGGTCTGGTCTCCACTTTGCGCGATAGCGGGGTCTTTGCCCGCGCCCAACATCGTCTCTGGTTTTCCTGGTTCCGTCCGATAGATGGCCGAATCGCGGCGCCACGCCGTCACAACCTGGTTTCCGCCGGCCGCTATTCCGCCGCCATCCATCGGACAGGCTTTCAAAAGCCAAGTTCCGTTTCCCAGTTTTTGCGCGGGGCTGAAATGAGTGAAATCATTGGAATGCGCCGCATATAAGTCCCGCGAGCCTTCGAGCGAATTACGCCACATGACCCAAAGAGAGCCCGAGGGAGAAAAGCTCGCGCTCGGGTGGCAGCATTCGCAGATGGTTCCACCGGGAGACTCGTAGACCAGCACATTGCGGCTCCACGTAGCGCCTCCATCCCTCGAAAACGCTCCGTACAGGCCGGTTCCCTGCCCACGCAGATCCAGCCAGGCCGCAAACACGCGCCCACGTCCATCGCCCGCCAGAGTGTGTAGTCCTTCGCGCGCTGCTGACGGGACATCGTTCACCGGCCTGCCGGCGGACCAGGTCGCACCACGGTCGGAGGAGTACCATGCCATCAAATCCCCATCGCCCGGCAAGCCGTGCGCGTGAGGCCCCTGCGCCAGACGTTTCCCCACCACCGCGGTGACGACGACGGTAGAACCGCTGACGGCGACGCGTGGTCCCCGATGCCTGCCGAGTGGAAGAACCTCAGCTTCCGCCACTTTGACGGGCTTCGAAAAAGTAGCACCCCGATCGGAAGATACTGCTACAAAGATCGATTTACCGGCGCCGTAGGCGAGCACCACCGTGTGACCATCGGCGGCGAGTTGCGGCTGACGGAGCGGAACCTCCGCTGTCGCGGGATTCAGGTACAACGTGAAAAACGCAAGAACAGTAAGCATTCTCACACCTAAAAATCAAAACGCATTCCAAGCTGGAGCTGCCTTGGATCAAGTAGCCGTTTGTATACTTCCCGGTTCGAAGCCGGGGCGCCTATTGCAAGTGGATTTCGCGCATCCAATCGCTGGTTTGGGAGAATCCCGTCTGGGCTTCCGTGCCAATGATTGGCGCCCGATTTCGTGACAATGTTGAACGCTCCGCTGGAGACGCGGCCAAAGCCGGCATTGCCGCCCGACGTGACAACCTGGAGTTGCTGAATGACCTCCTGGCTGAGTAAGCTGCCGGCGAGACCGGGGTCGTCATGGGCCGGGAAGTCATCAGCGATAAACGCGTTATTCAGATTCCTCTGTCCGGCGATGGAGATTCCCGTTTCATGAACAGCAGACGTTCCGGCGAACTGCTGCGGCGCGCCGGTGTTCGTGCGGGAAACCCCGGACGCCAGCAAAGTGAGGTCAAGAAAGTTGCGCCCCCCTAACGGCAGCCCGCCGGTATCGTGGGCGCAGGCGATTTCACCAATCCGGGTTCTAACCGATTCGGGCACAGGAGCCTCCGCGATAAGGTAAGCGGCTGGCCAACACCCGCCGGAGTCCGTCCTGGCGGTAAACTTCCGGCCACGAAGGGTGCCGGTTATCGTGACCATAACGGACGAAAGAACAACAGCGCACGAATTCGAAGAACCTGCAATGCCGCCTCTTGAGACCATGTTCCCATAGTTTCCTGAGATGATGAGACAAATGAGAGGTCATTCATGCGAATGTCACGAAGACAAGTGTTGATTTCGGCGGCTGCGGCCCCAGTATTAGGAGCAGCGCCAACCCAAGGTCCCGCCCCGTCGCCGGGCGGCCGTATACGGCTGGCAGTCTCCACCTACTCTTATTGGCACTTCCGGACCGAGAAGTATCCCATTGAGCAGGTGATCGACGATGCCGCGCGGCTTGGGTTCGACGGAGTCGAGATTCTGCATCGCCAGATGCGCGATGAGACTACGCCGTATTTGAACGATCTGAAGAAGCGGGCTTTTCGAAACGGGCTGGCGCTTGTGATGCTATCCATACACCAGGACTTCGTCTGGCCGGATGCGGCAGAGCGGCAGAAGCACATTGCGCATACCAAACGCTGCATCGACATCGCGGCCCAATTGGGAATCCCGGCGGTCCGTCTGAACTCCGGACGCTGGAAAACCATCAAGTCTTTCGATGACCTCATGAAAGTGAAGGGTCAGGAGCCGCCGCTCGACGGTTACACAAATGAAGACGCGGTACGATGGTGCATCGATTCGATCCAGCAATGCCTGCCGCACGCGGAGAAAGCAGGTGTATTGCTTGCGCTCGAAAATCATTGGGGCCTGACGACCGATCCCGAGACACTACTGCGCATCTACCGTGCGATTAATTCGCCCTGGCTGGGCATCAACCTGGACACGGGAAACTATGCCGGCGATCCTTACGCCGGAATCGCGCGACTCGCTCCTGAAGCCTCTATTGTGCAGGCAAAGACATACTACGGCGGCGGGGTGTGGTACACGCTCGATCTCGACTACAAGCGCATCGCGGGCATCCTGCGCAAGGCGGGATATCGCGGTTGGGTATCGCTCGAAATGGAAGGAAACGAACCTGCCTCGACGGCCGTACCCAAGAGCCTTAAAGTTCTGCGCGAAGCTTTGACGTAACATATTTCATGTCCACATGAAACGTTTTGCTGACCTACTCGCCGCGGTTGCGATCGCCGTTTGTCTCCAGGCCCCGTTATATCCGCAGACTCCGCCTTCACCTGAACGCAAAGCAGCAGAGGAGCGCCGCGATTACTTCCTGGCCCACTACACCAAGTACGAGCACCTCATCCCCATGCGTGACGGGGTACGGCTGTTCACGGCAGTCTATGTTCCGAAGGATACCTCCGTTCCCTATCCGATTCTTCTTCAGCGGACACCGTATACGATCTCTCCATACGGCTCGGACAACTACAAGGGCATTGGCGAAGACCTGGACAAATTCATGCGCGAAGGTTTTATCTTCGCTTATCAGGACGTGCGCGGGCGCACGAGGTCGGAAGGCGAGTTCGTGAACATGCGGCCCTATCTCACGGTGAAGCACGGGCCCAAGGACATTGATGAAACCACCGACGCTTATGACACCATCGACTGGCTCGTCAAGAACGTTCCCAACAATAACGGCAAGGCAGGGGTCTGGGGAATTTCCTACCCCGGCTTCTACGCCGCGATGTCGGCCATTGACGCGCATCCGGCGCTAAAGGCCGTATCGCCGCAAGCGCCCATCGCGGATTGGTTCATCGGGGACGACTGGCGCCACAACGGTGCGTTCTTTCTTCCGCACGCATTCGATTTTTTCATCTTCTTCGGCCAGCCTTGGATAGAGCCGGGCACCAGCGTGCCCCCGCGCCGGTTCGACCTGGGAACACCCGACGGCTACGAGTACTTCCTGCGCCTCGGTCCACTTCGCAACATCCGCACCACGCTTTTCGGCCACGCGGAGGCCTTCTGGAAACAACTCCTGGAGCACGACCGCTACGATGCCTTCTGGCAGGCCCGCAACATCCGGCCGCATCTTAAGAACATAAAGCCGGCCATGATGACGGTGGGCGGCTGGTTTGACGCGGAGGACGTATTCGGGCCGCTTGCCATCTATCAAGCCTCGGAGAAACAGAGCCCCGGCGCAAACAACATGCTGGTTGCCGGGCCGTGGCCGCACGGCGGCTGGATGGGCAAGGGAGACCGCCTGGGCAATGTCCGGTTCGCTTCGGAAACGGGCAAGTTCTTTCGCGAACAGATCATGTTTCCTTTTTTCGTGCACCACTTGAAAGATAAGGAAGACCCGAGGTTGCCGGAAGCCTACGTTTTCGAAACCGGGCGGAATCAGTGGCGGAAGCACGATAGCTGGCCTCCGGACCGGGCGGGAGAGCCCACGTTATATTTTGACGCCGGCGGACAGCTTTCCCTCAAAGCGCCCGGGAATACCGCTCAAGACGCGTTCGATGAATACGTGAGCGACCCTTCAAAACCGGTGCCTTTCACGGACGAAGCCGCCCCGGGTATGGCACCCGCTTACATGACTTCCGACCAGAGATTCGCGGCGCGGCGGACCGACGTGCTGGTGTATCAGACGGACGAGTTGGAGGAAGACTTTACCGTCGTGGGGCCTATTGAATGCAATCTGCTCGTATCCACCACCGGCACGGATTCAGACTGGGTAGTGAAACTGGTGGACATTTACCCCGGCACTTTTCCCGACCCTGAACCGAATCCGGCACGTGTGAAGATGGGCGGCTATCAGCAACTGGTGCGCGGAGAGCCTTTCCGCGGCAGGTTCCGCAACAGCTTCGAAAAACCGGAAGCGTTCGAGCCTGGCCGTGTGGCCAAGGTTTCGTTCACGATGCCCGACGTCTATCACACCTTCCGGCGAGGCCATCGAATCGCCGTGCACGTTCAAAGCTCCTGGTTCCCTCTGGTGGACCGCAACCCGCAGAAATTCGTCCCGATTCACGAAGCAACGGAGGCGGACTTCATAAAGGCAACGCAACGCGTCTATCGTTCGGGCCAAAAGCCCTCGTCTATCAAAGTGCGCACGCTGAAGTGAACCGCTCAGCCCTTAAAAACAAAATAGACGGTTTTCGTGCTGGCAACACGGATGCCGTCTTTTGTGCGGGCGGGATCGAAACGCCATAGCTTGGCCGCTTCTTCGGCCCGGGAAGCAAGATAGGTGTAAACCACATCACCCTTTCCCTGAGACACGGCACTGATGACTTTACCATTAGCGTCGATGCGCACATCTACACCGACGACTATCGTGCCGCGGATTCGCGAGCGGATGCCTTCGGAAATACCTGGCCGGACTTCGTGTGTCGTTCTGGCCGGAACAGCGATAGCAACAGGCGTTTGCTGGTGTGCAGGTTTTGCAGACGGCGGCGGAGGCATGCGCGGCGCGCCCGCTTTGACGTGCGCGGCCGCGTTCACAGAAGGAGGCGCAGGCGCAATCTGCGGCGGCGGCTCGATAGCCGGCGCCGCCCTGGCCGGGGGAGGCGTCTTCTGCGGCACCACGACTACGCGAAAAGACTCACCAGCGGGCTGGCCCACCGCTCCGTAAATTGAGAGCCGCACCAACACGTCGTTGCTGGCGGGTTCGTAAACGAACTTCCCGCGTTCCAATGCCGCCCTGTTCAGCTCGACCGCATTTTCGGACGCTCCATCGGTGATGGATAAAACACCGCGCCGGACATCCCGCGACGCGGCTTTTGCGCCATCCCACACGACTTCCAGGCCATTCGAGGTCTGGTGTACGTTCAAACCGAGGTTGCTGAAGCGTGGCCCGCGTGCAGAATTCAACCAACCCAGGAAGAATATGAGACCAACCGTCGCGGCAAGAGCCGCGAAGGTCAACAGCAGGCGCCGGAGACGGCCGGGCTGCTCTTCTTCTTCCTCTCGTGCTTGCTCGCGGCGCGCGCGACGGCGGTGGCGCACCGTACCGGGCGGCACCATTGGCCGCTCAACGAAAGGCCGCTCAACGAAAGGCGGCTCGACGTGGCGCGCTTCCGCGGGGAGTATCGGAGCGCTTGGCTGCACCACCGGTTCTTCAGGTGGCGAAGGCATGCTCGTGTATTCGGTGTTGAGCGAAAGCGGCGGCTGTCCTTCGGTTAGAAGCCGCCCATGCCGCTTGTAGAAATACGCTGCGACACATTCGCGCAGCGAAACAGGTTTGATAAGAAGAAAAATCTGGCGGGGATCGGTGAAATACATCCGAGCCAGTTCTTCGTCCGCTTCATCCAGCTCGATGTCTCGGCCGGTACAACTTCGGTAGTAGCCCACCACTGCCACTTCTTTGTCTGCCCCGTACGCGGCGAGCCTCTGCTCCAGCCCGGCGCGATCGGTATCGGAGAGGATGAACGAAGGACCGAAGCGGTGCTCGCACGAAACCGGGCCGATCGATTCCACGCGCACGGCGATCTCATTGGAGTTCGCGAACCGTCCAAGCAGTAGGCCGCCGACTTCGGCGCCGCGCCGCGGAAGAGCCTGCACACCGCGATATACTTCACCCCGCAGCGTCTGAATCAGTTCCCGGTTTAACTCTACTGAAGCGGATCCGGTCGCGCTTTCCCACCGCAAATAGGCGGCCTCGGTACCAGGACTGGATAAATCTCTACTCACAGATATGTGTACTGGCCACGCCCGCTCTCAACCGCTATGCGTAGAAGTAGCCTTCCTTCCGCCATTTTAGTGCGGCGGGTAGTCCTGCTTCACCTTTTTTTCAACAACGGTTCAAGTGTCTTCATTACATTCGACGCAACCAGCCGGTTGCCTTCCGCCGTAGGGTGAAGCCGGTCGGCCTGCATGTGCTCACCGGACTCGGCAACTCCGGCGAGAAAAAATGGGATCAGCGGCGCTGAATGCTTCTTTGCCAGATCGGTAAAAATGTGCTCGAAAT
This sequence comes from uncultured Acidobacteriota bacterium, assembly GCA_900696665.1. GTDB lineage: Bacteria > Acidobacteriota > Terriglobia > Bryobacterales > Bryobacteraceae > CAADGY01. The sequence goes on from CAADGY010000057.1 coordinate 13,920, forward strand.
CGCGAATATAATCAGGGCCGTAGTTGCGCGGTAACGTCATTCCCGCCAGGACCACCCGAGCACCGCCCCGTTTCAGCGTTTCGATCATTTCATCCAGATTCGCACGTGTAGAGGCCAAGGGGAGCCCGCGCAATCCGTCGTTAGCGCCCAACTCAAGAACCACAACTTCCGGCTTCATGGCCAGCACAGCGTCCAGCCGTTCCAAGCCGCCACTGGTGGTGTCCCCGCTGATGCCCTGGTTCACAACACGGTAGGCGTATCCGCGTGCGTCGAGCATCGCTTGCAAAAAGTCCGGATAACTTTTTCCGGCGTCTACGCCCAACCCCGCTGTCAAACTGTCTCCAAACGCAACGATCACCGGACGCTCATCAGCGGGGGGCGTCATATCAGTACTGGTGGCATCCCGCGGCGGCTGCCGCGCGGCCTCACGATCGCTGCGGCAACCTGCCAGAAGCAAACCGGCGGCAAGAAAAAGCAGAGCCCTCACTCAAGACTCATCATAATGTCAGATGGGGCTACATGTCGAAACCAGGTCCGATGATTCACGCATCGGGACTCACCAAGACCATCGATTCGGGGGCGCACACGGTGGAGATCCTTCGGGGTATCAATCTGGAGATTCCACGCGGGCAGTTTGTCGCCATCATGGGGCCATCCGGAAGCGGCAAGAGTACACTCCTGGGATTGCTCGCCGGACTCGACACGGCAACTTCCGGCCGCGTCGTTATTGACGGAAACGACATCACCGGGCTGGAAGAAGATGAGCTGGCGCGGATCCGCGGCCGCAAAATCGGATTTGTGTTCCAGTCTTACCATTTGATCCCAACGCTGACGGCTGAAGAAAACGTGCTGCTGCCGTTGGAGTTGGCCGGGGAAAATCATACGGGAGTGGAACGTGCCGGTGAACTGCTGGGAAAAGTGGGCTTGCTCGACCGGCGCGATCATTATCCGGTTCAGCTTTCGGGCGGCGAACAGCAGCGTGTCGCGCTAGCTCGCGCGTTCGTTTTGCGCCCGCCTATCATCATGGCGGACGAACCGACGGGCAATCTCGATACAGCGAATGGCCGCATGGTTCTCGATCTCCTGATCGGCCTCAACAGGCGCGAAGAGACGACTCTGGTCCTTGTGACGCACGATCAGGAGATCAGCGCACGAGCCGACCGGCGTGTCCTGCTGCGCGACGGCGTGATTGCGGCGGACGAGGTATGAACAGCTTCCCCTGGCGCACCGCTTTTCGTATTGGTTGGCGGGAGGCACGCGCCGCCAAGAGCAAATTTCTCTTCGTGATTCTGTCGGTGGCCGCGGGAGTGGGCGCCATCACCGGTGTACGCGGGTTCAGTGAAGCATTCCGCGGAATGCTTCTCCGCGAAGCCAGAACCCTAATGGCGGCGGACCTGTCGGTGCGCATGTTTGAGATGCCGGACCCTGCGCAATCGGCCGCCATGAAGGCGCTCGAACAAAAGGGGATCGTACGAACATGGATCACCGAAACGGTCTCCATGATGTCCGCTCGCAATCTGCTGGACCCCTTACTGGTTTCGGTGAAGGCGGTCCAGCCCGCCTTGTACCCTTTCTACGGGCAGATCCGGCTGAGCACCGGCGGCACGCTGCGCGACAAGCTGACTCCGGACGCCGTTGTCGTCTCGGCGGATCTTCTGCTGCGGCTGGATGCATCGATCGGCGACACGATTCGTCTTGGTGAAAGCGACTACCGTATCGCGGCAATCGTCACGATGGAGCCGGATCGCATGACCGGCAGCCTGAACGTAGGGCCGCGCGTGATGTTGAGCCGCGAAGGTCTGGACCGTTCGAAAATCATGGCGCCGGGCAGCCGCGCTTCGCAGCGTTTTCTCTTCAAACTTCCATCGGCGGGGCCTGGTGTGGAAACCGTACGGGCGGAGTTGCGACGCGTCTTTCCTTCGGCACTCATCGCCGACTTCCGCCAGACGCATCCGCTGATCACCCGTGGGCTGAATCGCGCCACAACGTTTTTGAGTTTGGTAAGCCTGATCTCGCTGATCGTGGGCGCTCTCGGCATTGCCACCGCGGTGCATTCTCATTTGCGGCAGCGAATGGATTCGATTGCTGTGATGAAATGCCTGGGTGCGGCATCGCCGCAGATCATCCGGATCTATCTGCTTCAAACGCTTTTGCTGGGCCTGGCCGGCTCGCTCGCCGGTATCGTGGTGGGGCTTTTTGTGCAGGTTGCCTTTCCTGCCTTGATCTCCCGTTACTTTCCGATTGGCCCCGGCATCCGAATCGATTTCTGGACGTTGTTGCAGGGCATGAGCGCGGGTATCCTGACCACACTGCTTTTCACGTGGCCTCCCCTGGCCGCTATCAGACGGATCCGGCCGGGTCTTATCCTGCGGCGAGATATGCCCGAAGCGCGCCTTTCGTGGACCGAACGCAGCCGGAATCTTCGGAGCGCGGCGATGGGCGGGGCCATCATTCTCGCCGGATTGGGTGTGCTGGCTGCCACGCTCGCGGGTGGTTCGCTCTCTTACTCTGCCCGTATCGGCGGCTGGTTTTCAGGTGGTCTGCTCGCGAGTCTCGTGCTGATGGCCGGGTTTGGGAAGCTTCTGCTAGCCGGTCTGAAAGCTGTAGTGGAGCACAGCCCCGTCACGCTGCCGGCGACGGTTCGCCACGGACTGGCGAATCTATATCGCCCGGGCACGCAAACGCCGTTCATTCTGGCGGCGCTTGGGGTGGGAGTCATGTTCACTCTTACTGTTTTTCTGGTGCAGCGCTCCATGCTGTTGCAGATGATTCGCAGTGCGCCTCCGGAAATGCCCAATGTTTTCCTGATCAACGTCACGGAGCGCGAGCGTGCAGGATTGCTTGACCTGCTTTCCAAACAGCCGGGCGTTGAGAAGCCTCCCGAAGTGGTTGCCGCCGTTTCGGCCAAGCTGGAATCCATCGACGGCGTACCGGTAGAAAAGGCTTCCAATGACGCCCGGAGACGCCGGTTTTACCGGACACGCATGGTCACACGCGCGGAAGAAAAGCCGTCAGACACTGAAATTGTGAGCGGGCGATGGTGGGATGTGAAGAATCCGGGCCCGCCGCAAGTTTCGGTGTCCGAGGAAGCGGCTGAAGTTCTTCACATCCGGCCAGGGGCGCGTCTTGAATTCAGCGCGTCCGGCCGGACATTTTCCGCACAGGTGTCGAGTGTTCACCGCACGGAGGCAGTCCGCCCTGGATCGAGCATCGAATTTGTCTTCACCCCCGGCGCGCTCGAAGGATTGCCGGCAATCTACTATGGCGGCATGAGAGTGCGTGCTAAAGATGTCGCAGCGCTCCAGCGGGCCGCATACCGCCGTTATCCGACGGTCACGATTGTAAATGCAGCGGACGTGCTCGAGATTGTACAGGAGGTCGTCGATCAGATCGCCATCGTGGTGCGCTTCGTCTCCTCGTTCGCGATCCTGGCGGGCGCTATTGTGCTCGCTTCCAGTGTGGCAGGCACGCGGTTTCGCCGCGTCCGCGAGATCGCCATCTTCAAGGCGCTTGGCGCTACGCGGCGGCGCGTCTCCGGCATCTATTCCATCGAGTTCATCGTGCTTGGCGCCGTCGCGGGGTTGATGGGGAGTTTACTGGCCACCGCTTTTTCGGCACTCCTGCTAAAACGCCTTTTCGATGCCGGCTTCCGCTTCGACCCCGTGCCGAATCTTCTTGCTATCGCATTCACCGCTTTCCTTGCCACAAGCACCGGGTGGCTCGCCGGCTACCGCATTCTCGATCAGAAACCACTCGAAGTCTTGCGCAATGAGTAAAGCGCGATAACAACGGATCTACGCCACGGGAATCGGGCCCGTCGCAAACCCGCCTCGGACAGGGGAACCCGCACGAACCGGTATCCTGTTTCCCACCTTGACGGAGACAATCTGCCGGTTCGCTCCTTTCATCACAGACGCGGAGAGGCCGTTCTCACGTGCCCATAACAGTAGCTTCAGATCGAGTCCGCGCCGATTCGAACGCTGCCTCCAGGACGGCCATGTTCGAGAGGGAATCCTCGAGAGGCGTGGGCACTTCCCCATCTTCCCGGATAGCACGGGAGAAATCGTCCCCTTGAATGGTGTACTGGTCGCAAATCGGGAGTTCCTCCGTCCGGATTCCACTTCCGAACACGTCGGCTCCATTGTCCACAAACAAGCGGCAGGGGCGGTCCGGCGGCGCGTTGAAGGGAATCTCCACCTCCACGCGCCCCTTGGTTCCAAGGATCTGGATCCGTTGATAGGGAACCAGTTGCGTGCTGCAAGTGAAGGTGCAATAGCCCGAGGGAAACTTCAGAATAGCAGAGGCCAGACGGTCGATGCCCATTTCCGGGTCGCGATCCATCGCGGCGCTGACGGCCGCCGGTTCTTCGCCAAACAGAAATCGCGAAATGTGGATGGGATAACAGCCGATATCCATCAACCCGCCACCGCCATACTCGGGCACGTTCCGGATGTTACCCGGATCGCGATTGAAGTAGCTGAATGCAGCCACAATGGCGCGCAGTTCGCCGATCTCACCCGAATGCGCCAACTCCCTCGCACGCAGCCATTGCGGATGCGTGCGGACCATGAACGCTTCGCCGATCTTTACACCCGTTTCGTCGCGCACTTGCATCAGCCCGCGGCATTCCGCCACGCTCATCGCAACCGGCTTTTCGCACAACACGTGCTTCCCCGTGCGGGCCGCAAGAGTGGACCACGGCACGTGCAGGTGATTCGGCAACGGATTGTAGACCGCCTCCACATCCGGGTCTGCGAGCAACTCTTCATAGGACCCGTACGCCTTCCCGATACCCAACCGCTCCGCGGCGGCTCTGGCTTTGGCGATATCGCGCGAGGCAATCGCGGTGACCTCACCCCATTCGCCTTTTTGCATTGCCGGAATCACTTTCGTGGCCGCAATCTTCGCGACGCCGAGAACACCCCAACGTACCTTTTCACGCATATAGCGAGTTTCCCACGCCTGCCGGCCTGTGATAACTTCAATGCCGATGCAACGACGCACCTTCGCACAGACTCTTGCGGCTTCCGCACTCCCGGCGCAAGACAAGCGCATTGCAGCCGCCCTGCTAACGCATGAAGCGGCGCCGCATCTTGGAGCGTACCTGGAAGGGTTGGCCAAAACCGAAGAGGTTTCTTCCGTTTATCTCGCGGCTGCCGGCGGAAAAGTCGAGCCGTTGGCGCGAAAGGCGCTCGGCGCAAAGCTGGCGGGTGCCTACCGTTCGCCGAAGGAGCTTTTCGGCGTTCACAGGCCCCAAATGGCTCTCGTCACGATGGAAGCCGTTCTGGCGCCTCCGGCCATTGCCGCTGCACTCGCCGCTGGCTGCGATGTGTTGGCCGAGAAGCCGGCTTGCACAAACCTCGCGGATTTTGAAGTGTTAGTTGAAAAATCCCGGCAGGCGCGGCGTCCGCTGGTTCTCGCGCTTGCCAATCGCGTCGATCCCATCCTGCTCGAAGCGAAGCGCGTCGTCGAATCCGGAGCCATTGGCAAGCCCTATGGTCTCGATCTGCAAATGGTGGCGGACCAGACGCGCCTCACACGTCCCGCTTACCACAAGACGTGGGTCGCGCAGAAGGAGCGTGCCGGTGGCGGGCACCTGATCTGGCTCGGCATTCACTGGCTTGATCTTGCCATGTATCTGACGAACTCACGGATTCGCGAGGTGGCGGGCTTCACGGCGAACGTGGGCGGCCAGCCGCTCGACACCGAAGACGCGGCTGTGGTCGCCCTGCGTTTTGACAACGGCGCGCTGGGAACCCTGACGTCAGGCTATTATCTGGACCGCGGCTATCATTCGCTCGTCAAAATCTGGGGCTCGGAAGGCTGGCTGGCAGTACAAAAGCATACGCACAAACCGCCGCTCGAATGGTACAGCCGGGGCGAGATGCATAAGTTCGACGGCCCGGCCGTTCCCGCGGGCTACACGGAATTCGTTCGCGCCATCGCCCGCGCCTCAGCCGGTCTCGACCCCTGGCCTTTGACCGTCGACGACAGCCTCTATGTTTTGAAAACGGTGTTTGCGGCCTACCGCGCCGCGGAGTCGGGCAGAACGCAATCAGTCTGAGCTTTGTCCCACCGGTTCGCAGGCCGCGGCGTAGGTTCGCAACACGCGCCGGACGCGCTCCTGAACCAGCGCTTTCGGTTCGTTTGCGATTGTGCCGGCTCGCACCGCTTCGTACTCCGCGGGAAGGTACTGGCTCAGCAGAGTCGATGGCGGCGTGGAGGTGGTCAGGTTGTTCCACAGCTTTTCCAACTCCGCTTGCACGGCGGGCTGCGGCCAGTAGTAGCGGCAACGGTCACTGTAACTGAAGGCCCTTGCAAAGCGCAGGTCCTCATCGCTACCGGTGTAATATGGCCGCCAGTATTCAGGGTTTTGCAGCATCGCCTGCTCCAGGGCTTCACGCACTTGAGACACGGCGGCGCCGCGCCTCCCGCCGAGCCACTCCCGCTCGACTGCCGATAAGGCGAACACCGCTTCGCGGAATGCGAACGTCAGCCACGGTCCGACTTTCAATATCGCGAAGTGATCCAGCACCATGCGGCGGAGCGCGCCGCCCGTCTGATAGTCCGTCGAGTGGGCTTCGTAGCTCAATTGCGGATCCGGCGGCAGCGCGGCCACCAGTTCGCGGGTCTTGCCGGGGTCGTAATCGAATACCACCGCATCGCCAAATTCGACGCCCGGCTGCACCACCAGGCCGATGACGCGGCTCCATGCGTCTTGAAGCCCTTGTCCGGCGAAAGCGCTCCGTGCGAGTTCGATGGTGCGGGCGACGTCCTGTGGCCGGGTGACGGAGGGCGGTTCCCCAGCGGCCTGTTCGCCTCCGGGCACGGGCACCTCCGTCCCTACGATGTAGCGCGGCGCTGGGCCGCCGGAAACATCGCTGTGCGCCTCTTCCGCGGCCTTGGCGAGCAGCGCGCTGCGCTCCGCGATCACCTTTTCATCGAGGGGGCCGGCGGGGTCGCCGGCGCAATTCATGCTGGCATCGGCGTGAATCTTTGAATACCCCGCTGCCACGCAAAGGCGGACCAGTTCGCAAGCCTTCTCCATCGCCGATGCGGCCGGTTCCTTCCGCCAGGGATAGGGGCCCAGGTGATCTCCTCCAAGCAATAGTTGTTCGCGCGCGAGACCGGCGCGCTCCGTGATGTTTCGCACCAACGCCACGAAGCCGGCAGGCTTGAGGCCCGTGTAGCCGCCAAACTGGTTCACCTGGTTCGATGTGGATTCAACGCAGAGAATGGTTCCCGCACCGGCGGCTTCGCGGGCCGCCGCTTCCAACACCTGAGGGTTGGCGGAGCAGACAGAAGTAATGCCGCCGCCTTTACCGCGGCGGTTTCGTTGAATTAGCGTTTCAAGGGATTCGATTGAGTGCGCATTCGGACGGATCATGAACCCACTAGTATGCAGGAAACCGCGCTGTCATTTCTCACGATCCGGCAGGTTGCTCAATACGACTTCGAGGCACGCGGTGCGATAGGCCTCGATAAGCGCGCCCGCGGCGGGGCCATACTCCGGCGGGCCGAAAAGGTTGCCGTCCTCGAGCTCGACGAGACTGCGAAAGCGTTCGAGTAGCATCCGGCTCTTGAACACGCCCCCGATGTAAGCGACGCGCGCCGCTTCGCCAGGTTGAAACAACTGGCCGCGAACGGCGGCCGTGATACTTGCCAACTGCTGCGCCGCACTCATGAGAATCTCCCGCGCAACCTGGTCTCCCGAACAGGCGGCTTCATCCACTAACTTGGAGAAGCCCGCGATCACCGGTCTCGGATAATCCGTCGTGTAGAAGCGGTGCAGCAGATCGTTGGCATCCTCCGCGCGTGTTGCCGCGAGGAGTGCACCATGCAGGCTGGTGGGCGGCCCCCAACCCTCCTCGAAGCGCAGTGCGGAGCGCAGAGCTTGCCGTGTGAGATCGAATCCTCCGCCTTCATCGCCGAAAATGTAGCCCCAGCCTCCGGCCCTTGCGGTCTTACCCGACCGGCCGCGCCCGAATGAAATCGAGCCTGTACCCGAGATCGTGATCACGCCCGGTTGGCCTCCGGTTGCACCCACCAGCGCGATCAGTGCATCAGTGGTCACCGTAAGCGAAGAGGTGCTCAGAATCTCCCGCAGAATCGGTTCCTTGTCCGCCGGCCCTCCGCTGAATCCCAGGCACGCGGATTCGAAATGAAGCTGCCGCGGATCGAGCCCGGCTTGCTCGCAGGCCGCCGACACGCAGCCTTCAATCGCGCCGGTAAACTTTTTGCGCCCTTCCGCCGCGCCGACGTGGTTGCAGGGTCCGCCCTGACCCCTGCCCAGCACGCGTCCTGTTTCATCGCCGATCAGAGCCGTGGTGCTGCTCTGTCCTCCGTCCACTCCGAGAAACAACTTCACTCGGGCACCCTCCCGGATGGCCCTGGCGGCACGAATCCAATTCCGGCCACGGCGATACCGAGCGACTGACTAACGAGTAGCGAGAAGCATTCTGTTATATGCGTCAGCATGTCAATAGACTGCAGCCTACCGCTCTGTTGGGGCCTAACGGTGCAGCTTACTCTTACACACAACAATTATCCATTACACTATAGGTTGCGAGTCTTCCCCGTGGCCTTGTCAAAATTTTTGTCCGTCATCTCAACCGCCCAAAATGCCTACCGAGGGAGTACACCAAATCCACCATCAACTTGTACTTTGGTCTGATTCCATCCAATTGATTCTATTATACTTATAATTCGTACTAACCTGTTAATTATTTTAGATTTTAATCAATAGGTCGCCAAATAGAAACGATAATTATTTTACTATTGTCTTGCTTTAATGAGCTTATTGCTGTATCATTATCGCGCGATGTGCTTTAACTGTTGAATTATCCGAGGAATGGAGTTCAGTTATCAACATGTAGAGTGCTATTTAAGGAGGATATATGACCATAATTCGAGTCTTTGCCGGAGTGCTGCTTTGCATTGCTTTTGCAAACGCTCAACAATCCTCTGTTCAGCCAGGAGGATCTGTATTCGGATGGTACGGCCCAAGTGGGGGTGGCGGCTGCCTAGATAGTGTAAATGACAACTACCATGTCGTCATTAAATATGACGTTGACACAATAACGATTAACAACATTCTGGGAGGGATGAAAAATCAAAACCAAAAACGGCTTGGCATCCCCTTGTACGTGGGGTGCGCACTTACAGACCCAAATGCATGGAACAAGGGTGGAGCTTGCCCGGAACTCCGTTGAAAGTAGCGGCCCTCGGTAACTCATAGACTACGCGACTGCTGCCCCCCTCGCAACTGACTTCCTTGAAACGGCATTGGCCATGGATGAGAGCAGCGTCGGGATCT
>CAADGY010000058.1 GCA_900696665.1 uncultured Acidobacteriota bacterium
CCAACCGTAGTAAGCAATTCCATCTCGCTTCCGCTGTGGGCATGAGGAAGTTTGTGCTGCACGTTGATGACACCCACCACACGATTGCGGGCAATCACCGGCGCCGATAAGAAAGCCTCGTATGTATCTTCGGGGAGGTCGCGGAAATACTTGAACCGGGGGTCTTTATAGACTTCTCTGGAAATAGCGAGCAATCTCCTCTCGCGCGCGACCCACCCGGTTAAACCCTCGCTCATCTTCAGCCGGACATTACCGACCGCGGCCGAATGAGTTGTATTCGAGGCGCAAAGTACCAGTTCGTCGTTGTCAATGAGATAAACCAGACAGGAATCGCACTGGGTGAACTCAACCACCAGGGAAACAATGCCCTTGAGGACTTCCTGCAAGCTCAATTCACGCACCATAAACCGGCTGATCTTCTGGAAAAGGCGGAGTTGCTGTTCGGTACGCTCGAGGCGGAATTCCAGATCCTTCGATTTAGGCACGTGCTTATTATCCCAGAAAAGGCCGCAGACCCGGCTTCCACAACTCAATATCCTTTTAGCGCAAGAATCCGGACTGTCCGCTATACTGAAAAAGACTGGGAGCTTATGGAATGGCCCAACCCCGGCGGTCACTGTTTTACCTTCCCCTCACCCTGATTTTGTTCTCCCTTTTGGGAGGCCTGATTGGTCCGGGTCTCGCGCCCACGGCGGCAGCGACCTCGGACGACGACATTCGGCAGAGTGTTGAAACATTCACCAAGGTTCTTTCCGTATTGGAGGAAAATACGGCGGAGCCTATAGATACGGACAAGGCGATCTATAACGGCGCCATTTCGAGCATGCTTCGGACGCTTGATCCGCACTCCAGTTTCTTCGATCCGAAGCTTTTCCAGGTTCTACAGGAAGAACAGCGGGGCCAGTATTTCGGCGTCGGAATGCTGGTAGGCGCTCGTGAGGGTGGGGTGGTTGTCGTATATCCATTCTCCAATTCGCCGGCGTTCCAGGGCGGCATTCATCCCGGGGACATGATTATTGCCGTCGATGGCAAGCCCACCGTGAAGGCGACCACTTCGGAAGTCGCGGATTTGCTGAAAGGCCCCAGGGGCACAACCGTTCAGGTCACCGTTCGACGCCGTGGTGCAAGCGAACCGCTACGTTTCACGCTCGTGCGGAATAGTATTCCGCGGGCTACGGTGCAGAACGCCTTCCGCATCCGGCCCAAAATCGGGTATGTCCGTATCGAGTCCTTCAACGAGAACACCAGCCGGGAGTTCGAAGAGAGCCTGCGGGAGCTGGACGAATCAACCCTGGAAGGTCTGGTGCTGGATATGCGGAGTAATCCTGGCGGTCTGCTCCGGGAAGGTGTGGCGATTGCAGACCGTTTTCTCCGAAAGGGCCAGTTGATCGTCTCCCACCGTGGCCGGGCATCGGCCGAGCGTCCCTATGTCGCAAAGCGGGGCAACAACGGCCGCGAATACCCGCTCGTCGTGCTGGTGGACCGCACTTCCGCCTCCGCCGCGGAGATTGTAGCGGGCGCTCTGCAAGACCATGATCGCGCCTGGATCGTAGGCGAACCTACCTTCGGGAAGGGCTTGGTGCAATCGCAATACCCGCTATCGTCCAATACCGCTCTCCTGCTTACGACGGCCAAGTACTACACCCCGAGCGGGCGGCTCATCCAGCGGGATTACTCGAATCGTTCATTTTTCGAGTACTACGCGCATAAGGATCTGACAGAACGGGATCCGAAAGATATGAAGGCCACCGACAGCGGCCGGCCGGTATTCGGGGGCGGTGGAATCACACCCGACGAAGAGTACACGCGTGAAAAGCTGAATGCATTCCAGACAGCACTGCTGCGGCGGGACGCGTTCGCCAATTACACAGCCCAATATTTCGGCAGCCGCAAGACAGAGTTGCCTGCCAACTGGACCCCGGGGCGGGAAATCGAGGACGACTTCCACCAGTTCCTCCTGAAGGAGGGCGTTCCGTTTACCGAAGCGGATTTCGCAGCCAATCACGAATGGATCCGGCAGCGCCTGCAAGTCGACATGTATCTCACCGCGAAGGGGAAGGATTCCGCGGACAGGCTATCGATCGAGATTGACCAGCAGGTCGCGCAAGCCATCGATTCGATGCCGAAGGCTAAGGCGCTGATCGAAGCCGCAAAGGGCATCCTGGCGAAACGCGCGGCGGCCGCCCCATCCCCCGTTTCGCCTTAGTCCGCGCGCTTACACTTTTTCCGGTGGAGGTACAGGACCCCGGCTGAAGAGGGATTTCTCCGGCGCCTGGTATTTCACACCCAGGTGTGGAGTATCTATCTTTCGATGTTCATAGGACGAATCCATCAGGGCCGCCAGCGCTCCCGTGGTAAGCAGCGTCCGCTCGACGGGGTAGGGAGGCTTTCCGGTAAGCACGAGTTCTTCGATGTAGTACGTCAGCGCGCTGAAATGGCTGAACGGACGGGCGGGTTGCAGCCAGATCTCCGTGGCAAGCGGTTCCCTTCGCTCCGGCAGGTTTGTAGCAAAGACACACTGATCCAGGTATCCGTTCAGCATATACACCGCCGCCTCCAATCCATCGCGATACCGGAGCACGAATACAGCAGGGTTCTTCGTAACTTCGCGCATAGATCCGGCTTTGCGGGTTTCGCTCCGCGCAACAGCCGATTCCAACAAAGGACCGGCCCAGGCGTTTTCTGAAGTCCACGTCCACACGCCGGGCCCTTCGATCGCATGTACCTGCGATATGCCGGTTTCGCCGCCCCGCCGCCGTTCTACCATGCACTGAAGCGCCTCGAGCGCGTGGAAGCCATAGGCTTCCCTACCGCCATAGAACGCGGCAACGGCATGACGGAGCGGAGTCCCCTTCTGCAACTCCACGGGCGGGCGCCGCCAAGTCACCGGCAGCGAAGAGCCTGCCATCATCGGAAAGCCCAGTTCGCGCGACTGATCGTACATCCATTTGGCCTTCTTCCATTCCACCGACAGATGCTTGTCCGTAAATACCGGCACGCTGCGCCCGCTGGAACGGAATACTTCGACGATCTTGCTGAAGAGCTCGTAGCGAGGGTATAGCTTCTGGCCCTTTTCGTTCGTCGGATAATTGCCGTGCTCGCCGATCAGAACGACACCGTCGACAGCCAGCTTTCCCGTGCCGAGCGTCAGCGCTTCGGCGATGGTGGGTTTGATGGCGACGGCGTGTTTCGCCGCCATGGCGCGGCTCATGTCATTCGCAGGCACCTGGTCCGTGTACATCGAGACCATCTTCACGCGGGGCTGGCGGCGCCGGCCGTCAAAATCGTACCCTTCGAGCAGGCGTCCGGCGATCACATCGGCATGCGAGTTGTGCCGGTATTCGGTGATGATGGCGGCTAGCGTTTTAGGTGCTGTCTGAAAGGCGGCCAGTGGAGCCAGACCGGGGACGGCCAGAAATTCACGACGTCTGATCATTGCTCGATTTTACACGCTGGATGACGCCGTGGCCGCTCCATCGCGGTCACCGCGCGGCACTGAGCCGCGAGCGCAGCAAGCGGTACCGGATAGGTCACCGTCATTCCGATAGGAGTGCTTTACGGCATCAGGTCGCGAAAAGACAATCCAAAGCGAAGGCCCCACAAATGCAGCCTGTCGGAGTAGTGATCGCGGAACTCGACGCGCACCGCCACACTCGGTTGGAACCAATAGTTGAACCCGCCGCCGTAGTTCACCATGTTACGGGTTCCGCTCCGGAATGCGAGTGAATATCCGGCTGTCGCAAAGGGGTCCCACTTGTCGTCGCGCGACGGCAGGAAATGATAGGTCCCATTAAGCGATGCGATGCCTATAACCGAATCGATATAGTCGTTGGGCAGACCCCATGCGCCGGCTTCGAGGCCTAGAGCCACACCCCGTCTAAGGGCGATCTCACCGCCGCCACCCATGTGCAGTGAAAACCGCGTGTGGGCGCCGCTTGTAGCCCCCCCCGGTGCGACGAACCAGTAGCCGTGAGAGCGCTGCGCCGCCGCGGGAACAGCCATTCCGGCGACACACAAAACGGCCGCCGGCATCCATTTCCAATTCATTCAATCTCCCGATGTGGACGCCCGCTTCCGCGTGCGGATCCGACAAAACACAAGACGCAGGTAGCGGCGGGAAAGTTGGCGTCCGCTGAAATTTACCAGTCGAGTACCGCGCCGTCAGCCGCGCGCGCCGCCAGGGATTGAATCACCTCCTGTTCGAACGGATGCAGCCGTGCGGCGTCCTCATCCACCTCCACACCCAGTCCGGGGACATCCGATGGTAGCCAGTATCCATCTTTGCTCGTGAGCGAATGGCGCACGACGTCCCAGCGCCAGGGCACGTCTGTGAGCATGTCTTCCTGAATCAGAAAATTCGGTGTGCTCAAGGCGAAATGCAGAGCGGCCGCATTCGCAACAGGCCCTAAGGGATTGTGCGGCGCCACTCCGACGTAATACGTTTCGGCGGCAGCGGCGATCTTCTTTGCCTCCCACAAGCCTCCGCAATGGCAGAGGTCAGGCTGGATGATGTGACAAGCCTGCTTTTCAAACAAGGTCCGGAACTCGAACCGGGTCACCAGCCGCTCTCCCGTGGCGATGGGCACCGGGCTTGAGCGCTTCACCTCCGCCATGGCGTCGACGTTTTCGGGCGGAACCGGCTCTTCGACAAAGAACGGACGGTAGGGCGCCAGCACGCGGCAGAACTCGAGTGCGTTCGCCGGAAAATGCCTCCCGTGGCAGTCCACCATGATGTCGATATCAGCCCCCAGCGCGCGGCGGAGAGCTTCCATCCGGCTTTCCGCATGACGGTAGAGCGCGGCGCCATTCAGGCTTTCGGTTGGTGGGGTGAGGAGGACCTTGACCGCGGTGTAACCGCGCGCGGTGACTTCCAGCGCAAGATCCACCATGGCGGAAGCGTCCCCGGAATGCTGCGATTCGTAAACGGCCTTCATTTCTCCGCCGCCCAGGTGCGTATACATCCTTACCCGGTCGCGGACCGCCCCACCGAGCAGGCGATACACAGGCATTCCGGTAATCTTGCCGAGAATGTCCCAAAGCGCCTGCTCGATCCCTGAGATGGCCGACATGCCGATAACACCCGGCCGGAAAAACGATTGCCGGTACATCTTCTGGTAGAGATGCTCGATGCGCGCCGGGTCCTCACCGAGAATCATCGGCGCCAGGTCCTCGACGGCGCCCGCCACGCTGCGGGTCTTCCACTCGAGCGACGCCTCACCCCATCCCCAGAGGCCGTCCTGGTCCGTCTCCACCTTCACGAACACCCAATTGCGCATACGGGCGTTTACCACAACGGTTTTCACCTGCGTTATCTTCATCCGGGATCCTCGTAGCCACTGGCCGCGGCTGCTATTATGATGCACTGAACGGGAATTCCGTGGATCACCCTTCCGAAACCACCTACGACGAAGTTGCGTACCCCACATTACCGCGGTTTCAGACCCATCCGGCGCACCTGCAAACCATGGCCTTTCTCAGCGGGCTGGAAAGTGCACCCCCCGGCCGCTGCCGTGTTCTGGAACTGGGTTGTGGCGACGGAGGCAACCTGCTTTCCATGGCGGTGTCCCTTCCGGAGAGCCGGTTTGTGGGAGTGGATCTGGCCGGTACGGCTATTAAACGCGGCAACTCGGCGGTGATGGCGCTGGAGCTTCCCAACATACGGCTGATGCAGGCGGATCTGCTGGACATCGATGCCTCTATTGGAGAGTTCGATTACATCATCGCGCATGGCCTCTATACATGGGTTCCCGATCCGGTGCGAGAGAAGCTGTTAGCTGTTTGCGCCTCTCAACTGGCGCCGGACGGAATTGCATTCGTCAGTTTCAATTCGTTCCCCGGCTGCTATTTGCGGCTGGCAGTGCGCGAGATGCTGTTGTTTCACATACAGCACATCGGGAACCGCCAACAGCGTCTCGCGGAAGCGCGATCTCTTCTAAGGACGTTGAGCAGCGCGCTGGTGGCCGACGCGCGCGGGGAGGCCATCCGCAAGGAAGTGGAAAGGCTGATCGATCTGGAGGATGGATACCTGTTTCACGACGATCTCGCGGAAGTATACCGCCCGGTTTACTTCCACGAATTCGCCGCGCAGGCGCAGCGGCGCGGGTTGCGGTATCTTTGCGATGCGCGGTACTGGCACATGGAGGAATCGGCTCTGACCGATGTCGCGGGCGCGCTCTCGGAGACGGCGGGCGAAGATCGCGATTTGCGCGCTCAATATGTCGATTTTTTCAAAGTGCGTCCGTTCCGGGAGGTGCTTCTGTGCAAGGGTGATCGGACGCCTGATTTCCGCGCGCTGTCCGCGCGATTCCAGCATCTCTTCGTTGCCTCGTCGTCGGCGCCCGTAGGCGAGCCCGATGCCGAAGACGGGTTGCGCTTTCAGATCACCGAAGGCCGAAGCCTGTCCACCAACCACCCGATCGCCAAGGCGGCGCTGGCCTACCTCGGCAGGGTTTGGCCGCGGTCGGTGCGGTTCCCGGACCTGCTCGATGAAATCCTGGCTCAGGATGTAGACGAAGAAACGAGACGGTCGTCCGGCGAAGCTTTGTCGAAGATGCTTCTGCGTCTCTCGGCAGTGCGCTTTGTACAAGCCCTGAAAGCGCCACCCCAGTTCGCTTCGCAGCTTTCAGAGCGCCCGGTCGCAAGCCCCCTGGTGCGATATCAGCTTTCGACCGGCAGCGACAAAGTCTCCAGTCTTCGCCACACCACGGTGGAGTTGAGCGACCCGCTATCGCGGCATACGCTACTGCTGCTCGATGGGACACACAACCGCGCGGATTTGCTGGAAGAACTCATTGCACTCGTAAAACTGGGTGTTGCGAAACTGGAAATCGGCAAGGAGCAGATCACCGGTCCGGCAAACGTGCCGGATCTTCTCGCGCGGAGCCTCGAAGGGAATCTCGATAAGCTGATGCGCCTCGGTCTGCTTTCCGCCTGAGCGGGAGAGTAACCGCGCTCCATCCGCTAGCCGGCCGCTAGCCGGGCAATTACACCCGCGCAAGCAGTTCCTGAAGTCTGGAGATGTCAACCGGTTTCGTGATGCAGGAGTTCATTCCCGCCTCGAAACAGGCGGCGAGTTCGGCGGGAGTCGCGCCCGCTGTTACACCAATGATGGGGACTTCTCTGCCCGCCGTAGCTCGAATCTGCCGGGTTGCCTGCAAGCCGTCCATGCGCGGCATCTGAACGTCCATCAGGACCACATCAAACGGACTCTCCGAGAACCGTGCAACGGCCTGGAGACCGTCTTCGGCAACCACTACGGAGTGGCCGCTGGTTTGCAAAATGCGCATGAGGATTTTCTGATTCACAACATTGTCTTCGGCGATCAGAACCCTGAGCGGAGTGCACACGGGCGGTTCGGCACGGGCGGGTTCGGTCTCCCGCTTTTCGCCCGACGGCATCGTGAACATTGCGGTAAAGCTGAATACGCTCCCACGGCCGGGCTGGCTCTCGACCCGAATCCGCCCACCCATCAGTTCCACCAGATCGCGACAGATCGTCAAGCCGAGCCCGGTTCCGCCAAAACGGCGTGTGATGGAGCTGTCAGCTTGTGAGAACGCGTCGAAGATCGTCTCCAGTTTGTCAGGCGGAATCCCCGGTCCACTGTCGGTCACATGAAAGCTCAGAAGCACGCGCTGTGCGGTGACGGATTCAACACGTACCGCCACCTCGATCGAGCCCGAAGTAGTGAACTTCAGCGCGTTCGCGACGAGATTGATGATGATCTGACGCAGACGAGTGGGATCGCCCCTCAGACATTGCGGCACGGAAGGCTCCACGTTGCAGTTCAGGGCGATCCTCTTTTCGGCTGCCTGGAAGTGGAACGGCGCCGCCGCGGAGCGTACAACTTCACGGACAGAGAAATCCATTTGCTCCAGTTCCAGGCGCCCGGCCTCGGCTTTTGCGTGATCCAGGATCTGGTTGAGCAGCACCAGTAACGATTGTGCGGAGTCGCGCGCGCAGCCGAGGTCTTGCCGCTGGCCGGCCGACAGGTCGCTCCGGAGCACCAGTTCGAGCATGCCGAGAACACCGTTCATCGGCGTACGGATCTCGTGGCTCATGTTCGCAAGGAAACGGCTCTTCGCTTCGCTCGCGGCGGCCGCGGCGGCTTGCGCCACCTCCAGTTCTTGCGCCCGGCATCGAAGAGCATCGTTGGCCGCCTGGGCATTCCAGTACTCCGCATTTTGCCGGATCGCCTGCATCACCGCGTACGCCGCGAAAAGTATTGCGGAACTCGCTCCCACCCAACGGTGCACGCCGTCTGTCACCAGTGAAGTGACGACCACGGGTGATAACAACGAAGCCTGATAACCCAACCCAAGCCGCAGATGGGGAGCAAGAGCCGTAGTGCCCGATATTGCACAGACCATGACGAAGACGTACATCAGCACGGTATTCCAGCCCTCGTACCCGTTCGAGTGCAACACGAATGCGGCATAGCATCCGGTCGGCAGCGAGAGCGCGTAGGCGGAGAGGCCGATCAGCCAGAGCGGTGGCTCGCCCGCGGGCACCCTTTTCCCGCGGACGTAAGTGAATACCACGCGTCCGAGAAGCCGAAGAGTGAGTAAGCCGAGAAACAGCGAGGTCGCAAGCGGGTGTTGCTCAAGCAGGTCAGTGCCGAACAGAAATACCGCAAAGGCAAACACGTTTGCGATTGGGCCGGCAAATGACCGTTGCACCATGGCGGCGACGATGCCTGCACGGTTGTGAGGATCTTGTGTGGTCCCTCCCGGGTATGCCATCTCTGTTGAGGGGAAGTATGGCCTTTCCGAACGGACATCCTGCGGCCCTGACGTATTAACTGGCACACGAGCACGAAGTTGCCCTCACCGTTGTACGCGAACACGCCGCCGGCTTACAAACTTCCTGTCTACTTATCGGATATTTTTGGATGAAATTGGACAGAGAGTGTCGCCGTCCCATTCCCGCACATCAAACAGCTCCAGTTGAGGTTCGCCTTCCCATAACTCGGGTTCATAGTTCGCACCGCCGCTCATCAGTCCATGCCGCTGCCGCACGCGGTGCACGCGCTCCCGAATGGTGTCCGTATAGGACCCGCACAGAAAACCGGATTTCTCGTACCGCTCGCGGTACCGCCGCAGAAGGTGCGGAAAATGCTCTGCCAGAAACGGGAGGAACACCCGGCGCGAGCAGGGTTTCAGGAACAGCACTCCACCGCCGAACGACTCGGCCCCGGCCTGAGCGGCTGCCGCCGCCACCGAATCCAAGTTCTCCTCGCTGTCTGTTATCAACGGCACAATCGGGTTTGGCAGCACTCCCACGTGTATGCCCGCTTCGGCCAGCGCCCGCACGGCAGCCACCCGGAGTGCCGGCCGCGGCGCCCAGGTTTCGAGCAAACGCGCCAGCCACTCATCCAGCGTCGTAATGGTGATGTTGACATGCAAAATGTTCGATCGGCTAATTGTTTGAAATAGCAACGCGTCCCGTGCTACCAGATCGGATTTGGTAACCAGTGAAATCCGGCGGCCTTTTTCGCCGGCAAGGACCTCGAGAATCTGTCTCGTGACGCCGAACCGCCTCTCGGCGGGTTGATAGGGATCCGTCCCCGTGCCGATGGCGATGGACTCGTGCCGCGCCGTGGAGCGGAGTTCCCGGCGGAACGCGGCTTCATCGAACTGTTTCGCAAAAATCATCTCCTCGAATTGTGAGCTCTCGCGAAGTTCCATGAACTCGTGCGTGTAGCGTGCATAACAGTAGCGGCAGCCGAATTCACACCCCCGGTAGGGATTGATGGACCAGCAGAACGGCACACGTTTGCTGCGTACGGGGCTCAGAAAACGGCGAGTGGGCAGTTCGAAATACCGGACCCGGGCCTTGGCTTCCAACAACTCGCTCGCGGCGGCCTCTTTAGCGATTCCGATGAGCGTGGGGTGTGCGAATTCGGGAAAAAGCACGGCAGACCTCTCCCTCTTGCTGGTATATTCGCCTTTTGTTCGCCTTGTGTCAAGCCGTGCGTGTCGGGACCGCGGATAGCACCACGCGGGCATCCCCTTGCCTGCGTGTTACTCCCTCGCGATCCAGGTATTCGAGAAGCGGAATCGCGTA
>CAADGY010000059.1 GCA_900696665.1 uncultured Acidobacteriota bacterium
GAATCGCCGCATGGACTCGATCGAGTCGCCAAAAAATTCGATTCGGACGGGCTTTTCCGCTTGCACCGGAAACACGTCCAGAATGCCGCCGCGGAGAGAGTATTCTCCGACCATCTCGACCGGTTCCCGGCGTTCATAGCCGATGTTGTAAAGATGCGCAAGGATGTCGTCGACAGGCAATTCGTCGCCGGTGCGCAAAAGGAGCGGGAGTTGCCGGTAGAACTCGGCGCTATAGGTTCTGAGCAGCGCGGAACCCGCCGAGGCGATGACGATAGGTGCACCGCGTGTTGCGATTCTCCACAAACCGATGGCGCGCTCCTCGCTCACCTCGGAATGCGGAGACAACTTTTGTGCCGGCAGGACGTCCAGCGCCGGTATGAGTTGCGGCGCCTCGGACGCACGGGACGAAATGAGAATCTCATAAAACGTCCCGATAAGCTCTTCGTAAGTTTCTGCCTGCTTGTTGCCGTCTACCAGCACCAGCACCGGGCGCTCTGTCGCCTGCCGCAGCAGAACGATATAGATGGCTTTGGCGGTTGTCGTCAGGCCGGAAAGAGAAGTGGCGTGTTCCGGGCCCACCCCGGCGGCAAAAGCGTGCGCTAATTCCTGAAATGCCGGCTGGCGGCTGAGTGATTGAAAGAGATCTCGAACGGCTGGATGAATCAAAGCTGACGCGCCAGGATCTCCTCGACAATTCCAGTGGTGGAATAGCCCGCCTCGAGCGGCAAGGCCAAAACCTTTCCGCCTGCCGCTTCAACCTCTTCCCGGCCGGCAATCCAATGGGACCAATCGGCGCCTTTAACCAGTATATCGGGCAGGAGTCTGGAGATGAGTTCGCGAGGCGTATCCTCGTCGAACAGCGTCACCGCATCGACCGCGGAAAGCGCAGCAGCCATTTCCGCGCGGTCTCGTTCGCGGATGAGGGGACGTCCCGGTCCTTTTAACCGGCTGACGCTTGAATCAGAATTGAGGCCGAGCACCAGCAGATCGCCCAACGTCTTTGCGGCTTCGAGCAGGCGTATGTGGCCGGGATGGAGTATGTCATAGCAGCCGTTGGTGAACACTACTACTTGTCCGGCACGCTTCCACTTGGCTCGCAGATCCAGCAGGTCCTCCTGGAGGTAGATACGACCCATAATCAACTTCGGATTGTACCGCTGTCATCACCTGCGAAGCAGCATGACAAAAAGCAACGTGAAAACAGTGGTAAGCACACCGCAGCAGAGTATCCAGAGCCAGACCCGTTCATGCTCCTTTTGCGGAGGAGTAACGGTGCTGCCAAGGATAGCCTCATCCGAGGAGCAATCCTTCTGAGCTCTTTCTTCGGGTGGAGAAACCGGTGGATTCGTAGCCTTAGGAGCCGGTTTTACATTCGGATCGAACGATTCTAGCCGGGCTTCGACCTCGCGCCGGAACAGATCCGCATTGCGGGGAATACGGTTCCGTACGTACTCGGGGATTTCCGCCAGAACACTTTCGAAGTCAGCGGAGGCGGCGCCGGGAATCAAACCAAACCCCAGAGCCTCCGCCAATCTGGAGGCAAGGTGCACCAGGCGCGCCAGGTTGGAGGCGTTCTCCGCGCCGGGCTCTTCTGATAGTACCGACTGGATGTAATCCGGAAGGCCCCACTTCCCGGCAAGGTAGATACCCGCCGAAGCGCTGTCGATACCGAACATCTGGATTTCCGCTTCCCGGATGTCCACTGCTTCGGTGTGCACGCCCGCCGCCGCCATCGAAAGAAGATGTGTGTATTCAGGAGGATAGGCGGTCATCAGCCCCAGGCGTCCGAGGTCTTTCAGCAGTCCGGCGATGTAGGCCTCGTCCTCCGGTAATAGGAAATAGCGTGCCAGCATCTGCCCGATCACCGCCCGTGCGATACTGGCACGCCAGCAGGCGCGAAGTTCGTCAACGATGAGGATGCTCTTCAGATAGCGCGAAGCGGCAATAGTGGTGGAGATCGACTTGATTCGCTCCAGCCCCAGAATGATCAGGGCATGCTTGAGTGTGGTTACTTCCGACGCCAGGTTAAAAAGGGCAGAGTTGGCCCTCCGCAGAACCTCTGTCGAAAGAACTGGATCGAGCATGATCGCTTTCTCCAGTTGGACGATCGGCACCCCCTCGTCGGACGTGAGTTGAAGCACGCGAACCGCTATAGGAGGAAAGGCGGGGATCTTCTCCAATGCCCCGGAAACTGTCACCGAGCGTTCTGCCATGCGAGCACCGTCCGCGGCTCTGACTATCTATCGTCCGCGGAACGCAAAACATTAGGGATGGATGACCCACCCCGCAATAGGTCGCACCGGAATTGCTTAACAGCCTCTGTGATAATAGCCGCACTCCTTCCGCGTCACATTCTGTAACCGGTTGAATGCGTTCGTGGGGATCAATCCCTTCCCAGCTCCAGAAGGACTCTACTAGAAACCACTTATGACAGGAGTATGGTTCAGGATCCGGTGGTTGTAGCTGCGATCCACCCCACCGGGAGGTTGGCCGACGGCCACACTACAGTAGAAGCAGCCGGCGTGATCATCTCCCGGTGGCCTTGAGGGATGCTTCGAGTTTCGGGAGGTTCGTGATGGGCAAATCACGGATGGGTTTGAGAAACCCATCGTCGTAGGGAATTGTATCGAGATTGAAGCCCGGCTGCGTCCAGGCTAGGATGCCCGCCTCGCCGACCGTGGGCAGAGTGACGTCGAGCGAATCCCATGTAGTTTGCATCATCCCCATGATGCCGAGCTTCTTAGCAGTGTTGATCATCGCCACGGCGTTCTTCCGCACCTTCCACGGACACGCTACCACCGCAAAGCCTTTGTCATGGAAATATTGGATCACGGGCCACTCCTGCCGGGAGTCATAGTTCCAGGCGGCCATGATCACATCCTTCGGCAACTGGTCCAGTACCAGGTGGCTGTCAAACGGAGGCACGCTGTTGGCGGGTGACAGCCGACCCAGTTGCGGGTGATTCCGTTGAATGAACATGTCATGCCACATAAAGACGCGGACTTTGCGTTCGGCGAAATAGTCGGCGAGTTTTCTTAGATGCGCTGCCAGCGTTTCTCGTGGATTGTCACCACGGCAGCGGTTGCTCTCCATCAGCCCGCGATGTCCCCAGGCTTCATCCAGTCCGAGATGGAAATACCGGGGGTTGTCGAACAGTTCCAGCAACTCTCCGAACCGGTCGAACAGTTGCCCATATATGTCGGGGTTAGTGAGGCAAAACGACCATCCGTCTTCTTCATACAACGGTTTGAACTGCGGAAATCGATCCAGCACCACGTGCTGTGACGAATTGCCTCGCATCCCGCTGGCGTGACCCCAGGCATTCAGCATGGGGATCATTTCCATATGGAGCGCCTTGCCTAACTCCACCAGCGGCTTGATCTGTTCCGGCGTGTAGGTGTATTTGTAGGCGGTTTCTGGCCGCTTTGCCGATTTCAGCGAGGCCCAGGTTTCAATGACAATGGCGTTGTACTTGAAGCGCGCCGCCACCAGAATGGCCTGCCGTACCCCTTCAAGCTCTGTGTTAGGGAAGATGCAAATGTGAAGGCTGCGAAAGGCAAGCTGCGGATAGTCCACTATTCTCGCTCCTGAGATCTCCCACCCCGCCGAACCTTTCACAGCCATCTGTAGAAGAGTCATACCGCCGTAGAGAAGCCCCCGCGGCGTCTCGGCTAGGATGACAACTTTACCAGGCCGGGTTTCGAGAAGATACTTCTCATCGCTCGCCGCCGCCTCATACGGCTGGACTCCCGTAGCCGTTGTCAACTCCATCCGCCCCCGCGCGCTTGTAACCAATGCCAGCACTACCCTTAACGCACCCTTTCCGGAAGCAGCGGCAGAAATCCCATGGATGCGTTTGAATTCGGCTGCGATCACCCGCCCCACCTGGCGCTCCTCACTGGTAGCGGTTTCGAAGATGAGTCCTTTGCCCACGGCGAGTGCCCTTCCCGTCCATTCCACCTGCCTGGGCGGAGGTGTTATCAACGGTGGACCAGCGGCTGAAAGCAGCATACCGTGCATCAGAAGAATAGCGAACATCGGATAAGTTACCGGTTTCATGCGTCTCCTCTATGTCGTTGGCGGAATACCTATTTGTTATGAGTGAAATGTCTTGAACCACGATTTGCAGTTGGTAGAAGATCGACTCATGGCTGTACAAGAAGGTGGGACGGTGGTATCCGCACGTTATCGACACCCTCGACTGTGAGTCCAGGACTGCCTGCTGTTGACCTTGATCACTCTGGCGTCCGCCTTCCTGCTCCGCCGCGTGACGCGCTGATTGGTGGGCCCTGTAGGATTTGAACCTACGACCAACGGATTATGAGTCCGCTGCTCTAACCGCTGAGCTAAGGGCCCCTGCCACGTTGAGGATGCCGTCTACCGTATTGTCTCAAATCCTCAGACGGATGCGTCATCGCAGAAATGGCAGATACGCGGGAACGGCATGTTGATAGCGGCGGAACTTCTCTCCGAAACGCTCCAGCAGAATCCGGTCCTCTGCGCGGATGCGGATCTCCGTGCCAACAATATAGACGAGTACCGCGGCTACGATTGCCGCCCACTGCGTGATCAGTAACGCCGTGGCCAGCGCCATGCCGAACAGGGAAAGAAAAATGGGATGCCGCACCAGCCTGTACGGTCCTGTAGTCACCAGCTCATGACCCTCCGTGACGACTGCTTTCACCCTCCATTGCTGCCCCAAATGACGCAGCGCATACCAACTCAGCAGCACCGATGCCGGAGCAATCACCATCGCGGCGGCGGCTTCCACCCCACTGACCGCCTCCAGCGGCCGCCGGAACACGAACAGGATCCCGATGGCAACGCCTTCGAGCAACAACCCCAGCATCGAAACGGGCGCACGTAGATCGTTGCGCCGAGCGGAAGCGTCCTCTACCCCCCTCCGGCGGCGCACTCGCGCGTGATTCACGGAAAACACCACGACAAATGCAATCCAGAACAGAGCGACAACACTCAACGAAAAATGAACCAGTCCCAGTCCCATGTGACGATTGTAGGAGATGCGCGGCCCATCTGTGCTATGGTATGCCCTTGCGGGATCCGGACAGCCTACAACTTCAGCAGCATCCCCACCGCCGCTTGAACCTTCTTACAGGCGAGTGGGTGCTGGTCTCTCCCCATCGAACCGGACGCCCCTGGCAGGGGCAGACCGAACGTCCCCAGCAACCCGCGCCGGTTTCCTACGACCCGGCCTGCTACCTTTGTCCCGGCAATCCCCGCGCCGGTGGAGTGCTTAATCCCCACTATGCTTCGACGTTCGTCTTCGAGAACGATTTCGCGGCTCTTCAGCCTCACAGTCCCACCGCGGCTATGGATTGCGGGGGATTGTTGATCGCGGCGGGTGAGCGTGGTTCCTGCAAAGTGGTCTGCTTTTCACCCGATCACGGCCTCACTCTCGCACGCATGACGCACGCGGCCATTCGCCACGTCATAGACACTTGGACCGTGCAATCCGCCGCTCTAGGTGCGAAGGACTATATCCGCTCCGTGCAGATTTTTGAGAACCGCGGGGAGATGATGGGCGCCAGCAATCCCCACCCTCACTGCCAGATCTGGGCGAGCGAAAACGTGCCCAACGAACTCGCCAAAGAACTGCACTCGTCCGAAGAATACCGGCGCCGCCGAGGCGTCTGCCTGCTGTGCAGCTATCTCGCGCTCGAACACGAACTGGACGAACGCGTGGTATGCGCGAACGATCTGTACACCGCGCTCGTTCCTTTTTGGGCCGTGTGGCCGTTCGAAACGCTGCTGGTTCCGCACCGCCACACAGGCGCGTTCGAAGACATGACGGACGCCGAACGGGATGCCCTCGCTGATATCCTGAAGCGGCTTACAACGCGGTACGACAATCTCTTCGAGATCCCCTTCCCTTATACGATGGGATTTCATCAGCGGCCGGCGGACGGCTCGCCTTACCCGGATTTTCACTTCCACGCCCACTTCTATCCTCCGCTGCTGCGCTCCGCCACGATTCGCAAGTTCATGGTCGGTTTTGAGATGCTGGCAACCCCCCAGCGCGACATCACCGCCGAGGCGGCAGCCGGACGGCTCCGTCCGCTGAGTGAGGTGCACTACACCCTCCGGTAGAATTTTTTCTTGACATCATTTGTAAAACGGTCGTACACTTAAAACGATCGTATGATTGAAAAATCCACTAAGAAGCGGATTCTGGACGCTGCCGAAAAGCTTTTCGCTCTTCATGGATTCGACGGTACTTCCTTACGCGCCATCACTACCGAAGCGAAAGTCAATCTCGCCTCCGTCAACTACCACTTCCAAACTAAAGAGGCGCTGGTCGATGCCGTTATGGCCCGCCGACTGGAGGTGGTAAACCGGAGACGTCTGGAAATGCTGGCCGAAGCGGAGCACGCCGCCGGAGCAAATCCACCGCGCCTGGAGCGGACGCTCGAGGCGTTTTACCGGCCCGCTCTGGAACTGCTCCGTTCGCCGGAAGCGAAGTATTTTCCTATGCTGATGGGCAGACTGATCACCGAAACGGCTCTGTTTCAAAGGCTTTTTGAAAGCCATCTCGTCGAGGTGGAGAGGCGGTTCCGGGCTGCGATCAGACGGGCTTTGCCTGACCTGCCACCGCCGGATCTGGCCTGGCGAATGTTGTTTACCATCGGAATACTCACACAATCTCTGGCGGCGCAACCGGTGCTGCAGGCTGTTTTGCGAAAAGCGAGCAGCCCGTGCGACGTGGACGGAACCGTGGCGCGCATGGTGGCGTTCGCTTCGGCTGGCCTGCGGGCGCCGGTCCATAAGGAGGTTGGCAAATGCGCACAAGGCTGAAATTACCGCTGGCTCTCATGCTGCCACTCGCAGCCACCTGCGCGCAGAGCCCTCCGGCCCTGAAACTAAGCCTGCAACAGGCTGTCGAGTTGGCATTGGCGCCTAGCGGCAACACACGTGTGCAACTGGCCCGCGAAATGATTGAACAGGCGCAGTCCCGTGCGAACCAGGCGAGAGCGGCGCTGCTGCCGAACATCGATGGCTACACCTCGTATCAGGATCAAACGCGCAACCTCGCGGCCTTTGGCATCCGCCTGGATATTCCCGTCCCCGGCTTCCGGATGCCCGAACTCGTAGGTCCCTTCAGTGTATTCGACGCGCGTTTGACCGGCAGCCAGACAGTTTTCGACTTCAGCGCTATACGGCGGTATCAGGCCGGGCGAACCGGAGTGGAAGCGGCCAAACTCGAAGACCAGTCCGCGCAGGACCAGGTAACGGACCAGGTGGCACGCTCCTATGTGACCGCGCAACGTGCACAGGCAGTAGTGGACGCAGCCAGGGCGGACGTGGAATTGGGGACCCGGCTGTTGAACCTGGCCCGGTCCCAGAAAGCGGCAGGCACGGGAACGGGAATCGAAGTGACCCGGGCGGAAGTGCAACTCGCTAATCAGCGGCAGCGCCTGCTGGTAGCCGAAAACGCCCTGTCGCGCGCTCAGTTGCAGCTTTTGCGAACCATGGGCGTCGAGCTCGACGCTCGCATCGAGTTGTCCGACGAGTTGCGGTTTGTGCCAGCGCTGGTCACCACCGTCTCCGAGGCTCTCAAAACCGCGCTGTCTACGCGCGCCGATCTTGCTGCCCAGCAGAAGCGCGAAAAGATCGCGGAGTTCGAGTACAGCGCGGCAAAGTTCGAGCGGCTGCCATCGCTGGCCGCTTTCGGAGACTATGGGTCGATCGGATCCTCCGTCACTCACGCGCTGCCGGCGAGGACCTACGGTGTCAGTCTTCGGGTTCCTATCTTCGATGGCGGACGAAGAGACGCGCGGCGCGCGGCAAGCGGCTCACTCTACCGCCAGGAGCAAATTCGCACGGAGGATTTGCGGCAGCAGGCGGAGTTGGATGTTCGCACCGCCCTCGACAGCCTGCAATCCGCCGAGGCGCAGATCAAAGCGGCAAGCGAGGGACTCGATCTGGCCCGGGAGGAAGTGGCAAGCTCCGAAAGGCGATATCAGGCGGGAGTGACCACCAGCATCGAAGTGACAGACGCTCAGACACGGCTTGAAAGGGCGCGTCAAAATCACATCGATGCGCTCTTCAACTACAGCGTGGCCAAAATCGACTTGAACACGGCGATGGGCACCATTGGCGCCCTGGTGAGCGGCTCCCGTCCATAAAGAGGCAGAAAGAGACTCCGGATGAAACGGAAAAAAGTCATTCCCATTGTTGTAGCAGCCGGGTTGATCGTAGCGGCGGCCGTGCTCTGGGCGAAGTTCCGGAATCGCGGCAGCGACAACACCATACGGTTGTCCGGCAACATCGAACTGACCCAGGTCGATATCGCTTTTAAGCTTCCAGGAAAACTGGTGGAGCGCCTCGTCGACGAGGGTGATGCTGTAACGAAAGGAATGGTGGTCGCGCGTATCGATGCGCAACAGATTCAACAGCAACTCGGGCGCGACCAGGCGGCGTTGCTATCGGCTCGAACCCAACTGCCGCAGTTGCTGACCGCCATTCAATTTCAAAAGCAGACTCTATCGGGCGAGATTGAACTGCGGCAGGCGCAGGTGCGGCAGGCCGAAGCGCGGCTGGAGGAGTTCATCGCCGGATCGCGCCCGCAGGAGATCCAGCAGGCGCAAGCGGCCGTAGCGGAAGCGCGGACACAACATGAGCGGGCGGCCGCTGACTGGAAACGAGCGCAGAGCCTTTTCAAAGACGATGACATCTCCGCCGCCGACCATGATCAATTTCGCGCCCGCTACGAAGCGTCAGCAGCCTCGCTCCAACGCGCGGAAGAGGCGCTGGCCCTGGTGAAGGAAGGACCACGCAAAGAACGGATCGCGGCGGCGCGAGCACAATTGGCCCAGGCGCGTGCGGCGCTCCATGTGAGCGAAGCGGCACGGCTCGATATACGGCGGCGGGAGCAGGAGATCGCCACCCGCAAAGCCGAAATCGAACGGGCACAGGCGCAACTCGGCATAACCCGCACCCAGGTGGAAGATACCGTCGCAGTATCCCCGATAGACGGTGTGGTGCTAGTGAAATCGGCCGAC
>CAADGY010000060.1 GCA_900696665.1 uncultured Acidobacteriota bacterium
GCTCGCCAGCATTGCCCGTCTCCGCTTCACCGGCACGAGCAGATTAACACGCGCTCCCGAGAGGCCATGGCAAAAGGCGACATTTCTACTTTGCCAGGAACACGACATTTCTACTTTGCCTTGACATATCCAAATTGACGGCTTGCGGATATTGAAATCTTATGATATTTTATAGTTGCAAATGAGTTGCAGATTTGGCCACCGCCAGTTTGTAAGTGTGCTGTGCGCAATCATCCTGTTGGCCGTCAGCATCATCGTTTATAGCCCGCTCCACCGGGACGAACCGCAAACGGGCGGGATGTGCCCATTTTGCCACTTCCAAAGCCTGGGCTTCGAAACGGCTCAAGTCCAGATCCAATGCGATGTTCCCGCTCTCATAACGTGGTGCCCGGCCGCGACGCCATCGGTCAGGCCCTCTCCATCCTTTGAGAGCCGCCACTTCGGGCGTGCGCCCCCATCCTCTCTCTTTGCCGCTTAAGTGCTTCGAGCCAGCGCCGGAACTGCCGGCTTTGGCCCTATCGAAGCGAGATTTCCCTTGTTAAGAGAGGAGGATTCAGGTTGTGCGCAACGTAATCATCCGTCTTAGTGTTCTGTCTTGCCTTTTCGCTGGTTTCCAGGCTGCCGCACAGCCGCCCGTGGAGGCGGCCGCAACCCTGATCGTCAAGGTCCAGGATTCGAACCGGTCACCAGTGGTGGGCGCAACGGTGCATCTGGGCGAACCCGGCTGGGGCCGCCGCGCGAGACGCCGTCATGGGTGGCATCATTCGGGTGATCAAGACTGTGCCGGCGCACGCTGCGCGCAGGTAACCGATGCCAAAGGCGAGACGGTCTTTCGGGGGCTGACGGCCGGTGGTTGGCCGGTCGTGGCCTCGGCAGAGTCGTTTTTCCCGAACGAGGCGCGAATCGCCCTCATTGCCGGACAAGAGACTGTCCTTACCATCGAACTCCAGCGGCGTCCGGTTGTTTCCGAAACCGTCGTGGTGACCGGCTCCGGCACGGAAAGTCTTGTTCAAGAGGCTCCCATCCGGACCGAGCTTATCACCCCGCGGGTCGTCGAACGCCAGATTAAGACAACCCTGGCCGAAGCGTTTCAGGCGACGATCTCCGGCGTGCGAACGGAGATGAACTGCCAGAACTGCGGCTTCATGCAACTGCGCATGAACGGGCTCGAGGGACCCTACACACAGATTCTGGAAGACGGACTGCCCAGCTATTCGGGCGTCGCGTCCGTCTATGGGTTGGAACAGGTTCCGGCGGCGTTTCTCGATCAAATCGAAGTGGTAAAAGGAGGCAATTCCGCGCTGTACGGGCCGGGCGCGGTTGGGGGCGTGGTGAACCTGATCCGGCGCGAGCCGCGGGAGAACCACTTCCGTATTGACACCCTTACCGGCTGGCACTTCGGGCGCCCGGAACAGCAACTCGGCGCTTCGGCGCAACTGGCCCAACTGCCGGCCAGTTTCGCAGGTGATTTCTACTACCGCGGCAGCAATCGGGTTGCGATCGACCGGGACCGCGACGGATTCTCAGACATTGGAAAACGGCGGCTTCAATCCGGCGGATTCGGGCTCTTCCGCCGTTTCGTCGACGGCAAGGCACGGCTTTCCATTACCGGCACGGTTGCCGATGAGTTCCGCCGCGGAGGCGATCAGTTGGACAGACCGCCTCACGAAACCTGGATTACCGAGCAGATCGAATCCCGGCGGTACAGCACAGCAATCGGGTGGAATCACGCCCTCTCGGCAAAGACGTATTACAATCTTCGCGGGAGTCACGCTTACTACGGGCGCCAGACTTACTACGGCGCCGGCATGGATCCGAACGCCTATGGAAATACGAGAAACCCTTTGTGGGTGGGCGACGCACAGTTAGCGCACCAGGCTGGAAAGCACTCCCTTCTCGGCGGCTACCAGATTTCGTGGGAGCACGTGGAGGATAATGCGCCGGCCTATGGCCGGACTTACGGCGGCACTTTCCAGAACCACGGCGTGTATCTTCAAGACGAATGGCGGGCAACTGCACGAGTCTCCGTCATCGGCGGCGCGCGCTTCGACAAATCGAATCAGATCGATCGTTGGATTGTAAGTCCTCGGGTGGGAACAAAGCTTGGCATTACGGACAACCTTGTGTGGCGCGCGACACTGTCGACCGGTTTCCGCGCTCCGGCTGTTTTCGACGAAGACCTTCACATCGCGCAGGTTGGCGGCGAGGGCTTCATATTGCAGAACGACGCTGGCTTGAGGGAGGAAAAGGCGGTCAGTTTCGGCACCGGCATGCAGTATCTGGGGATGGTGCGGGAGCGGAAGTACCAGATCGGGTTCAACATCTTCTATACGGACCTGCGCCACGCGTTCACGCTCGTCGAGGATGATGTGCCTGGTCAGGCATTCCGCCGCCTGTTGAGAGTCAACGGACCGGGTGCGCATGTGGCCGGCGTGGATTTTGACGGAACCATTCAACTCAGCCGCCGCCTTGGTCTTCGGGGAGGAGTTACCGTGCAGCAGGCGCGTTGGAAAGAGTCCGAAGCGCAGTTCGGCGCCCGCGATTTCTTCCGGGCGCCAAAGCGCTACGGATTCCTCGGCCTCGACTGGGACCTGCCCCATGAGATCGAGGTGACCGGCACGGCGGACTTCACCGGCTCCATGCTCATCCCGCACTACGCGGGTTACATCAACGAAGACCGGCTCGAGACGAGCAAGCGCTTTGGCGTATTCAATGCCGTGGTCAGCAAGACTTTCACCGTCGCCGATGCTTCGAAAATCCGGCTGTTCTTTAACATGCAGAATATCGGCGACAGTTATCAACGGGATCTCGATCCAGGTCCATCCCGCGACTCAGCTTATGTCTATGGTCCAGCCGAAATGCGGCGTGCTGTTGTGGGGCTTACTTACGAATTCTGAACTTCGCCCCGCCGCAGCCCGTACGGCCACTTCCATCCCGTTATTTCCGGTGGATCGATTCCGTGCTCATAGGCGTAGTTCTTGCACGCGATCTGCCGGTTCCAGAACTCTTCTTTGGCATGGGCTCCGGTACGCTGCAGCGCGGGGACACGATCGATAACGTCCATCGCAAGACTGAACCGGTCCACCTCATTGGCGATGGCCAACTCCAGCGGAGTATTGATGTTGCCCTTTTCCTTGTATCCGCGGACGTGCAGGTTCCGGTGATTGGTGCGGCGATAAGCCAGCCGGTGAATCGACCAGGGATACCCGTGAAAGTTGAAGATGATCGGCTTATCGGCGGTAAACAGAGAATCGAAGTCACGATCGGTCAAACCATGCGGGTGTTCCGTGGCCGGCTGCAACTTGAAAAGATCGACGACGTTGATAAAGCGGATCTTCAACCCGGGAAACTGTTCGCGCAACAGAGCCGTGGCGGCCAGCGCCTCCTGCGTCGGCATATCCCCCGCCGCGGCCATCACGACGTCGGGTTCCTTGCCGCGATCGCTGCTTGCCCAGTCCCAGATACCAATTCCCTTGGTGCAATGCATGATCGCGGACTCAATGTCCAGATATTGCAGGTGCCGTTGTTTATCGGAAACGATGACGTTAACGTAGTTTTCCGTCCTGAGACAATGATCGGCCACCGATAGCAGACAGTTGGCATCCGGCGGAAGATAGATGCGCGTCACCGCGGCGCTCTTGTTCAGTACGATATCCAGAAATCCGGGATCCTGGTGAGTGAAGCCGTTGTGGTCCTGGCGCCAAACGGTCGAAGTGATGAGGAGGTTCAGCGACGCGATTTCTGCCCGCCAGGATAGCTCGTTCGAGATCGCCAGCCACTTCGCATGCTGGTTGAACATCGAGTCAATGACATGAGTAAACGCTTCGTACGACGAGAGAAAGCCGTTACGGCCGGTGAGCAGATATCCCTCCAGCATGCCCTCTATCGTGTGCTCGCTGAGCATCTCGATAACCCGTCCATCGGGAGACAGTTCGCCGCCGTCCTCGTCTTCCGGAAAGAATTCGGCAATCCAGAATTTCTTTGTGGCTTCATAAATCGCGTCCAGCTTGTTCGACGTGTTTTCATCCGGCGCAAACACGCGGAAGTTATCCGGGTTCCGCTTCATCACGTCCGCCAGAAACCGCCCCAGAGGTGGAACATTCTCGACTTCCATTGCCGCGGGCCGCTCCACTTTCACCGCGTAATTCCGGAAGCTGGGCAAGCGCAGCGATCGCCTGACGAGCCCGCCGTTGGTATGGGGATTGGCGCTCATACGGCGATTACCCGCCGGTGCGAGGTCCCTCAGATCCATGATGAGCCGGCCGGTTTCATCGAACAGTTCTTCGGGTTTCATCGAGCGCATCCAGTTCTCCAGTATGCGGAGGTGGTCCGGATTGGTTTTAACGCCGGCGAGCGGAACCTGATGCGCGCGCCAGAAACCTTCCAAACGGTGGCCGTCCACCTCGGCTGGCGCACTCCAACCCTTGGGCGTACGCAGCACGATCATCGGCCAGCGAGGGCGTGTGGGTAGCCCGGTTTTCCTGCACTCCTCCTGAGTGTTCCGGATGTCCAGGACGCAGTGCTCCACTGTCGCCGCCATGGCTTGATGCATCCCAGCCGCATCGGAGCCCTCTACGAAGTACGGCGTCCAACCATATCCCCGCAGCAGTTGCTCCAACTCCTCATGGGAAATACGCGCGAGTAGTGTGGGGTTGTTGATCTTGTATCCGTTCAGATGCAGGACCGGCAGAACCGCGCCATCCCGGATCGGATTGAGGAACTTGGTGATATGCCAGGAAGTGGCCAGCGGTCCTGTTTCCGCTTCGCCATCACCAACGACGGCCGCGGCAATGAGATCGGGATTGTCGAACGCCGCGCCGCACGCGTGCGACAGCACGTAGCCCAGTTCGCCGCCTTCGTGAATGGAGCCCGGTGTTTCCGGCGTGCAATGGCTGCCGATGCCTCCCGGAAAAGAAAACTGTTTGAAGAATTCCCGCAGGCCGTCGTCATCCTGGCTCTTCTCCGGATATATCTCCGAGTAGGTGCCTTCGAGATAGACAGGCCCCAACACGCCAGGAGCGCCATGACCGGGACCGGCCAAAAAAATCATATCGAGGTTGAATTTCCGAATGAGCCGGTTCAGGTGTACGTAGATGAAGGCGAGTCCGGGACTGGACCCCCAGTGTCCGAGCAGGCGGTTCTTGATGTGCTCCGGTTTCAGAGGTTCCCTCAAGAGAGGGTTGTCCTGGAGATAGATCATGCCAAGAGCCAGGTAGTTGCACGCGCGCCAGTAAGCATCGATGCGCGCCAGATCTTCCTCCGTCAACGGTGCTCCTTGAACAGTGGACCGGGCTTTCCCGTATGCGCTGAGAGGACGGGCGGTTTGCCCTCCTGCTTCTGTGAGCCGTGTCGTCATCTAGTCTTCCTCCGGAACTCATATCTTCCTACTTTAGACGCCAGATCGCTTTCCGGAAAAATTCGCACAGCATATTGTCAAAAAATACCGGCGGCGGTCTGTGTATACTAGTCCAATTGAGAAATGCGGGAGGACTCATATGAAACGTACGGCTGGGAAGCGCAGCAACGTGGACACCATCAAACCCGCGCAGATTGATGCTGGCGTCATCGGCCTTGGCCTGATGGGACACAGCATCATCGCGTGTCTGCTGGCGGCGGGGCACCGCGTGACCGCCATCACACGCAGCATGGCGAAACATCTCGGGACGCGGCGGCATATCGCGGCGCTGCTTCAGGAGATGAAGCGAGAAGGGCTTCTGCGCAAGAACCCGGCTGCGCTGATGCCCAGGTTTACGATCTCGGAGGATTTTGCGGATCTGGCCGGGTGCGGCATCGTCATCGAATCGATCATCGAAGACATCGATACCAAGAAGCAGACCTACCGGCTGGTGGAAGAGAACGTGGCTGGAGACACGATCATTGGCAGCAACACTTCGTCCATTCCTCTCACCCTGCTGCAACAAGGCGCGGCGCGGCCCGAGCGCTTTGTGGGGATCCATTGGGATGAACCCGCTCATGTGACGCGGTTCATGGAGATCATTGCGGGCGACAAGACGGAGCGGAAGCATACGGACAAGGTGATGGCACTAGCCCGGGCATGGGGGAAGGAGCCATCCCTGGTGCGGCGCGACGTGCGCGGCTTCATCACCAACCGGGTTTCCTACGCGATGTTTCGCGAGGCTTGCAACCTAGTGGATTCGGGCATAGCCACGGTGGAAGACGTCGACCGGTCGCTGCGCAACGATGTAGGCTGGTGGATCACTTTCGCCGGTCCTTTCCGCTATATGGACTTGATGGGTGTCGAAGCCTATGCCCGCGTGATGAAAGATCTGCTCCCGGAACTGTCCACAAGTCCCGATGTCCCTCACCTTATGCGCGGCGTCGTCGAAGCCGGTGGACGGGGTATTTCGAACGGACGCGGCTTTTACAAGTACACACCCGAGCAGGCAAAGCGCTGGGAAAAACTGTTTCTGAAATTCAACTACGAGATCCGCCGGCTGGCGATGCGGTATCCGGAAGATGTAGGGAACCGCACAAGCCGGAAAAAACCAGCCAGGAAAG
This sequence comes from uncultured Acidobacteriota bacterium, assembly GCA_900696665.1. Classification (GTDB taxonomy): domain Bacteria; phylum Acidobacteriota; class Terriglobia; order Bryobacterales; family Bryobacteraceae; genus CAADGY01. The sequence continues at coordinate 6,520 of CAADGY010000060.1, forward strand.
CCGCCCGTTCGGGAGCCTAGCGCGGCGGTAACGATCGCAACGGCCGGCGGGTTTCATAGTCACGATTTCAACCGTGTTTCGCCGGCTGCTCCCGCCCCACGCACGTGATCTCTCTTAAGACCGCACCTGCAAATATGATCAGAAATACTTACGCTTGCATCCCGCGATGGAACGCGGCGCACCAGCGAAATGAGGAGCTGGCACACTGCCGCAGCGGTCATCGGAACGTAAGACTCGCTTAGTACAATAGTGAATTCCATGCGAATCGCGCTGGGGCAGATCGACACGACTGTGGGCGATTTAGCGGGCAATGTGGATCGGATGGTCCGTTTCGCCGAAGATGCAGCCGGCCGCGGCGCCGAGTTGATCGTTTTCCCCGAACTTTCGGTTACCGGATATCCTCCTCGCGACCTGTTGGAAAAGGACGCGTTTATCGAAAAAAATCTGCTTGAACTGGAGCGGTTGGCCGCCGAGACCACCGCGCTCGACCTTGCGATTATTTGCGGTTATGCCGGGCGGGCCAACGGCGTGCCGGGAAAGCAGATCACCAATAGCGCCGCTATTGTCGAGAAGGGCCGTGTCATTTTCCGCCAGGACAAGATGCTCCTTCCCACCTACGATGTCTTCGATGAAGCACGGTACTTCTATGCCGCCGAACGGCAGGCGGCTTTTAACCTGCGGAGCTCAAAAATAGCGCTCACGATCTGCGAGGACGCCTGGAACGACAAGCAGTACTGGGAACGGCGCCTCTACCAGCGTGACCCCGTGGATGAGATGGTGCAATCCGGTGCGGAGTTGTTGATCACCATCAATGCGTCGCCTTACCACATGGGCAAACGAAGGTTGCGCCGGGAGATCTTCGCCGCTACCGCGCGCCATCATCGCGTGCCGGTCATCTATGTCAACCAGGTGGGCGGAAATGACCAGCTTGTCTTCGATGGAAGCAGTTTCGTTATGAGCCGCGATGCCGAAGTCATCGCTTGCGCCGCTTCATTCCGGGAAGACCTGGTGTTGCTTGACCTGGACACCGGATCAGGAGACCGGAATGAGAACCTGCCGAACGAATGTGAAGCGGTATATGAGGCCCTGGTGCTCGGAACACGCGACTACATTCGAAAGTGTGGATTCCTGCGCGTGCTATTGGGCTTGAGCGGCGGCATCGATTCTTCGCTTGTCGCCGTCATCGCCGCGGATGCAGTGGGGCGCGAAAATGTCTTCGGTGTCACCATGCCCGGACCCTACTCTTCCGCGCATAGCGTTGCGGACTCCCGTGCCTTAGCGGAGCGGTTGGGCATCGGTTTCGAGGTTCTGCCGATCGATGAGGTCTACCAGAGCTATCTCGCGGCTCTCGATCCGCTCTTCCGGGGAGCGGCTCGCGACGTGGCGGAAGAGAATATCCAGGCGAGAATCCGTGGCGCTATGTTGATGGCGTTATCCAATAAATGGGGCGCACTGGTGCTCACAACCGGGAATAAGAGCGAACTTGCCGTCGGCTACTGCACACTCTACGGCGATATGTGCGGCGGCCTTGCGGTCATCAGCGATGTGCCGAAAACACTGGTGTACGAGCTGTCCCGAATCGCCAATCAGCGGCACCCGGGAGCCATTCCCGAAAGCGTTTTTGTCAAGCCCCCTTCCGCCGAGCTTCGCCCCAATCAAAAAGATACGGACAGTCTTCCCGAATACGCGGTACTTGACGATATTTTGAAAGGCTATGTCGAAGACGCCAAGTCCGCCTCGCAGATTGCTGAAGAGCTTGGGCGGCCGCTCGACCTGGTCCGCGACATCATCAACAAAGTCGATCGCAACGAATACAAGCGTCAGCAGGCTGCGCCTGGCTTGAAGGTGACAAGCAAGGCTTTCGGCATTGGCCGCCGTTTCCCCATCGCTCAGAGGTTTTCCGAATGAAGTTTATTCTGCCCGCCATGCTGCTGATTCTGGCAGCCATCCTGACGTCGCAACCTGCTCCGCGCGAGCAGCCCGGTCCCTTGCCGGACGGCGGTTTTCTACTCAACAGTGGCTGGAAAATCAAACCCGCTGGCCGGCAGGTGCCGCTGGACACCTTTCCAATGTCCACGGCGCTCTCGCCAGACGGCGCGTTTTTACTGGTGTTGAATGGAGGCTACAATCCTCCTTCAATTTCGGTTCTCGATGCGGCGTCCATGAAGGAAATCGGGCGAACCCCCGTACCGGACGGCTGGCTTGGCCTCGCATTCGAGCCGAAAGGAAAACAAGTTTACGTCGGCGGAGGATCGCGGGCCAGCGTGTTCGAGTACTCCATCTCATCCGGGGGGCGCCTGGAGCCTGCCCGCACGTTCCCGATTGTGCCGGAAAAGGATAGGTCGCACCGCGATTTCATTGGCGACGTGGCGCTGTCGCCGGATGGCCGACTGATCTATGCCGCCGGGCTCTACCAGGACACAATCTTTGTGATCAACCCGCAATCTGGAATGATCATCGAGCGCTTCAAAACGGGCCGCCGTCCTTATCGCATTCTTTTCCATCCGGATGGGAAATCGTTTTTCGTTTCGAGCTGGGCAGATGGAACACTACTGCACCACAATGCCCAGAGCGGTGAAATTCTGGCGCGCGTCCGGTTGGGGCCACACCCGACGGACATCGTTTGGAGCAGCCGCAAGGCGCCGATGGAGGAAGGCCAGGAAGCGCCCGCCTGGACCGCGCGTATGTTCGTTGCCGCGGCCAATACGAACCGTGTCTACGTCATCGACATCAACGAGAGCAGGAATCTGCGCGTTATCGAATCCATCAACGTCGCCATGACGCCCAATCAGCCGCTCGGCATGACGCCCAGCGCGCTCGCGCTGAACGCGGACGAATCCAGGCTGTACGTTGTCTGTTCCGACGCGAATGCGGTGGCGGTGGCGGATGTCACCGGTCAACGGAGCCGGGTGCAGGGGTTTATTCCCACCGGCTGGTATCCGACAGCAGCGCGTGCAATGAACGACGGCACGCTTGTCATTCTGAACGGCCGCGGTTTACGTTCGTACCCGAACCCGCGTGGGCCGAGCCCAGTAAGGCGGCCGGAGTCTGTACATAAAGGAACGGCTGCTGCCGAGTACGTGGGGCGCTTGCAGACTGGCTCCGCTTCCATCGTTTCGCCGTTTACCGGCGAGCAACTCGAGGAGTATACAGCCACGGTTCTCGCCAACTCTCCATATGAAGACGTGAAAATGATTGGTGTGAATGTGCCGGCCGATAGCCCTATTCCTCCCTCGCCTGGAGCTCCATCGCCTATTCAGCACGTCATCTATATCGTCAAGGAGAATCGCACGTACGACCAGGTCTTCGGCGGCCTGGAAAAGGGCAACGGTGATCCTTCCCTCTCGCTCTTCGGCGAAAAAGCGAGCCCGAATCATCACAAGCTGGCAAGAGATTTCGTGCTGTTCGACAATTTTTACGTCAATTCCGACGTCAGCGCGGACGGGCACAACTGGTCGACAGCAGCGATTGCTCCTGACTACGTACAAAAACTGTGGCCTAACAGCTACGGAGGGCGGCGCCGCCACTATGATTACGAGGGAACCGAACCCGCCGCTACTCCTCCAGCAGGTTACTTGTGGACAAACGCCGCTGCGGCGGGTGTGTCCATGCGCAACTATGGCTACTTTGTGAACAATCTGCCCAAGCCCTCGCCTGACGGCACACAGGTGGGTTCCGTTCGCGATCCCGTTCTCGACAAAGTAACGAACCGTAGGTATCGCGGCTTCGATATGGACTACCCCGATATCGAGCGCGCGAAAATTCTTATCGAGGATCTCGCGCAGTTTGAAAAATCCGGCGAGATGCCGCGGCTGCTGCTGGTCCGGCTGGGCAACGATCATACCTCGGGCACGGCGCCGGGCAAAATTGCTCCGCTCTCGGCAATGGCGGATAACGACTATGCGCTCGGAATGATCGTTGAGTCTGTATCGAGGAGCCGCTTCTGGCCCACGACGGCCATCTTTGTTCTGGAGGATGATGCGCAGAACGGGCCGGACCATGTGGATTCGCACCGCTCGATTGCATTCGTCATCTCTCCGTACGCACGGCGCGGCACGGTGGACAGCACGATGTACAATACAACCTCAGTGTTGCGAACCATGGAATTAATTCTCGGCCTGCGGCCGATGACCCATTTCGATGCCGGCGCGCGTGCGATGACCGCTTGTTTTCAAGCGAAGCCCGATTTGAAGCCATACACGGCCGAAAAGCCGCGCATGCCGCTCGATGACCGGAACCCTGCGTCATCCCCAACCGCCGCTCGTTCGGCTCGCCTTGATTTGAGCGAAGCCGATCGCATCGACGACGATGAGCTGAACGACATACTATGGCGGGCGATTCGAGGCACTGAGCCGCCGGCGCCCGTTCGCAGTTTTTTCGCCAGGTGACATTCATGCCTATACGATTGATTGCCCTCTCTGCCATTCTAGGTCTCGCGGTGGTGTTGAGTTCGCGGCCGGCGCCACGGGAACAGGCCGGTCCCATTGACGGCGGTTATCTGCTCATTAGCGGTTGGAAATCACGACCCGCTGGAAAGCAAGTTCCGCTCGACACCTTTCCCATGTCGTGCGCGCTGTCGAAGGACGGCAAGTATCTGCTGGTTTTGAACGGAGGCTACAAGCCGCCGTCCATTAGCGTGCTGGATGTAGCGTCCATGAAGGAGACGAGCCGCGTTCCCGTCAAGGATGGCTGGTTGGGTCTGACGTTTCACCCCGCCGGCGATCGCGTCTACGTAGGCGGAGGCTCCAGCGGCTCCGTATTCGAGTTCTCATTTGAAGACGGTAAACTCGAACCGGCACGTGTTCTGCAGCTTTCTTCAGAAGCCCGCGCGTTCATTGGAGATGTGGCGGTGGCGCCCGGTGGGGATGCCCTGTACGCGACGAACCTGTACCACGATTCCGTTGTGCGCGTGGATCTTGCTTCCGATTCGGCGCCGTCGCACATTGAAACGGGGCGGCGGCCGTATCGCATTGCGTTCCATCCCGAGGGCAAGTCTTTTTTCGTTTCCAATTGGGCCGATAACACGGTCGTCGAGCACGAAGCCGCTACGGGCCGCGTACGGTCGCGTCTCGATGCGGGCGCCCATCCTTCCGCCATGGAGTGGAAAGACGGCAGGCTTTTTGTGGCCGCGTCGAACACCAACAAAGTGTACGTGCTCTCGCGCGAGGGAGGTGAATGGAAACCTTCCGAGCAGATTAATATCTCTCTGACACCTCGGCAGCCGGTCGGTATGACGCCGAGTGCGCTGGCATTCAATCGCGACCGCACCCGCCTGTTCGTTGTCTGCTCCGATGGAAATTCCGTCGCGGTGGTTGACACATCGAAACCGGTGGCCCGCGTGTTGGGGTTCATTCCCGCGGGCTGGTATCCCACGGCGGCTACCGTTTTACCCGACGGAACTCTGGTGGTATTGAACGGCCGCGGACAACGCTCCTATCCCAACCCGCTAGGGCCCAGCCCGGTTCGGCGAGCTGTCCCTCAATCTCAAGGTACGGGGGAAGTCGAGTACGTAGCCCGCATCCAGATCGGAAGCGCGTCCTTTATTCCGCCATTCGGCGACCGGGAACTCTCCTCTTACACAAAAGCGGTACTCGAAAACTCTCCATACCGCGATTCAAAACTGGACGATGCCGGCACTGGCCGCGATAACCCCATTCCATCGCGCCCGGGTGGCAAGACACCCATCGAACACGTGGTGTACATTATCAAGGAAAATCGCACTTACGACCAGGTATTCGGTGCCTTGGGCAAAGGCAACGGCGACCCGTCGCTCGTATTGTTTGGCGAAGATATCACGCCCAACCAGCACAAACTGGCGCGTGAATTCGTGCTGCTGGACAACTTCTATGTAAGCGCCGATGTGAGCGCCGACGGGCACAATTGGTCCATGGCCGCCATCGCGCCGGATTTCACGCAGCGGGTTTGGCCCAACGGGTATGGCAAGCGCGGAACGCACCGTTACCTTTTCGGTCAGGAGCCCGCCGCGGCGGCGCCGAACGGCTATCTCTGGACGCACGTTCACGCAAAAGGGTTGTCCATCCGGAACTATGGCTATCTTGGGGTTCACAAGAATCCGGCGCCGGCGGACGGGGTACAAATTGCAGACGTGTTGGATCCTATTCTGAAGCCGGTAACGTGCCTGGAGTATCGCGCGTATGAGCTCGATTACCCGGATGTCGGCCGCGCACGGGCTTTTCTGCGCGACCTCGCGCAACACGAGAAGAAAGGCGAATGGGCCCGTTTCGTGCTGGTCCGGTTGGGGAACAATCATACCCAGGGCACCACGCCAGGAAGGCTGACTCCCGCATCCCATGTAGCCGATAATGACCTGGCTCTTGGAATGATCGTGGAAGGCATTACGAAGAGCCGATTCTGGCCGAAGACCGCCATCTTTGTTCTGGAAGACGATGCGCAGAATGGTCCCGACCACGTGGATTCCCACCGCTCGCCTGCGTTCGTAATTTCTCCTTACGTCCGGCGAGGGGCCATCGACAGTACGATGTACAACACAACCTCGATGTTGAGGACGATGGAGCTCCTTTTGGGTGTGGGGCCGATGACACATTTCGACGCCGGCGCCCATCCGATGTCGGCGGCGTTTCAAAAGAAGCCGGACTTCAGGCCTTACCAGGCTGTGCCTGCGCGGGTTCCGTTGAATGAACGGAACCCGGCCAACTCGCCTACCGCCGCGCGGTCCCTCGCTCTCGACTTCAGCGAGGCGGACCTGATCGACGACGACGAATTGAACGAGATACTCTGGCTCGCAATGCGCGGCACCCAACCCCCCGCTCCGGTGCGCAGTTACTTCTCACGCTAACCGAATGGCGCACATTTACCTCTGTTTTCTCTGGCACATGCACCAGCCGTTCTATAAGGACCTGCTCTCAGGCGAGTACAGGCTTCCCTGGACACGCATGCACGCGTTGAAAGACTACTATGGAATGGTTCATATTCTGGAAGAGTTTCCCGAAGTGCACCAGACCTTTAACCTGGTCCCGTCGCTGATGGTACAGGTGGAAGAGTATGCCCAGGGTGAAGCAGTTGATCCATTTCTTAAATGCGCCCTAAAACCTGCCGAGGAACTCACCGAGCATGAGCAGGATTTCATTCTCCGGTATTTCTTTCAGGCCAGTGTGACGCGGTTGATCAATCGCTATCCCCGGTATGCGGAATTGTATGAGGCGTGGCAGGTGGCGGGCAGAAACCCCGTGCGCGCGCGGCGCTTCTTCGGCACTTCGGCGATGCGGGATTTGCAGGTGCTCTCTCAACTCGCATGGTTCGACGAAGAATTTCTGGCCCATGACGCCGAGGTATCGGCGCTGGTGAAGAAGGAACGCGAATATAGTGTTGACGACCAGTTGTTGCTGGGGCGTAAGCAGACGGAGGCCATCGGCCTCGTCCTGCCCGCTTACGCGGAAGCGTTGCACAGGGGGCAGATCGAGGTTTCGACAACTCCTTTCTACCACCCCATTCTTCCCTTGATCTGCGATTCCAATATTGCGCAAGTTTCGCACCCGCACGTGCCACTGCCCACCCGGTTCCGGTATCCTGGCGATGCGCGCTGGCAACTCGATCACGCCCGCAGCTATATGGAATCGCGCCTGGGGTCGGCGCCCGTGGGGTTGTGGCCGTCGGAAGGCTCGGTGTCCGACGAGGCCCTGGAAATTGCCGCTGATGCCGGCTTCCGCTGGTTCGCCACTGACAATGGTGTGCTGGGCCGCACGCTCGGCAGTGTTGCCGGAGTGGAGCAGACTTACAAGCCATACCGCTGGAAGCGAGACGGCCGGGAACTGCTCTGCCTGTTCCGCGACCATTATCTCAGCGACCTGATCGGGTTTGTCTACCAGCGTATGGGAGCCAATGACGCCGCCGGGCATTTCCTCGGATTGATTCGCGATAACTGCCGCGGGATGCTCGCAAGTGGACGCGATGCGCTGGTGCCCATCATCCTGGATGGGGAAAACGCCTGGGAGCATTACCCGGAAAACGGGCGGGCATTCTTACGGGAATTGTACCGCCGCATCAGTGAGGACCCGGACATGAGGGCGGTCACGGTTTCCGAAGCGTTTGAAAGAATCGAAGCGGAGACGATCCACAACATTTTTCCGGGTTCCTGGATTAATGCCAACTTCGATATTTGGATTGGAGCGGAAGAAGATAATAAAGCGTGGGAGTATCTGCTGCGCGCGCGTCAGACCTACGATCGGGTAGTTTCCTCCGAGCCCGGGATAAGCGCTGAAGCCAGGCGTATAGCGCACGAGGAACTGATGATTGCGGAGGGCAGTGACTGGTGCTGGTGGTACGGTCCGCAGCATGAATCGGCCAACCGTCCGGAGTTCGACAGGCTTTTCCGCGACCATCTGGCGAACGTCTATCGTGCGTTGAACGTGTCCCCTCCGGAAGAGTTATCGCGGCCGATTCTTCAGGTTTCGATCCGCGAATCGCACGAGTTGCCCACCGCCCCCATTCGTCCGTCCATCGACGGCGAGGTCACTTCGTATTTCGAATGGCTGGGCGCCGGGTTGTACAAGGTGGATGGCCGTTCCGGTGCGATGCATGGACAGCGATACCTGATCCGCGAATTGCGGTACGGCAGTGACGGATACAGCATCTACCTGCGCGTGGATTTCGAAGAGGGTTTCGATCCGGCGGACATGGAGGCGCGGTTCACCATCGCACAGGCTGCCGGCTCAGGAGCTTCAGCGAGCATCGTGCTGAATCTTAGCGCCAATGGTGTTGAGGCGGGGGGATCCTCATTGCAGGGCGAATATGCCTATCATTCCGTCCTCGAGATGAAACTGCCTCTGCCGGCGCTTGGAATCCCGATAGGGAATCCGGCGCGCTTGCAGATGTCGATGTGGCACGGAGGACTTCCTGTAGACGCCTTGCCTCCGCAAGGGTGGCTGGAAGTATCGACAGCGGAGCCGAGCGACTGGCCCTTATAGAAAGGTATCCACCAATGATGCGCGTCGTTGCCGCTTGCTTGCTGGTTTGTTTCCTCGCGAAGACGGTTTCCGCGGAGGAGCAAAAACCCGGGCGCCTCAACAAGGTCATCGAATTACTCGAGAGCCGCCGGCAACCGCCGCTCGGTGTCTTCGCCTTCAATCCCACGCCGCGGAGCGGTGCGTCAATCGCCAGTTCCGCGGTGGATTTCGTCATCGTCGATATGGAGCACACGCCGTATGATCCGGCGCGTCTCGAAGGCTACCTGCTGGGAATGATCGACAAGCGCCGGATTGTCTCCACCGGTTCGCTCCAGCCGGCGGTGACTCCTTTGGTGCGCTTGCCGGCCAATGGCCGTGAGCAGGTGGAGTATCTCATCAAGCAGGTCCTCGATCTGGGCGTATTCGGCGTCGTCGTGCCGCATGTTGGGAATCGCGAAGATGCTCTGGCGGCGGTGCGTGCGATGCGGTATGCGCAACCGGAGGGGTCCGCTATCTCCGTTCCGGAAGGACACCGAGGAGTCGGCTACGGTTGGGCGGTCCGCTACTGGGGCCTGACGGCCAGGGATTATGTGGCCAAGGCGGACCTGTGGCCTCTCAACCCGGACGGTGAGTTGCTGCTATGGTGCATGATCGAGTCGCGCGAAGGTGTGGAGCATGCGGACGAGATCGCCGCAACACCGGGAGTTAGCGGTATCTTCCTCGGACCGTCGGATCTGGCTGTTTCGCTCGGCGTCACTGAGGATCACCCGAAGGTGGAACACGCCATACAACGCGTCGTCGATGCCTGCAAGAAGTCCGGAGTTGCATGCGGTACACTCACCGGAAGTGCCGGTGTCGCCCGGCGGCTGGAACAGGGTTTTCGCTTCCTTGCCGTCGGCTCGGATTCCGGCATCAGTGCCGGCGTTCAGAGATCGCTGGAGATTGGCCGGAAAAAGTAACACTCTGCGCGAGGCGGCTCAGGAGCGGCTCCAAACAGGCAAAGACTGGGAGAGGAGGCGGAACGTCACACGGTCAGGATTCCGGCTTGTCTTCCGGCGCGAGTTCCCAGCGGCCGCGTCCGCACATATTTTCGCACTCGGGAAACATCTGCCCCTCGTCGAGACGGGCCGGCAGCTTGCACACCGTGCACCAATAAATACCGCTTTCGGGAACTTGACTACCCGGCTTGTAGGTCATGAATTCACCTTCGCTTTTCCGCGCTCCGACAATACGATATTCACCACCTCCTCCATGCTGTCAACAAGGAAATCAGGCGGATTCTCCTCGAAGCTCTCAGGTTGGAATCCGAACGTCACGCCGCAGACTTTAATGTCCGCATTACGCGCGGTCCGGATATCCACTCCGCTGTCCCCCACCATCAAAGCCCGGTTTTTCGGAATCCCGGTTTCTTTGGCCAGCGTATCGACGCCGATCGGATCGGGCTTTTTCTGCGGGAAACTGTTGCCGCCATA
>CAADGY010000061.1 GCA_900696665.1 uncultured Acidobacteriota bacterium
ACGTTTCTCCCCAATAGCACCTCGCCCGCACCTCCTCCGTCAGACGTCGATGCGGGTATACACCACCTCGCAAGGGCTGGGGAATTTTCAACCGGCACTATGGGGATTTTTGCACCGGCGGTGACATTCCTGAACAACAGAAAGGCCCTAGTGTCCGTCAGCGCAGCCCTGGCCGGAGTGCTCCTGGGCGCGGCTTTGCATGGAGCTGAGGAGAGGAGGGCGGGTACACCGAACACAGGAAGGCGGATCCCGATGCGCTGATACCTCTGTTCGATGGCTATCAGGCCTCCCCGCCAACCAGGACTTTGATCTTTGGCTGATCGGCAATCACCCCGGTCCCAACGGCATTTCCGAGCAGGGCGATCTGATGATTAAAGCGGGCAGCTATCGCCGGGAAGCGGCGATGCACGTCCTGAATGTCAACCTGGGCTCACAGCGGTTCACCGACTTCTCATTTGATCGGGCATTTGTAGTGGCCGCGAACCAGAACCCGGCGGGCGGCTTCGTACTTGCCGGCTCGAATAGCATTCTAGACCGCCTGTTCCGGCGGCAGGTTCGCTTCGTTGATAGCCCGGACGCACCCGATGAATTCGACGTCTTGGGCCTTGGCAGGGACATCGCGTTCGCCAAACTGGTGACCCTGGGGGGCGGCAGGTTTTTCTAAACGAGAAGTTTGCGGGAAATGGAAGGACTTGCGGAACGTGTCACGTGGAAGGCAATAACTTCATGATAGATCCGAAATTCATTGCCACGCTGCCTCGCCATGATCCTCTGTTCGTTGCCGAGACGAATCCAGCGCTCGGCTACGCCTTCGAAAAACCCGAACTTCTGCGACGGTTCGGACTCTTCATCGAGAACGTGGATGGCTTCGACGACCTGCAAAACAAATTCACGCTCCACTCGAGTCAGAGTGTATTGGCACTGGCCAACTCGGCTACTCCGCCTAGCCCTCCGTTCCAGGTTGACTTCACCAACAACGGCCGGAACCCCAGCCCGCCGTTGCGTTTGGGTTGGGGGAACGACGCGACTCCGGACCGTGATTTCGCCATCGTTGCGATTGTCCAACACTATCCGAGGACGCTGAATCGTAAAGCGGGCGCCGACTTAGGGGTTCCAACAGACGAGGAACTCGACGCGATGGCCGCCTATCAGCTTTCTCTCGGTCGCCAGGAAGATTTTGATCTGCGCGGATTGAGGCCGAAGACCGATGCCGGGCTTCGAGGGCAGCGAGAGAATCGGGCAAGTGGGGTCTTTTTTCTAGAAGTAGTCTATACTTCTAGAATCCTTGCTACGATCTGACCTCGGCGATTTCAGCCACTTTTATGCCGCGCAACCGTACGGAAAGGCGCCGGTCTGAATGGGCTGCACCATGCTATGATTAAGCGTAAGTGGCATCCCGGCTCTCCATCTCGTTTCTGACGGTTCTGCTGTTGGGAGCTGTGGTCTGGGGCCAGTGTGCAAACTGTCCGCCTCTTCCACAACAAACATCCAAAGCGCATGATTGTTGCGGAAAGAAGAGCAAGCCAGCGCATTGCGGTGGCGGCGAGCAGCGGGATTCCGCCAACTGCGCAACTCATCTGGACGCGTTTCAAACGTACGACCGCACCGATGTGAAACCGGTGGGTGTGGCCGGCGGCACTCCGGACCTGCCGGTATGCATCCCGTTCGAACTAAAACCGGACGAGTCTGCCACGGGGCCTGACATCAACCCAGCCTACAGCCCACCGGAACGCTTCGTTCTCAATTCCACTTTCCTTATTTAGTCCTTTTCTTCCTTTCGGCGTGAAACGAAGGAGGAAAAAGTGTGTTCTATCGTTTTTTAGGTTCGATTCTTGTTTATTTCACTTGCCTGTTAGCCGTAGAACCACAAGGTGAGCGCTTGCGGTTGGCTCCGCTCGTCGAGGAGGCGCTGCGCCGCAATCCACAAATCGTGGCTGCACAAAAGCGCTATGAAGCGGCGAAGCAGCGGCCGGATATCGCCGGCAGTCTCCCGGACCCGATGCTCTCAGGTGGTTATACGAGCTCGGGAAGTCCGCGCCCGATAGCGGGTCTCGGACAGGAGCCCCTCGCCAACGTTGGCGTGATGTTCTCACAGCAATTTCCGTTTCCGGGAAAACGAAAATTGCGGGCTGACATCGCTGCGACGGAAGCGGCAGTGGAACTTGAACAATATCAGTTGGCGCAACAGGACGTACTGGCTCGGCTGCGGCGGGCATTCTATCAACTGCACTACACCTACAAAGTACTGGAAGTGCTCACGCGCAACCGCGATCTGCTCGACCGGTTCCGCGAAACGACGGAGGCCCGCTACAGCGTAGGAAAAGCCGCGCAACAGGACGTGTTCCGCGCGCAGACGCAACTTTCTCTGATTGAGACGCGCGTGCTGCGGCTAGTTCAGGAACGGCGCAGCCGCGAAGCGGAAATCAACAATCTTTTGAACAGGCCGGTGCGAACCGTGCTGCCGCCGCCCGAAGATCTCAGCGTGGCCGCACTGGAAGTGACGCTGGACCGGCTCTACGAATTCGCCCGCGCCAACGCACCCGCCATCCAGCGCGATCAAAAGATGGTGGAGCGCAGACAGCTCGCCGTTAACCTTGCACGAAAGGGCTACTATCCTGACTACACGTTATCGGGCGGCTACTACAACATGGGCCGCATGCCCGACATGTACGAATTCCGGGTAGATGTGGATCTGCCGTTATACTTCTGGCGCAAGCAGCGCAAAGAAGTTGCCGAACAGTCCGCGATGGCGAGTGAAGCGCGGCACACGCTTCAAAGCACCGCCAACGATCTCGAATATCGCATCCGGGACGACTATCAGATGGCGCAGACTTCGCGCCGCCTGATGGATGTCTACCGGAAGACTGTCCTGCCGCAAGCGAACCTGACGCTTGAATCCTCGCTGCCATCGTATGAGACAGGCGCTGTCGATTTTCTGACGCTCCTGATGAATCTCGATTCGATCCTGGAGACGGAGATGAACTACCAGGAAGAGTTCCTGAATTATCATCTCGCGCTGATCCGGTTACAGGAAATGACCGGCATGAAGTTGCTGGAGGACTGAGTTCATGAAGAGAGTCTTTTGGGCCGTAGCTATTGTTCTCGCTCTCGCCGCAGCGTTCCTGGCGGGGAGGTGGTGGGGCGCCGGGCCGGCGGCGCCGGAAGAAAAGGGCGGGCGCAAGATCCTCTACTATGTCGATCCCATGCACCCCGCCTATAAGTCCGACAAGCCCGGCATCGCACCCGATTGCGGCATGCGGCTGGAGCCCGTGTATGCCGATGGCGGGGGAGCGGAAGCTCCTGCGGATAACCGCAAGGTGCTCTATTACCAGGACCCGCAGGACCCAGCCTACAAATCCGACAAGCCCGGACTGAATCCGGAAACCGGCAACGACCTGGAGCCGGTCTACGCGGAAGCTCCTCCACCGGCGGCGCTACAAATTTCTCCGGAGAAACAGCGGATGATCGGGGTGAGATTTGGCGTCGTCGGATGGGGCACCACGGCGAGCACCCTGCGAACCGTTGGCAAAGTGGCTGCCGACGAGCGCCGTATCCAGAAGGTGAACTCGAAAGTGGAGGGGTGGATTGACAAAGTCTACGCCGATTTCACCGGACGCGTGGTGCAGAAGGGCGAACCCCTGCTGACCCTTTACAGTCCGGAGATGCTCGCAACGCAACAGGAGTATCTGCTCGCCGTAAAGGCGAGAAAGGTTCTCGCGGACAGCGAACTATCGGGGATTGCCGCCCATAGTGAATCGTTGCTCGGAGCGGCGCGCAAGCGCCTCGAGCTTTGGGACTTGAACGACGCGCAGATCGACGAGATCGCACGCACGGGAAAGCCGGTCAAAAACATCACCCTGTACTCACCTGCCAGCGGATTTGTAACGGCGCGCAATGCCTATCCGAATCAGCGGATCATGCCCGACACGGAGCTCTACGAAATCACCGATCTGAGTCACGTCTGGATTATTGCCGATGTGTTTGAGTCCGACATCCCGAAGATCCGCATGGGACAGGGCGCGACGGTGCGCCTCTCCTATCGGCCGGACAAAAGCTTTTCGGCGCGTGTTACCTACATTCTTCCCGAAGTGGATCCGGACACCAGGACGCTGAAGGTGCGCCTGGAAGCAGCGAACGTTGGCGTGCAACTGAGGCCTGAAATGTTTGTCGATGTCGAGTTCCGGTTGGCCCCGACCCGCGCGCTGCTGGTTCCGTCAGACGCGGTGCTCGATTCCGGTCTCCGAAAAACCGTTTTTGTCGATCACGGCAACGGACATTTGGAACCAAGGCAGGTAGAGACCGGAGATTCTTTCGATGGCAAAACAGCAGTTTTGAGCGGACTCGCAGCCGGCGAGCGGATTGCAACCTCGGGTGTCTTCCTTCTCGATTCCGAAGCGCAACTCAAAGGGGTGAGCGCTACCGCGGCGGCGCCGGCGGGAGCCCACAAGCATGATTAACCGGATCATCGAGTTCTCGGCGGAAAACCGGCTCATCGTGTTCATCCTCGTAGCTGCGGGCATTCTGGGCGGGTGGTGGTCGATGATGAATGTCCCGCTCGATGCTTTGCCCGACCTCAGCGACACGCAGGTGATCGTCTATTCGCGTTGGGACCGGAGCCCGGACATTATCGAGGACCAGGTAACCTATCCGATCGTCACCAGCCTGTTGGGAG
>CAADGY010000062.1 GCA_900696665.1 uncultured Acidobacteriota bacterium
CCCGGCAAGACCTCGAAAATCGCCGGGGCGGTTTAGATCACACGGCAGGGTCTGCAAGTTCGGGCGGTGATGGAGCCGCGCGCGCAACCGAGCGAGATGCTCCCTGTCGATATCGGCGGCGATATAACGTTCGCGCCGGGGAATCAGATGGCGTGTCAGATTCCCAATGCCTGCTCCGATCTCGAGTATGTTCCGGCCAAGGTAAGGGGAGATCGTTTCCGCCATCCATCTGTTGAATCGCGAGGCGCAGGCGAACGAATCGAGGATCTTCTGGCCGGGATCGTTGTAGAGATCGCTCGTGAAGGCGTAGCGCGCGATGACGAAGAATGCAGTCACGGCATCGGCGAAGGATATCTTCTTGCCTTCCTCGTAAGTCCTCCCATGGTAGTTGATGGGGGTCTCGTAGATCCGGGCCTGCCGCCGGGCCAGCTTTATGGTCAGTTCCGGTTCTATTCCGAACCGGTCGCTGCGTAAGGGAATACTCTTGAGCAGGGATGTTCGAAACGCCTTGTAGCAGGTCTCAATGTCGGTGAGGTTCAGGTCGGCGGCAATATTGCAGAACGTGGTTAGTAGATTATTCGCCAGGGCATGCCAGAAATACAGAACCCGGCGCTCGCCCGCAACCAGGAAACGGGAACCGTAAACGGCGTCCGCCTTGCCTTCCAGAAGCGGATGGAGCAGCCGGAGGTAATCCCGTGGATCGTATTCGAGATCCGCATCCTGTATGACGCAAAATTCTCCATGCGCATGTTCGAGCGCTGTTCTTACGGCTGCACCCTTTCCGCGGTTGGTGGCGTGCCGGATCAGCTTTACGCAGCCGGAGTACCGTGCGGCGAATCGCTCCACTACTTCGGCGGAGTCATCGTTTGAGCCATCGTCGACAACGATGATTTCCTTCGCCATCTGCCGCGGCAGAGGCGCGGCAAGCACTCTTTCGAGCAGCGCACCGACAAACTCCTCCTCGTTGTAGAGCGGAACGAGTACGGAAAGCATGAACCCGGTTATTATCGCTCAACAATGCGGGCGATCCGGCCAGGGTAAAGCTATTGGCTTCGCTGCAACGTCACCGGCGCCGGCCGGCTGCACAACCGCTCCGAGCCGGAGACGGTAGCGCAAAGCAGGACCTCTGTCGTCATCGTGGGCAGATCATCCGGCACCCGGATGTTTACCTGTTGCACGCCATCCAATCGAGGAGCAGCGCCTGCATAAGTGGGATCGGCAATTTCGCGATCGTGGATCTTTGCCGTAATCGTTCCCTGCGCGGGTAGGCCAGTAGCGAAAATCTGTATGATGCTGCCCGTAGCGGCAGGGGTATTTTCTGTGTTCAGTGAGGAATCCTGATTCAGGATGCCGGACCGGAAAATAGCTGGCGCCGCCGGCCGCAGCGTTACCAGCACAGGAATTCCTTCCACGCCATCGGCCGACACAACAACCCGCGCTTCGCCCATCGCGCCTATTGCCTCGGGCACTTGCAGATTGATCTGCGTATCACTGCTGTAAAGCAACTTGGCGGGGATGCCGTCGAAGTGTACCATTACTTGTTCGCCGCCGAGTTTTTCGCCCATGATTGTAGCCAGGGAACCGGCCACGAGCGGACCGGGCGCCAGGCTCGCCGCATTTTGAACCGTCCGGATTACGGGCACCGGCGCGATGGGCGCCACGCCCGGCGTCACATCCAGCCTGATTGGGAGCGAGCGCGTGCCCGCCAGGGGTCCCGCGTCGATCCTCAGGGTTGCTTCGTAACGCCCCGGCGTGAGCTTTTCAGGCATGACGTCCAAACGGATCACGCCGGCATTCAGTCCGGACGGCTGCTCCAGGCGAATCCATTCCGAACCGTTTTTGTACGTGAGCGTCGCCGCCCAAACCAGCAGCCCGCCCCCATCGTTCTCGACTCCGATGTAGTTGACCTTGTAAATCGAACCGGCGGGGGCGGTGAATTCAAGCAACGGCGCATCCACCGCCAGCCTGGGCATGTAGGACGACTTGCAATCGTTGAGCGCCTGGCAATCGGGCGATGGCGCAACGGCTGCAAACCGTGGAATTGGAGCGGAGGTGGACGCCGCGGCAAGTTCCGATACCGGTGCAAAAGTTATCTCCTGGCTCGCGACGGCACTTTGCCCGCCATCCTGGCGTGGCATTCCGACGAATGTCGGCCACTGTGCGCTTTCGCGGACCACCGCGTTGGCGTCCATCACCTCGTAAACCGCATAACCGGCGCCGTTCGTCAGGCTGATTTCAGTGACACTGTCGAACGCCACTTCCCCGGATCCGACGGGGCCCGGCGTATAGACCGGAAGTCCACCAGCGCCTGTCGAGCCGGCGCCACGGACGAGCGCGAGCAGCAGCGAGCCTTCGGCGGTCCGTTTGTATCGTCCGGGTGATACCGGAGGTCCGAAATCGCCCCGCGCTGTCGGCTGTATCGCCGACGAGCCCGCAATCACGTCCGGAACAAATATTCTTGCCCCTTGTGGCAGACTGCTGTAGCTGACCATGAACCGGGCGCCCGTCCGCGCACCGTTTTGCCGAACCTCGAATGCCGCCGGGAAACCTTCGGTCACCCGCGTGGAATAGGAGTGCGTGCCGGCAGCGATCAGTGCTGAAAAGCTCATGGTATCGGGCAGGGGAGAGCGTGTGCAAACAATCGCCGTGCTAGAGGCGCTTGCCAGCAGTCCGTTGGATGCGATGCCGGCGGCCAGGTTACTGTTCACCACGGGCACGCTTTGCGGCCCGGTTATCGTGATGATCGCGGCGATGGGGACGGGTAGCGCCATGCCGCTGGCAAATCCGAGCTGTGTGGCGGCGATCCGGATTCCTGAAATACGCAAATGCGCCCGCCCGGTGGCGCTCACGGAAAAATTCAAACCGTTGAAGTTCACCCGGTTCGGACGGGAGACGGTGGCGGACAGCGTTTGCGGTGTTGCGCCCGTGTCGATGGTGAGCGTGACATCCGGGGCGCTGCTCTCTTCGATGACGCGGTTGGTTACCGCAACGGGCAGGATTACCGAAAGATTTCCCGTAACGCTGCTGCCGGGAGCGCCGCCGGTGCAATCCAAAACAATGTCACCCACTTGTTCGGTGAGGCCTTCCGCACGAACGTTGGTAGTAACCGCCGATGCAGTGCAAGAGAGCGAGGTGCTCTGGGCGCTCACGAGCGAAACACAGAACACACAACCCCACAGCAACAATCGATGAATTCTCTTCATTTCGATACCCTCAAGCCCTTTCGCCGGACGTGTACACCGATGGCCTGCCTTGGTGGACGCGATTTGGATTGAAGGAAGCGCGAGACGAGCCTGAACGATCCGAAGACATTATGACACAGGAATCGGGATACGATACTCGGGTGGAGGTGAGCGGTGCAACGGCGGAACTTCATGGAAGGGGGGATCGCTGCTCTTTCCGCGAGGCGGGTCTTGGGAGCGAACGATCGGATTCGCGCCGGGCTCATAGGTTGTGGGGGGCGCGGCCGGTATGTGGCCGGGCTCATGGCGCGCTCGCCAGGCGTGGAGTTTACCGCCGTGTGCGATGTCTACGCCGCGAATGCCGCTGCGGCCCTACGGCGAGCGGGTGCTGGTGCGCGTGCCTGTTCCGATTTTCGGAAGCTGCTCGATGACAAAGACATCGACATAGTGCTGATCGCGACCCCCGATCACTGGCACGCCATTCCGGCGATTCTCGCGTGTGAAGCCGGCAAGGACGTTTACGTCGAAAAGCCGCTGGCTCATAATGTACGCGAAGGGCGTGCGATGGTTGCGGCGGCCCGCCGTTATAATCGCATCGTGCAGACCGGCACCCAACAGCGGTCCGCGCCGCATTTCGCAGAGGTCGCCGGAATCATCCAGAGTGGAGAACTCGGTGATGTCCGCTTTGTGCGCGTATGGAATTTCAGCAACATGACTCCTGATGGAATCGGCCGTGAAGCGGATTCGGATGTCCCCGAGGGTCTCGATTGGGATATGTACCTGGGACCTGCCCCACAAGCGCCTTTCAACCGAAAGCGGTTTCTCGGCACGTTTCGTTGGTTTTGGGATTACGCCGGGGGAACGATCACCGATTTCGGCACCCATCGGTTCGACACGGTACATCAGATTATGGGTGTCGACGCGCCGGAAAAAGTATCTGCTTCCGGTGGGAGGTTCACGCTGCGGGACGCCGGGGAGATGCCTGACGTTCTTCAAGTCACCTATGACTACCCAGGCTTTGTCTTGAGTTACGAGGCGTCGAACATCAGCGCGCACGGACTCGGCGGCAGGACTGCGGGAATGCGCTATTACAACGCGCGAGGAGCCGAAGACCGGCCTAACGGTATGGCGTTTTACGGCACCAATGGCGCGCTGTTTGCGGACCGGATCGGCTATGAGATCTATCCGGATTTCAACCGCTCCGGCAATGAACCGCGCATTAGTGCGCGCCGTAGGAATACCACCGATGCCACCGAACTGCATGCCAGGAACTTTGTCGAAGCTGTGCGGGGCCGCCGCAGACCGGCGGCGGACGTGGAGACCGGGCACCGGTCCACTCTCGTCGGTCATCTGGGAAATATCGCCTTCAAGACGGGGAAAAAGCTCAAATGGGATGCCGGCCGGGAGTCCTTTGTTCAGGATGCGGAGGCCGACCGGTTGCTTGGCCGGACCGCCCGTAAGCCTTGGGATCTCATCCCAGTGATATAGTGGCGGAAAAGAGCGGGGAGGGGAACTGGGAATGTCGAGCCTGCCACGATTGGCATTACTTTGCCTGGCCTTTGTACTGGCGGCGTCCGCATCGGAACGCGACGTTGCGGAGTGGGTGATGCGGCTGGGCGGCAGGGTAATTGTGGAGGGCAATCGCGTGCCTCTGCGCGATGTTTCTGAATTGCCGCAGGATGAGTTGCAAATACGCGGCCTGGACTTCACGAACACGACGCTCGACCCCGGAGATCTTGAAAAAATCAGCCTTCTGACGGGAATTCGCGAGTTGTATCTGCCGGGTCCGAGCTGGAACCCTGGTTCCGGCAGCCGGTTAGACGCGAATGACCAACTGCGCTTTCTTTCGGGCTTGACCAACCTGAAGCGGCTGTATTTCAGTCTGCACTTTCTTGCGAACGTGAACGTGCAAGACAAAGGATTCGCCCATCTGGCGGGGTTGACGCAACTCGAAGAACTGCGCTGTTCGCAATGCCGCATCGCCGCGGATGGTCTGGCGCCGTTTACGAACCTGCGGGCGCTGGACCTGAACTACGCGACGATTGGCGACGAAGGTATCAAGAGCCTGAAGGGAATGAAAGAGCTTCGGCGCTTGCTATTGCGCGATACGCTCATCACCGATCAGGGGCTTCGGTCATTATCGGGTCTCGTGAAGCTTGAGGAGTTGGATCTTTACGGCGTGAACATCACCGATGTGGGCCTTGAATCGCTGCGCCCGCTTACCGGTATGAAGAAGTTGAATCTCCTCGGCGCCAACATCACCGACGAAGGTGTGGAAGTACTCGCCGGCATGAAGCATCTGCGCGAATTGAACCTGTATCGCAGCCGTATCACGAATGCCGGACTGGCCAAGCTAGCCGGGTTGAAAGACCTGGTGGCGTTGGATGTGCGATACAGCCGCGTGACACAGAATGGCGTGGAAGCGTTGCAAGCCAGCTTGCCCGATTGCAAAGTGGATTTTGTGGGCACCGCTGTAGCACGTGTGCGTAAGCCGGGTGCGGGACGGCCCTCCGGCGGCGACCCGCGCGCTATAGCCGCATGGGTGAAGGCGCTGGGCGGCAGCGCTGAGTTTTCCGGCAGCGTGCTTAGCTCGATTTCTCTCGCTTCCACCGGCGTGAGTGACGCGCAACTCGCATACGCTGGCAGCATCCGAACACTGAAGAAACTGGATCTCACCGCAACCGAGACGGGCGACCTGGGGCTGTCAGCGCTGAAGAACCTGGTAGGCCTCAAAGAGCTGATTCTTAGCCACACGACCGTATCAGATGCCGGTCTCGAACAAATCGCGGGCCTGCGTCAGCTTCAAACCTTGAGACTCGGCGGCACGCTGGTGCGAGGATCGGGACTCCGTCACCTGAAAGGGCTAACTGCGCTGACGGAGCTGGACCTTACGAGTGCCCCTGTAATCGACGAAGGCTTGCAGCATATCGCTGGAATGCGTAGCCTGGAGAGGCTTTTGCTCAGCTACTCGGACGTTTCGGACGAAGGTTTGGCACATCTCAGTGGCCTGCCGCGCCTCAGCGTTCTGGAGTTGAACGGGACGGATGCTGGAGACGAAGGGCTGCGGCATATTGCTAACATCCAATCGCTTCGCGATTTGGCACTCAATTCCTGCCGGTTCACCAACAAGGGTCTTACCGCGCTTAGCGGACTCGCAGGGCTGGAGCGGCTCGAATTGAGCAGAACCCGGACCGGCAATGAAGGTATTGTAGTGCTGGCGCGATTACAGAATCTCGAAAGTCTGAACCTGGACTACACTGCCGTCGGCGACAAAGCTCTGGAAATGCTTCGCACGTTGCCGAAGCTGCGCGAGTTGACGCTCGACACGGCGGAGGTCACGGACGCGGGAGTCGCTTCGTTGAAATCGATGCCAAGTCTGAAAGTGCTGAACCTATACCACACGCTGGTCACTGAAAAAGGCATGGCCGAGCTGAAAGCGGCGCTGCCGGACTGCGCCATTGTCTTTGATCGCGAATCCGCGCTGCCAAGCCGCAGAGGTAAGAGCTAGAATGAAGCCCCTTCTGACATGCGCTTTCGCCGTCACGCTGTTTGCCGCCGGACCCGCCGGATGGATCGAAGATTTGGGTGGCTCGGCGGCGCGTGATGCCGCGCAGCGGCTGGTCGCCGTTGACCGTCGCGCGAGTTGGGTCTCGGATGCCGACCTGAGAGAGCTCGCGCGTGAACCAAACCTGAAGCGTGTCGATCTATCGCTTACGCGCATCAGCGACCGCGGATTGCAACAGTTGAAAGGTGCGCCGCGCATCGCGGAGTTGATCCTTTATTATGCGGAGCAAATTACGGATGAAGGTGTAGCCGCCGTAAAAGGTTGGAAGCAGTTGGAGCGTCTGGACCTGCGGGGCACCAAAATCACCGATACGGCGATCGATCATCTTTCCGGCATTCCCTCGCTCGAATCCCTGGACATCGGCTTCGCGCAGATTACCGACAGCGGTTTGGACCACCTGGCGGCGCTCACCAATTTGAAAGAGCTGACGATTGGCGGCAATAAGCTCACAGATGTTGGCATTCAGGCGCTGCGCCAGCTTCCCGGGCTCACTTATCTCGACGTGAGCGGAGCACAGCGGACCGATTCCGGACTTTGGTCCGTGAGCTTGACGGAGGGGGGCATGGATGCAATCGGTACGCTTAAGGAACTCCGGCGCCTGCGGCTCAACGGGACCAACATTTCGGCCCGCGCACTGGAAAAATTGAAAAATCTGACCAGCCTGGAACGCCTGGATCTCGAAAATTGTAAGCGTGTGGGAGATGATGCGGTGAGCGTTTTAGCATCGCTTCCCGCCTTGCGTCATGTTGAGCTGAGCGGCACAGGTATCAGTGAGAAAGGTCTGACGGAATTGCGGCGCCTCAAGCCGTCAATACAGGTATTCTCAACAAGAGGC
>CAADGY010000063.1 GCA_900696665.1 uncultured Acidobacteriota bacterium
ATCAGTAGCTGTCCTTCCTGCATCCCCAAAGCTTGGGGCTGTCAAGACGACATTTCTACTTTGCCCAAACACGACATTCTCACTTTGCTGCCACATCTCATTGGTGCTTCCAAACCTGTAGAGCGCCGGCCAAACCAGGGGCCTGTCTCACACCGCCCTTCTTTCCGTAAAGCGCATATACGATTCTGGTCAACTCATAGGCGGAGGGCAGCGGCGTCAAGGCGACAATTTCTCTCGGCGCAACCATGGCGGCCACTTCCGGCAGATCTGTAAAGCGAAGGGCATTGAGGATCGCCGGCCCCTGCCAGTGGGAGTAGGGCGGATCCTCCACAATCAGACGCGAGACGCGTTCATCCAGGGCGGCGGCATACAGCGCGGGCACGGTCATGTCCTTGCGTGCATATAGCGAGACCGCAGTGATCTTCGCTCCACTTTCCTTCAATAGGAAGTCGATGGAACGGAGTATGTCCCAAAGCTGCATGGATTCGATGGTCGCTCCGATAAGCGCCGCAGTCCGCTTTACGGTCGCGGTTTTGTAGTTGTTCATCGGGTAGTCCGTCGCTCTCGGTTGGACGACCAGGACGACATGATTGCCCCAGGCGGGAAGGAGCAAATCGTAATCGATAGGGTAGACGATATCCTGGCGCCCTTTGACATAAATCAAGCCGGGATACTCAGGCTTGGATCCGTGCGGAACATATAACTGGCCTGTTATACGGATACCTTCTTCGGTTGTGAACTCGATGCGAGAAGCGCCCGTGTAGTTGGCCGCCCAATCCTTCGAGGCTGCTTTCGCCGTGTTGAAAGGAACCATCCCGGTTGGGAACGCCCGCAGGCTCTTATCTTTCAACTCCGAGAGTACTTTGGCGCGCCGTATCTTCCACGCGCTCAGCGACGCCGGCGCGTTAATGGCCGGGGCCGCTATGAAGCTTTTGTGGATATGTCCGTTGATCGCATTCGCCGGGCGGCGGCTGAGAGCGGTTAGAACCTCCGGCTTCTCCTGCTCAATCTGCCCTTCATCGAATGGCGTGTTGTCATTCTTCAACCACCTGTTCAGCCATTCGTTCGCTTCTTTGCGGAAAGGGAGAATGTCGGAATGCGGAGCGTCATGGTCGTATTCGGTGACTTTTTCGCCTGCGCCGTAGAGCTGATAAATGAAGTGGAGGCGTTCGAATACATCGTGGTATCCCGCTCTAGGAAAGGACGGATCGCGTTTCGCGCTGATAATTTTCAGGGGTCGCGGCGCGATCAGCGCACCCACTACCGGAAGATCGTCGAGAAAGGCATTAACGAAATAGATGCAATCGCAATTCTCATGCACGGCATCGAGGGCGGTGTGGTGCCCGGCGGTCCAGGTGGCGCAAACAGGCGCTGCTACCTGGACGCGGTCGTCTGCCGCTGCGGTGTACCATGTCATCGCACCTCCACCGGATATCCCCGTCACGGCCATCTTGGAGGCATCCACTTCGGAGCGTGTCTCGAGATAATCGAGAGCGCGGATCGCATTCCAGACTTCCGGACCGGCCGGCGTATAGCCGAGCGAGAGCCAGTCCCACATCTCGAGGTCGTGCGTGCCGTGGTGAATCCCGGGGATCTCGCCGAATTCGATCGTATCGATGAGAAACGCAGCATAGCCATGGCGCGCCAGCCAGATTCCGTGGTGCTGGTAACGGACCTTGGCGCCCCAGGGCCCTGGGGAATGCCCGCAAAGGTAAAGCACGGCGGGCAGTTTGCCAGACTGGTCTTTTGGCAGGTAGAAGTTCCCGGTGACGTATAGGCCGGGCATGCTTTCAAAAACGATCTTTTCGACGCGGTAGGTATCGCGCTCGAACTGCCCCGTCACACGCGCATTCAGCGGTGTGCGCTTCGGCATCGGATCGAGACCCATCGCATAGAGAAACCGCCTGCGGACCCCGGGTCTCGCCTGCTTCCACTGCTCAAGCGTCTTGATGCCGCCGGGGAAACTGCCGGTGACCGCCATGGCACGGCGGACAAGGTAGTTCTCGAAAGCTTTGTATCGCTCTTCGGCATTGCCCCAGCTTTGCGCGAAAGCCGAAGAGACGCAGAAGAGAGACAGAAGACAACGTAGAAACATCATGATTATGGAAGGGGCCGGACCAGTCCAGCCCCTCTTTAGAGCAGTCTACTCAATAATCCAAGCGCAAACCGAAAAGCATGCTCCTGGCCGAGTCAGCGCCGGTGACAAGGCCGAACGCGCCGCTTTGCAGGTTTGTATTCGGATTGTAGAAGTTCGGACGGTTCAATGCATTGAACATTTCCCACCGGAATTGTAGGCGGGCACGCTCCTCTGCGATCGGGAAATTCTTCGATAGAACCGTGTTCCAGGTCATTTGGCCGGGGCCAATCAGGATATAGCGCGCGGAGTTGCCATAGAACCCGCGGCCGGTCTCCGGGCGAACGAATGCCGAGGAGTCAAAAATCGGCTCGCGGCTTTTGATCCGGTCCCGCATCTGGCCGGAATCGAAGTTGCCATCGCGGATCCGGTCCGGACGGCCGCCGTACTGGTTGGTATTGGCGGGGTCGGTGCCGGAGAATGCGGGACTCAGCACCTGGCCGGTGAGAAACGTGGTGATGCCAGAAACATTCCAATTCCCGATCACCCAGTTCGCCACAGCCGGTATGTTGCCTCCTAAGGGCTTACCACGGCCTACCGGAAGCTCATATACGTAGCTGAAACGCAACTGATGGCGGCGGTGCCGCTGCTCATCGGCGCGTTCCAGGAAACGCTGGTACTGGTTTTGTTGTGCGCCTTGGGCGAAGTTGCCCAAATCCGTGTCCGTCAGCGCCTTGGCCCAAGTGTAGTTGACGTTGTACCAGAGACCATCGCCCATGCGGCGGTTGGCTGTGACGGTCAGGCCGTGATAAATGGAGGAACCGCCCGTTTGAACGAAATTCACGGAGTTGAAGAGCTGATACGGGCGCCGCGCGGAATTGTACGGAATGGTGCTGGGTGCAAGGAGATTAAGGTCTTCCGTGTAGGGGATGTTTTTGACTGACGTCCCTACGTAGGCGAT
>CAADGY010000064.1 GCA_900696665.1 uncultured Acidobacteriota bacterium
GGCCGAATACTACGCCGAGGCAGGCGTGCGTTGCAGCTATCTCCACTCGGAGGTGAGCACGCTGGACCGGGTGAAGATTCTCCGCGACCTGAGACGCGGCGAATTCGACGTTCTAATCGGCGTGAACCTGCTTCGCGAGGGGCTGGACCTTCCGGAGGTGTCGCTGGTGGCGATTCTCGATGCGGATAAGGAGGGATTTCTACGCTCATCCGGATCGCTGATTCAAACGATCGGCCGTGCGGCCCGGCATTTGAACGGTACCGCTATCCTGTATGCCGACGTGATGACGGACAGTATGCGGCAGGCAATCAGTGAGACGAACCGCCGCCGCCGGATTCAGACCGGCTATAACGAGGAGCACGGCATTACACCGCAGAGTATCATCAAGCCCATCGATATGAGCCTTGTCGCTATCGCGGAGGCCGACTATGTCACGGTTCCTATCGAACCGTCCGACGAGGCGCAGGAGCTGACGCCGGCTCAGCGCGAGGAATTTTTAGCGTCTTTGGAGCAGCAGATGAGAGAGGCCGCCAAACGGTTCGAATTCGAGAAGGCGGCGCAATTGCGCGATCGCATCAAGGCGCTTCGCGCGCCTCAACCTGTATGAAGCGCGCCATGAATATCGGCTTGGTTGGATCGGGCCAGCTAACCCGTTGTTGTGTGGCAGCTTTTCTGCCGGGAAAACTGGGGCCCGTTAAAGCATCGTCTTACCGTCTGGCCAGTCGTATGGTGAATGCGTTGAAGGCCGGGTATGCGGTGAAAAGCTACGAAGAGCTGGACGAATGCCGCCTTATTCTGGTTTGTGTGCACGATCGGAACCTGGCCTGCACGGTGGAGGAACTGGCCCGCTCGGATATCAACTGGCTTGGAAAATCTGTCTTGCTTTGCGATTCGTGGATGGGAAGCGATGAACTTGAGAATCTGGTGGCTCAGGGCGCCTCCGCTGGTTCCATCTGGGCGGTGGATACGTCCGGGCCGGCCCGCCTGGCCGTGGAGGGTGACCAGGAGGTGCTGCGCGAATTGAAGCGGCTGGTGGATTACGGCCCACAGAAGCTACTGGAGCTGAAGCGTTGCCGGAAAGACTTGTACTGGGCGAGTACTTCCTTTGCGAGTTCCTTACTTACACCGATGCTGGTCGCAGCGGCGAGATGCCTGCAGAACGCCGGAATGCACCCGCGAGACGCCTCGGGGCTGGTCGAGAGGGCGGTTTTGAAGTCTCTGCGCGGCCATATGAAATCCGGAGTAAAATCCTGGAGCGGCCCGCTGGCGACGGAGGATGCCGTACAACTGGAGCGTCAGATCGCAGCGGTCGCAAACATTGACAAGAAGCTTGGAATCTACTTCCAGCAGAGCTGTGTGCTGGCGGCGGAAGTGTTCGGCCGCGATGCGGGTTGGGTGCGCCGCCTGGCGCCTCCCAACCCCTAATCAGAAATCGATGGATGCCAGTACTTCGGACGCTTTTTTGTTGAACGCCCGGCAGATCGCCAGCAAGCTTTCGATGCTCGGCAGATGGGCGCCGCGCTCGATGGAACTGATCTGCGAAATACTCAGTTTGGTCGCGCCGGCAAGATCCTTCAATGACCAGTCCCGCTCCACGCGGAGCAGCTTGATGCGATGCCCCAGCTTTTCCCTCAGCCGGTCGTGCGCCATTCGTCCCAGCCTGAAGCTGTTGATCGCGTTTTCCAATACCTGCCGGAGCTGGGCTAGCGAAAAGGGCTTCGCGAGATAATCGAACACATTCATTTTGAACGTGGCTCTCATATCTTCGAGAGAGGGATAACCGGTCACCACGATCACACACAGTTCTGGATACCGGGCCAGTAACTGCTCCAGCACGTGCTCTCCCTTGAACTCGCCCATCTTCATGTCGAGCAGGACGATTTCCGGCTGGCGTTCTTCACATGCGGCAAACAGGTCGTCTGGGTGCGCGTAACTGCGGACGGCATATTTCCCTTCGTCCTTCAACAGGTCTTCGATATAGTTGCGAAAATCGAGATCGTCGTCGAGAATGACGACATCGACGCCACCGGAAGCGCTCTCGGCCCCGGCCAGTTCAGCCTTGGTGGTGGATTTCATGCAGCCCCTCGCCGGATACAGTGCATTCTAACTCAGGTTGGTGGAAAAGTCTTCATCATCCTCTGGACGTTTTTTAGTTGACACTGAGTTGCAGATAGGATGTAATAAGCATTCTTGGATTGCGGCTTGCGAAACGTGCACAGATACGGAGCAGGATCTGCCATGGATCATGTGCGTTTGGTGTGTTTTGAGTGTGGGCGAATCGAGGAGTACCGAAGTCCTCTATTCAAGCGCCTTAAGGACGAGATTTCCCGCGAGACCGGGTTTCGCATTCGAAACGCGTGGCTGGACGCGGGAGGGCGGTGCGCGAGTTGCTGTGCGTCGGGGCGGGGCGGCACGGGATGCAAAGTGGAAACTGGCCGTTACCGGATCGATGTCTTTAAGGACCGGGTACCTCCTATTAGCGGATCACCAGGTTCGGACGATACCGGCAAATGAGCGCGAAGAGTTCCATCCGCAAAGTAATACCGCAAGTTGCTTGCAATTATAGGTCACGTTCTAGAAGAGGAAGACAGATGGTTTCATGGTGTCTACGTTCACTGCTTTTCGTCCCCGGGATGTTCGCGATGGTGGCGGCCGCCGTTGGAGAACGGGGCGAAATCACCGGCCGGATCACGGATCCATCATCAAGTGTGGTGCAAGGAGCTGTCGTGGTAGCGGAATGTTCCGGTGTCCGCCTGGAGACCCAGACCAGCTTCGAAGGCCGCTACGTGCTGCAGCCGCCCGCCGGGGCGTGCCGGTTGGCTGTCTGGATGGATGGATTTGCGCCCTTGTCCACCGAACTGAAGGTGAGCGCGGGAGAACACGCCGTTCACGATTTCCAGCTTGCCGTGGCTGGTGTAGCCGGTGCGATTACGGTAACAGCAGGAGGGTTCGAACAGTTGGTCCGTGACGCGCCGGCGAGTGTCACGATTGTGCGGCAGGAGGAACTTCAAACGCGGAGAGTGTCTGACCTGGCGCAAGCGCTGATCGATGTAGAGGGTGTGGACGTCGGGCAAAACGTCGGCAAGACGGGAGGGCTGACCATCAGTGTCCGGGGAATGCCGAGCGACTATACGCTGATGCTGATCGACGGACGGCGCCAGAACGCGCCCGGAAGCGTCACCCCCAACGGGTTTGGGGAAACGGCCACAAGCTTCATGCCGCCGGTGGCCGCAATTGAGCGTATCGAGGTGGTCCGCGGTCCAATGTCGACGCTCTACGGTTCCGATGCCATGGGCGGCGTTGTGAACGTGATTACTCGCAGAGTGGGAGAGCGCTGGACCGGATCGGTGACCCTGGATGGCACGCTGCAAACCAATACCGACTATGGCAATACGGGCAACGGCAACTTTTATTTCGCGGGCCCGGTGTTTTCCGACCGGCTGGGATTGGCCGTGCGTGGCAGCGCCTTCCGCCGGCAAGCCGCGGCGTTGAAGTACGAGGATGCGGTGGGGAACCCGGTGCCGGTCACGAGCTTCGGGCTTAGCCCGACGCGGGCGGACGTGCAGAACTTCGGCGGGCGGATGTCCTACATCATCAATCCCAACCACGACCTGTACTTCGACATGGACGGTATGTCGCAGGCCTATGACAATAGCGGCCGGCAGTTGGGCACGGTGGGCATTCAGGGCGGCTACGAGGAGGAACTGAAGTTCCGGCGCTGGCAGGCCGCGCTCTCCCATACCGGCCGTTTGGGTTTCGGGATAATCGACACAAGCTTCACGCGGAACACCACAGACACCGTTGGACGGACTATCCCGCCGGGCACGCCCGGCCGGATCGCGGGCGACCCGCGCGCACTTGAAGCGACGAACACGCTGCTGGATTCCAAGCTGATCAGCGAGATCGGGGGGAAGCACATACTTTCGGTGGGTGGCCAATGGTGGGGCGCTGACATGATTGACGGTGTGGCGCCGGAAACGTTCCACTTCAGCCAGAGCGCCGTGTTCGCCGAGGATGAGTGGCGGCTGCTGCCCAGGCTGGCGCTGACCGGTGGAGTCCGTTATAACTACCACACAACGTTTGGCTCGAATACGAGTCCGCGGGCGTACCTGGTGTATAACGTCTCGCCATTGCTGACCTTGAAGGGCGGGGTAAGCCGGGGCTTCAAAACGCCGCAATTGAACCAGTTGGCTACCGGCATCGTTGGTTTTGGCGGACAGGGAACCATTCCGTTGATTGGAAGCCCCGGTCTGAAGCCGGAGACGAGCACCAGCACTGAGGCCGGCGCGGCACTGACCCTGAAAGGCGTGAGCCTGAGTGTCACGGCGTTCAACAATCAGTTCAAGGACAAGATCGCCCGGGGGCCAGGCTTGGAGAATTGCAGCTTCCGCCTGTCGCCCAACCGTCCAGGCTGCGTTGACTTCGGAAATTGGCCGAACGTGGATCTGTTCTCGCAAAGCATCAACGTGGACAAGGCGATCACTCGGGGAGTAGAAGCGGCGATGCGCCTGCGGCTGTTGCGCCGCCTGGAGGTGATGAACAACTATACCTACACGCAAAGTGAACAGCGCAGTGGGGCGCATGTGGGATGGCCGCTGGTGAATACCCCCAAGCACATGTACAATGCCACCACCCGCTATCTAGCCACCAGCCGTCTCAATCTGTGGCTGCGGATTGAAGCTCGCAGCAACCGGACGCGCGGCGCCGCTGCCACGGCCATTGCCGCCACCAATCAGATCGGTCCTTTTAAAGGCTATGGTATGGCACACCTCGGGGGAGGATATCAACTCACCAGGCACATGACGTTGAACGCGGCAATCAACAATTTGCTTAACACTGATTTTCTCACGTACCGGCCATATGTTTACAACAATGCCACCACTTATGCCAGCGTCTACAACAACCTTCAGGAACCGCGGCGGGTGTGGGTATCGCTGACGTATATGTTCTGAACTGTAACGCCGTATGCTTCCATCCGCACACCGGTTCATCAGGGGTCTGCGTTTTTGACTCGGGCGGCAAGATCAACCATGCGGCTGCGTTCTCGCCGCTATCCGCTCCCTGCCGGCCGTTCCGCGCCGCGCTGGTCCGCCGGGTGACGCTCTGGCATCAGATCCGCTCGGGCGTCACACTGCTTTTCACGATCTCGCGTACCACGCCGGCCACGCGAGCCAGATCCCGGGAGAGCCGGTGCGCGGGTTCATGAGGCTGCGACCCTATTGCCAGTCGCCGAGGCGCTCGTGTCCGCGGTCACACTGGCAGGAGGGTGGGAAGCCGCTGCCCGCAGCAGTTGCATCGTGGCTGGCTCGCATACATATCCTGCCCTGAATCGCCCTGTAGAACCGCGGGCAGCGCCGGAACGATTACACGCTAATGCCGCTCTTTGCATCTGGATGTCCGGCGATTCGACGAGGGCGTTGACCATGACACTCACCATGTTCATGAGAGTGAGGCTTTCACGATCCGGTCCCTGGGCTGTATGACGCCCGACAGTGAGAAATAGCCCGCCATGATCGCCCTTTGCTATGGCGCAGCGTTTGCGGTCAGTCCACTGGCCGGACCCGTGAACATCATGTTTCAGGATAGAGGCTCAACGATTAGGAGCAAGGACTTCCGGGGTAAGGTACTGCCGGTTTATGTCTCCCTGTTGGGCTGCCAAATTATCGTACAAGGCACGGTTATATACTGGCTGCTGGCAGCAGGACTACAAGCGTCGCGCCGCCGCCTTCGCGATTCTCGGCGCGGATTGTTCCACCATGCCGCGTCACGATTCCTTCGGCCACAGTCAGGCCCAGCCCGGTGCCGCGCGAATCCAGGCGGGATGAAACGAATGCTTCGAAAATGTTCGGAAGAAGATCGGCGGGAATGCCTGGGCCGTCGTCTTCAAAACTCAGCTCGATCCAGTTTGCACTATCCTTCTCCACTTCGCGCGACCAAACCGTCAGGTGTCCTGACGAATGTACGGCATACAGGGAATTGCGAAGCAGATTGACAAACACCTGGATCAAGCGGTCGGCATTCCCGATGACGGCGTGTCGCGAGTCCACGCCGTTGCGAAAGCAGACCTCGGACGCTTTCTCATCGATCGCCAGCAGTGCCCACGCCTCGTCCAACAACGGGCGTATCGAAACACTGCCCATGTCATCCGTTCGTGCGATGGCAAAATCGAGCAGCGTCTCGCTAATCCGGTGAAGTCTCCTGGCAACTCGCAGCATTCGGGAAAGCCGTTCTTGCGCCTGTGCGTTAGGGATGGTTTCCATCAGCTTTTCAATGGAGCCTTGCAGCACCGCGATGGGGGTGTTCAATTCGTGGGCGACACTGGCGCTCATCAAGCCGAGACTCGCCAGCCGGTCCTGCTCAAGCAAGCTTTGCTTGGCCTTTTCCAGCCGGACCAGCGCCGCCTCTAACTCATCTTCGTGCCTCCGCAATAGCCTTACGGTTTCGTTACGCGAGCGCATAATATGTCCGATCTCATCGCCGGGTATGACGCTGTCGCTGATGTACTCGTGTTCCCGGTCGCCTTGTCGCGTGGCTTCGTCAGCCTGCAGCATGAGTTGCAGCGGTTGGTACACGTATCGCGGCATGATGACCGCTTCCAGCAGAATCACAGCGAGCACGTACACAATGCCGAGCACAAGAAATAACACCAGTCTGGCTCCGTGCACTACGTCCGGACCCGTCCCGGTTCTCTCAAAAAGCGGGATCAGCGCGAAATAGATGGCGCACGTCAGCACCAGGAAGAAAATGTTGTGCAGAACGATCAGTTTTGGCCTGACCTTCAAATCCGCAAATTTTTTTCCTAGTTTCATTGAATCTTTTCGCCTCGCCGCATCATCGCCTTGGGCCTGGGTTCCCGAACTGGATGAGTGCCATATTCCCTAAGTCAGCCGATAGATATCTGCGCCTGGCTGCCGTCTCGCTGGCGGCAGTTGGCGCCTCCGTGATTGGACTCTACGCTTATCTTACTCAGCCTCGCGTAATGGACACCGGCTATTCTCCCGTACAGCCCGTGGCCTACAGCCACAAACTGCACGCCGGCAATCCCGGTATGGATTGCCTCTACTGACACTCGACGGTGGAGAAGTCTTCCTTCGCCGCAATTCCCACGACAGATGGCGGCGTCGTTCGGCTTGGCCGGCCTGGTCGCCTGCCGCCGGCCGGTGGAGAAGCCTCCCCGCGGGAAAGGCGTTGAGGACTACATTCCCGGAAATCCTCTCTACTACAGCACCGCGATGTCTCTGGGTGCG
Source organism: uncultured Acidobacteriota bacterium (assembly GCA_900696665.1). Classification (GTDB taxonomy): domain Bacteria; phylum Acidobacteriota; class Terriglobia; order Bryobacterales; family Bryobacteraceae; genus CAADGY01. The sequence continues at coordinate 7,248 of CAADGY010000064.1, forward strand.
AGAGTGAGTGGCTTGCTTGTGGAAACACACGACGGCAGGGCCGACGAAAGTGGAAGGAAACCTGCGGCATCCGGCGAATGCGGGTACGGCGTCCGGTTACGTACAGGCTTCCATCCTTGGGTTGTACGATCCGGACCGCTCGCAGACCGTACTCAAGAGCGGACGCAAATCGAGTTGGGAGACGCATTCCCACTCGCATACTCCCGGCTTGCAGCATCATTTCTGCGAAATGGAGCCAGCAGGTGGCCGCTGCCAAAATCGGCATGCGGCTGTTCCTGGTGACTGAGATCCTCTTGTTCGGCGGATTGTTCGCCGGTTATTCACGCGGGCCTGTTGCCCGGAAAATACCATTCGCATGCCGGGCACCGTCCCAGACCCGTTCACGTTTTTCAGCTTTTGCTTCGTGGTGACGGGCTTGCACAGAATCCACATTCTGCTGGGGATGGCGGCGATGCTTTGGCTGCTGCGAAGGGGCATACGCGGCGATCTCCCGTCCGCCTATTACACGCCAGTGGACATGGTGGGTCTCTACTGGCACTTGGTAGACCTGATCTGGATTTACCTGTTCCCTCTGCTGTGCCTGATCAGTTAGGAGATCATGATGAACGCACATTCCGACACCGCTACCGCCCGCCCGTATGTGATGGTGCTGGGCGCGCTATTGCTCCTCACCGCGGTGACTGTGGCCGCGGCCAGTGTGGATTTCGAGTCTGCTTCCGTTAACGTGGTCATCGCACTGACCATTGCGACGTTCAAAGCTTCGCTCGTCGCGCTTTATTTCATGCACCTGCGCCATGACAAACTGCTGAATTCGATCATCTTTCTGTCCGGCCTGGCATTTCTTGCGCTGTTTCTGATCTTCTGCCTGATCGATGCGGGTTCCAGGAAGCACGTGCAGCCGTCGGACTTGAAGGCGCCGCCGGCCGCAACCGCGACTCAATGACGGGCGGTAGCGCCGCGGCGCTTCAAAATCTCAACGGTCCTGCCGATGGGCAATGCTTCGACGGTGTGTCCATTGGCTGTCATGCTGGTGGCGCGGAACAGCGAGTTGATGATAGCTTCTTCCGTCGCTTCGATCACGGCGAGGAACAGGGGCGACATCGCGTCATTGGCTAACAACTTACAACCTGCTCGATCCGTGGTGAAGGCGATAGCGTAATCGCCGCTCCCGTTCGACCCCGCCGCTCCCGTACGCGCGAGACCCATCATCGTACGCGCCGCCATTCGCTTGAGGTTGAGGTGATCCACCGGCGCGTCTGTGGCGACGATCATCATGATCGATCCATCCACCGCGGCTTTCCGTTGTTCGTTGCGCAGTTCGCGCCCGACCGGCACGCCCGCGATGGTCAATGACCCGCCGAAATTCGACTGCACCAGCACACCCACCATGTATTCACCAGCGCGCCTGGAGGACGTTCCGATGCCACCTTTGTAACCGAATGCGATAGTGCCCGTGCCGGCGCCCACACAGCCTTCCTCCACCGCACCGGTACCGGCGCTGCGTATCGCCGCGAAGACCTGGTCACGGCCCGAATGCCGGCCCCGTATGTCGTTCAGCCGGCCATCGTTCGTCTCCCCCACCAGGGGATTGATGGAACGGACTTCTTCATTGCCGGGCAGAGACAGCATGTAGTCGATCAACGCATCGGCGACCCGTGGCACGTTCAGCGTCGAAGTGAGCAACAGGGGTGTTTCAATCTCTCCCAGTTCGTTTACTTGCGTGGAGCCCGCGAGCTTACCGAAGCCATTGCCGACAAACACCGCACCTCGCACCTTCTCGCGAAACAGGTTTCCCTTGTGCGGCAACACCGCCGTAACCCCGGTTCGAATATTGTCCCCACGAATCAACGTGGCATGCCCTACAGCTACGCCGGCAACATCGGTAATGGCGTTCTTCGGTCCTGGCGGAAGTTCACCGATCTCGATCCCGGCGTCCCGCGCCCGGGGCCGGTCGCCGCCAGCCAGAGCCAACAGAAGACACATTACGGCAAGCACGATGAGTTCTCCTTGCAACTGGAAATTTCAGCCCAGTTTATGTTGCAGGTCTTTAGGAAATGCCAGCGGGACACTGCGACGTTCCTGGTCTTTGTATTGCAATTGATACAACTTCCAGTAGATGCCGCGCAACGCCAGCAGTTCCTGATGCGTTCCGGTCTCGCGCAGCCGGCCCTTGTGCATGACAAAAATGCGATCGGCGCGCTGGATGGTGGAAAGCCTGTGCGCGATAATGATTGAGGTCCTGCCTTCCACGAGCCGGGCAAGCGCATCGCGCACCCGGAATTCCGTGTCAGTGTCCACGCTGGACGTGGCCTCGTCTAGAATCAGAAATCGCGGATCGCGCGCGAGCGCGCGCGCAAAACTGATCAACTGCTTCTGTCCGGTGGAAAGACCATCACCCCTCTCTCTAACGGCATGGGCGAACCCTTCGGGGAGCGAGTGCACGAACTCGAGCAGGTTGACTTGCTGGACCGCCGTGACCAGGCGCTCTTCATCGATATCCTCGGTGCCCAGCCGGATGTTCTGCCTCAACGTACCTGTGAAAATGTAAGGGTCTTGCAGCACAACACCGAAATGCCGTCTGAGCTCGCGCAAGTCAAACTCCCGGATATCGATGCCTCCCATGCGTATGCTGCCGCGCTGGATGTCATAGAACCGGAGCAGCAGGCTGATGATGGTCGTCTTCCCCGCGCCGGTGTGTCCCACGACCGCCACCGTCTCGCCGGGTGCAATCGAAAAGCTTACGTCCTTGAGGATCCAATCCTCGCTCTTGTAAGCGAACCAGACGTGGTCAAACTCGATTGCCACCGGAAGAGAAGGAAAGGGCTTGGGCCGTGCGGGGGCGGTAATGCCGACATCCGTATCGAGGAGTCTAAAAATTCGTTCCGAAGCCGCCATCGCCGCTTGCAGGATGTTGTATTTCTCGCTGAGGTCCTGGATGGGCCGGAAAAAGCGAAGCCCATACTGAAAGAACGCCACCAGCACGCCCAGTGTCAGCTCTCCGCTTTCGACCCTGAATCCGCCATAGGCCAGCAGCGCGGCAAGCGCCAGCATTCCGAGAAACTCCACTACCGGATAAAACCAGCCATAGGCGACCACGGAGTCCTTGAACGCTGCCATGTGCTCGCGGTTGATCCGTTCGAATTCTTCGCAGCTTCTTTCTTCACGATTGAAAAGTTGCAGGACGGCGATGCCGTTGACGTGTTCCTGCAGGTAGGAGTTGATCCGTGCGATGGCGATGCGGATGCGCCGGTAGCTGTGCGCCACGGTCCTCCGGAACTTCATGGTGACGAATACCACGACCGGCATTACAGCCAGCAGCAATAAGGTCATTCCTGGACTGAGCTGAAACATGACAAACACGACCAGGCTGAGCATTGCAAGGTCGCCGCCCATCGTTACGAGCCCCGATGTGAAGAGCTCATTCAAAACATCGACGTCCGTGGTCACACGTGTCACCAGGCGGCCTACGGGATTGCGGTCGTAGAAGGCAAGATCCAACCGTTGCAACTTGGCCATCAACTCGCGGCGGAGGTCGAACATGGCGCGCTGCCCCGTCCAGTTCATGAGGTAGGTCTGGCCAAAATCAAACGCGAATAGCAGCATGATCACTACAAGGTAGAGCAGCGATAGCTGCGCTATACCGGTGATGGGATCGCCTGACAGCCAGCCATCCAGGAGTGTGGTGGCCTGCTCCGGCGCCGGCACCAGATAGCGGTCCACGGCCATCTTTGTTAAGAGGGGTCCGAGAATCTGGAGGGAGGACGACGCCATCAGCAGGGCTGCAGACACCGCGACAATGCGGCGGTACGGCCGCATATAAGTGAGCAGCCGCCGCATGAGACGGCCATCATATGCCTTTCCTAAGACCTCTTCTTCCACGCGCTCTTTCTATTACATCATGGGCGGGCGCCGTTCCCCCGGCGGATCCGATGTTATGCTGCGGACGTAGGCCCGAACACGATGCTCCTGCCATTCCGGCTTGTTTATCACGAAGGATACGATCTCAATCTCGGTGATCACGTTTTCCCCTCTCAAAAGTTCAAACTGGTGCGCTCCAGATTGCTGCGTGAAGGTTTTGCGGAACCCGACGACTTCGTGGAGCCGGAGCCGGCGTCGGACGAAGATATTCTGCTGGTGCACACGCCTGAGTGGATTCGAAAGCTGAAAACGGGCACGCTGACTTACCGCGATATTGTCACGCTCGAGATCCCGTATTCGCAGCAGATGGTACGGGCGTTCTGGCTGGCGGCGGGCGGAGGGATTCTGGCAGCACGGCTGGCCCTAAAACATGGAATCGGTTTCAACATCGGCGGCGGTTTCCACCACGCCTTTCCCGGACACGGCGAGGGCTTCTGCGCGATCAACGACATTGCCATCGCCATCCGGCGGCTTCTGGCTGACGGATTGATTCGCAAAGCAATGGTTGTCGATTGCGATGTTCATCAGGGCAACGGCACCGCCGCCATTTTCGCCGGTGACGAGTCCGTGTTCACCATTTCCATCCATCAATTCAATAACTATCCGAGCGTCAAACCACCTTCAACCGTCGACATTCATCTCCCTGACGGCGTTTCGGACCAGGAATACCTGAACCGCCTGCGGGATCCCTATTCGACCGCACTGACCGGATTTCTTCCGGAGTTATTGATCTATGTCGCCGGCGCCGATCCCTATTTTGGCGACCAGCTAGGAGGACTAAGCCTCACGCTGGAAGGGCTGAAAGAGCGGGATCGTATGGTGATGGAAACGGCGCTGGAGTACCGGGTGCCCGTTGCCGTGGTCTTCGCGGGAGGATACGCGCTGCAGTTGGCCGATACGATCACGATTCACGCGAACACCGCGCTAGCGGCTGCGGAGGTCCTGAAGGAGACCGGCTGGCACGGCCGCCGTTAGCGGCCTTCGCTTGCGCCCGTTGCTTCCCGACCCGCCGTACAGGCGTTTCATTCACCGGACTCAGTAAATCGACCCAGAGCAGTTCGCTAACACCCCCCTCCAGCCGGCCGATGAGACGGGCATGGGTGGAAATTCATGCTCATCCGCTACGTGCATTTGGCTGTTGGGCCTCGCACTTATAGCCTGGCCTGCGCCAGCAGGTCCACCAGAAATCTCCGCAGTTCAGGTGACAGAGATCACTATAGACTCAGCGACAGTCACATGGATAACCAGTGTGCCTTCAACTTCTCAAGTAATTTTCGTGACTTCTCCTGAACTCGTCTCTGAACAATCCCGCACGATTGATGATCCGGCATTGACGATCGCGCATTCTGTAAGACTCCATGGCTTGCGGCCAAACCGGTCCTACACAATTTATGTCGCATCCCGGGACGCAGATAACGCGGTGGCCAGCAGCAAAGCTAAACCCACCACATTCGCCACTCTGAATATTGATCCAAATGCAGACGTTGATTTTCGCTTGAGTCTGAGCGGCCCCAAAAGAGTGTATGCCGGCTCGGACCTCTACTTAGTCCTCTCGAGCACACAACTGGCCGGCCCTGCCAAGCACCTATACCTTCTCGGAGCAAGTGGCCTGCCGGACTCAATTTCTTACCGGCCGATTTGCCGTATGCATAACCCGACCGCTGACGAAAAAAACGACTGTCTCGTAGATCCGGCGACCTCTACACCGTTTGTCTGGAACGGTTCCGACAACGCTCACGAGAGGACTCTGATCCGGCTCCGGACGGCAGCGGCTACGGCTCCGGGGTTGTACACCGTGGACGTGACGGCTCGCGCCGCCGGCATCACGCGAACGGCAAGCTATAGCTTCACCGTGGAGCCCCCACCTGCCAAGTTGCTGAGTGTCCGCCCCGGCACCGTGCCGGCGATTCCCGGTCTCACGAAATGGGAAAGCAACATGAAGACGCTAGGAAAAAAGTGGTGTGTTCCCGGAGAAGTGATGTCGTTCGGCTATGAAGGTCAGGTCTGGTATTACGACGGCGGGCGCGTGTACCTGCAAATTGCCGATTACACAGGTGATCCGTCGTGGCTGGACTGTGCGCAGAACATCCTAAGGCAATACCGGGACCAGGCGATCGCGAGAAATGGAAATATTCAACAGTGGCGGGTGTTTCCGCACGGCCTGGCGATGAATTACTGGCGTACGAATGACGAGACCAGCCGGAGCGCCGTGATTTTGCTCTCGAAGAACGCTCCGTATGCCGCCAAGAGCGGCTCTCCCTTTGTAAGTGCCATTCGAGAAACCTCCTATGTTATCGAAACATATATCAAGGCGGAACAATTGACCGGCCAGCGGGATCCGCACCTGGCCAGGGCGGTGGACTTCCTTATTGGAATATTCGACCAATTGTTTGCTCAGGATGCGAACGTTCTTCACCAGCTGTTCTTCGACGGCTTAGGCGCAGAAGCTCTTATTCAATACTACGAACTTACCGAAGACCCTCGTATTCCGCCAACCATCAAGCGAATGCTCGATTGGGTTTGGGAGCATGGCCGCGACTCCAGCGGGAACAGGTTACTCTATAATCCTCTCGCGGTGCCGTTAACCAGTTCAACCACCTGTACTAATCTGGTTGTGCCCGCCTTCGCCTGGTACTGGTCCGTGACAGGCGATGAAGTCTACCGGGAACGGGGTGACCACTTATTTCGCCACTCTTTTGATGTAGACATAAGTTACAGCGGAAAAATCTTCAGTCAAAACTACCGATGGAGCTTCGATTTTGTAAGATGGCGCTCGGGAGGGAAGTATTCGGCTACGCATCCCCTTGCCAACCGGCCGGGAATGGCTTTTGTTCTAAGGCCGGAAATCACATCGTCGAATTCGAAGGTCGCCTGGACAACCTTGGTCCCTTCGTCGTCACAGGTGGAGTTCGGCCCTTTTGGTGGTGAGCCTGTGTCAACCGACATAGACCTGACGCCAAAAACGTTTCACTCCGTTACACTTCCAACTCTCGCCTACACCGTCTACAACCTTCGCGCCAAGAGCGTCGATGAAGTCGGTAACTTAAGCATCTCTCCTGTTACTCACTTTTTGACGAATCCTGCCATAGCCCAACCCGGCGCGGGGGAGGCGTGGGTGGATAGGAGCTGGAGCCATCGAATAAAGCTTACGGTCAATCGCGCGCTCGTAGCGGGAACGATACCACTAACTGACTTTCCGGTACTGGTAGCTTTGCAGTCGCAGGCGCTAGTGTTGAAGGACAGGGGCGGTGCGGTCGAAAATGGCAATGACTTCCTGTTTGCAGACGAACAGGGAAATAGGTTGGACGCTGATATCCAGAATTACGACGCGGTGACTGGCAAACTAACCGCCTGGGTTCGAATGCCGGCTCTCAGTAATGTCTCGAATACGGTTTTTTACATGTATTTCGGCAAACCAGGTGTATCGCAGCCGCCCTCAAGCGGTACAACGTGGCGCGCCGGGTATTTGGGCGTCTGGCACTTGGAGGAGGCTCTGGAAGCGGGCTCGGGAACACCGGTGAAGGATTCTTCGGCAAACGGATATCACGCCGAGCCGCAAAACATGGTAACAGCCGCTGGTGTGGTTGGGAAGGGCGTTGGTTTCGGAGTCGAGACACCATCCTCACTCCGAATTCCCGGAGCCGGTTTGAAGGCACCGCCGGGCTTGCGGTTTACGATTTCCGCATGGATCAGGCCGAAAATTACCAACTGGCAACAACGGGTGTTTTCAGCCTATGATGCGGTCGGTAAGCGGGGATACGAACTGTCAGTTGGCAACACCACCGCTATCACAGTAAACATGAGTGCCGGCTTGAATGGCTCGGCGAGCACAGCGCAAACGATATCCACGTTGACCAAGAATCAATGGAGCCATGTGGCGGGAACGCTCGACGAGAATGGCTTCCGGGTTATGATCAACGGTCAACCCGTCCCCCTGACCGTCACGGGAAATAGCACACCGCAGTTTGTACCGAGCGGTCTGGACAGTTACGCGGGTAGAATTCCAAACCGCGATATATATACATATTACGGCGATTTAGACGAACTTCGGGTTTCTTCTCCAAAATCCAACGACTGGTTACTAACTGAGTACAACAACCAAAGCTCGCCCACTAATTTCATTTCGGTGGGGCAGGTGGAGATGCTGTCCGCTGAGTAATTGACGTTACGCCGGCAGTGTAGCGGCTTGCGGCAGTGTGACAGAAGTTGCTACGCTAGGCGGGTCAGCGACGATGAAACTCACCGATATTCGTACGTACGCTATCCGGCAACAAGTCCGTGTACGCTTTTCCATCACGAACGGGATGGAGTGCATCATCAACGAGCATGGTATTTCGAAGGTTCCTCTGTTGAACCGCCCGCCGGACTTCAACCTGGAACAGGAGTTTTCCAGAGTGTCGGATTTCACCGTGGAACCGGTCGCCGCCGGAAACGGCCGACGCGCTCAGAAGCGTGAAATGTTTTCCCGTGCTGAACTCGAAGCGAGGATCGGCGCCGCGCCCTCCGCGGCGCACACTGTGGCAGAGCACGACGAATAGCGCGGGCGGAACCCTATAGTCGCTGCAGCCGGAAACTGTTACACTCTAATTAACGACTGGCAGTAGTGAACCACTCCGATGCAAGCCGTCACAGATATCGCCGAAGAAATTCTCCAGCTCAAAAAGCGCCGCCGGGCCATTCTGCTCGCTCACCATTACCAGGAATCCGAGATTCAAGAACTGGCCGACGCGATCGGGGACAGCCTGGAACTCGCTCGGCGTGCCCGCGACTTCGATGGGGACGTGATCGCATTTTGTGGAGTGTGGTTCATGGCGGAAACGGCCAAAGTGCTGAATCCGCGAAAGATTGTGGTGGTTCCTGACCGGGCGGCGGGTTGTAGCCTGGTTGATGCCTGTGATGTTGAACAGGTGCGTGCGTTCAAGCGGCTGTATCCGGATCACGCCATTGTCAGTTACATCAATACCTCCGTCGAAGTAAAAGCGGAAAGCGACATTCTTTGCACCTCGCGGAATGCCGTACAGGTGGTCAACTCGATACCGGCGGAACAGCCGATTCTTTTCCTGCCGGACGTCAACCTCGGCAACTATGTAAAAAAACAAAGCGGGCGCGAAAATATGAAGATCTGGCAGGGCGCCTGCGTTGTGCACTCCACATGGTCAGCGAAGCGGCTGACCGCCGCGAAGGAGCAACATCCGGATGCGGTTATCGTCGCACATCCGGAGTGTCCGCCGGAAGTGGTCCGGATGGCCGATTTCGTTGGATCCACTACTGCGATCATCCAGTGGTGCGTGTCTGCCGACGCGCGTGAGTTCATCGTGATGACGGAGAGCGGCGTTACCCATTCGCTCCACAAACTGGCGCCGGAGAAGAGATTCTATTTCGTCCCCAACGAGAACTGCAATTGCAGCGAGTGCCCGTACATGAAGCTGAATACGCTCGAGAAACTGCACGCGTGCCTCAAAAATCTGGAACCGCGCGTCGACGTGGCGTCCGACATCATCGAGCGGGCGCGTCTGCCGTTGGAGAGGATGCTCGCGGTTAAATAGGTTTTCAATGGTCGAAGCCACGCGGCTCTTCGATTCTTTTGGGCGTATCCACGACAACCTGCGCATCAGCGTAACGGACCGTTGTAACATCCGGTGCTTTTACTGCATGCCCGAAACGGATGCGCCCTTCGTCGCGCGAGGGGAGATTCTGTCCTTCGAAGAAATTGAGCGGTTCGTGCGGATCGCTGCGAGGCTTGGGATAACGAAACTCCGGGTGACGGGCGGCGAACCCCTGGTACGCAAGGACCTGCCTGTGCTGATCCGCATGCTCCGCTCCATCGAGGGGATCTGCGACATTGCTCTTACCACGAACGGCGTATTGCTCGCTCCGCAGGCGGAGGAATTGTATGAGGCGGGGTTACGCCGCATCAACGTTCATCTCGACACGTTGGACAGGCAGCGTTTTGTCAAGATCACGCGCCGCGATGAGTTGGACAAAGTTCTCGAAGGCATTGAGGTTTGCCGGCGGATGGGCTATAGCCCGATAAAGATCAATGCGGTGGCTGTCAAGAACCTGGTGGAGCCGGACATCGTCCCGCTTGCCCGGTTTGGCCGCGATCATAATATCGAAGTCCGATACATCGAATTTATGCCGCTGGACGCGCGAGGACTGTGGCGGCGGGACAAGGTGCTTCTGGCTGACGACATTATCCGAATGCTTACGGAGGGTATCGGACCGTTGGTCGAGGTGCCTGGCCGCGACCCAAGTGCACCAGCGCTCGAGTACCGGTTTGCGGACGGTATCGGGAGAATCGGCTTTATCGCTTCGGTGAGCCGGCCTTTTTGTCTCAACTGCAACCGCATCCGGCTTACCGCGGACGGCAAGTTGCGCTACTGCCTGTTTGCTATCGACGAGACGGACATCAAGACGCTGTTGCGCAGCGGCGCGCCGGATGAGGAGATTGCCCGCTCCATCCGTTCGACCGTGGCAGACAAGTGGGAAGGGCACGAGATCAACAGTAGCCGCTTTGTGGCTCCGCCCCGCCCGATGTACTCCATTGGCGGCTGAAACGGTGTGAAAGCCGCCACTCTTCACGTCTGCCGGACAACACCCCATTTGGTGATTTTGCTCTCTGGTTTGTAACAAATCGCAAACTGGCGGATATTAAGATACGCGATGACGATGAACGAGATCTATAGCGAGCATGCTGCCGCATGCTGCCGCGGTGAATCGCCGTCTGTTCGGATGGACTTGAAGCCGGCTTTAGCCGAAGGGACCACCTGATCGCTATTGCACGCCTCGAATAGCGAAAATTATGCGCGAACGTAATCGCTAACAACTGGTTGCCGACGCCACTGCGCCTGGCCAATCCGCAAATCGCAGCGGCGCTCGCCACCGGGCCCTGGCCGGTACCTACGCTACCGGCCGGTCCAGCACCAGACGAACGCAAGGCACTGCGCAAAGATGCCCGTGACGGCGGGAGTGGCGATCTTTATGCAAAGCCGAAGGCTTAGGACGGCTTAAGAGCTTAGTGCCGCTTGTAGCATAGCCCGCGTGTACGCCACGTTGTACGCGATTCCCGTGTATCCACCCCCGCCTGGATAGTATGGCTTGAAATTGGGTTGCTCGCGATCGGCATCGAGCGCACGCGGATGCTCGGGATAGATCACACCCGTATATTTTTGCCGCACCAGTTCCTTCATCACGCCGAACATATCGACCTGCCCCTCGTCGGGGAAAACCTCGGTGTAGCTTTCGTACGGTTTCCGCACGCGCACATTGCGAAAGTGCACATGATTGATGCGCTTCCGGCTACCGAAATAGCGGCACACTTCCACGGGATCTTCACCGAGTTCTCTGGTAACCCCACAGTCGTAGGTGATTCCGTTCGCGTTGCTCGGGACAATATCGATGAGCCGTTTCCAGCCGGCCAGTGTACCCATGATCTGGCCTGAACCGCGGCTGAGCGGTGCGGGTGGATCATTGGGATGCAGTGCCAGCAGCACACCCGCTTCCTCGGCGACCGGCACAACCGCCTTCAGAAAATAGGTGATGTTGCTCCACATCTGTTCCAGGTCCCAGGCGCCAACTCCGGCCAGCGGGGGCAGGTTCTTGACGCGGTCGTAGTCGAACGCGGTCAAACCCGCGCCTGCCCTTCCTGTCTCCTCGTAATAGCCTTCGACAAGCCGGTGCGCGTAGAAGTTGTACTCAACGACAGGCAGCCCCACACGTCCCGCGGCGCGGATGGATTGCTGTACTTTCTCAATCTCCTCATCCCGGCCCGGCCTTCCATACAGCGTGTTCGGAAAACCCGAAATCATGAAATTGTAGAGCGTGATTCCGCCAGCCTTCAACTGCTCGATGCGTTCACGCAATTCGTTTTCCTGCCACGGGATGCGAGGTCCTCCCCCGAGCACATAGTTCACGCCGAGTTGTTTCACCCGGCGGAGCGCGGCTTCTCCGGCTTGAGCGGAGCCAGACCGTCCGTCGCCCAGGCCCACACAGATCTTCGGTGTATCCGGGCCTTCGGTGACCGGCCACGGTCGCGTTGCGGCCGCTGCCGGCATCGTCACGCCCGGAAGTGCGGCGGCGCTCACTGCCTGCATCATTCGTCGTCTGGAAAAATCGTGCTTCATGGGCTTCCCTCCTGCCCGAGTGGCCGCTCGCGCCGGCCGGCCGCCTCCGGGCACTCGCGTTTATAGCACCGGTCGATTCAAAACTGCAAGCGGCTGTTCAAGTGTTGTCCAGCCGGACATAATGTGGATAAGTGATTGTATGAGCGTCCAGACCGCCAGCACCGAGCCAACGCCGAAACCTCGTGTGCTGGCACAGGCTCCGGAGGAGCTTACAAATGGGCGATTACAGCGCCTGGGCGAAGGAGTCGGCAAAGTCGTCTACGCTTCCGAGCATTGGGTAGTGAAGCGAAAGCGCTCGCCGTCGGAAATCGTAGCGCTCATTGCGCTATGGAAGCTGCTCCGGAAATTCGAGTGCTGGCTGCCTTTCGGGCTCGGCATCAAATGGCTTGAAAGACCGTCCAGGCAAATACGCTGCCTGCGGGTCATGCTCCAGGGAATCGTGCTTATCGTTCCGCGCAGCGTCTGGTTCACCAGTCATATCGGTGAAGTGTGGAGAGTCTACCGCAAACGTGATCGGAGAGGAGAGAAACTGGCGCGTGTCTACCTTGCCGGAACCCCTCTAGTACCGGAACGGATAACATTCCCACCCGCCCGCATCAAGGTCGGGGCATGGCCCGGTTGGTTGATGGCATCCGAGGCGATCGAACGTGTCGATGAGACCCTCTACCGCCGGCTGCGCACCCTTGCGGGGACAGGGCGGTTCGCCGAACTCGAAGGGTGGCTCAACCGGTTTCTGGATACGCGGCAGGCAGGATGGCAGCGCGGCATTTTTTCCCTTGACGCGCATCTCAAGAATTTCGGCGTATGCGGTGACCGTGTGGTGTTGCTTGACACCGGCGGCTTAACCGATGATTGGAGTGAAATCGAGCAGCACCTGGCGCTGGAAGACGTCGTCACAGAACCGCATATCCAACTTGGTCTGGGCCCGCTGCTTGGCTCCCGGCCCGACATCGCCGATCGGTTCAACAAACGCTGGAAAGCCGCAGTCAATCCCTCGGCTGTCCGCGAGCGCTGGCCCGCGGATCCGGACAACGGCCGCGAGTTGTGAGTTCAATCCGCCGGCGTGTCAGGCGCCAACCAGTGCGTTAATATCCAGGGACGCCCAGAGTTCCTGCTGACCGCGCAGGTAATTGCGATACGCCTCCCGGATACGATTATTCACGTCCGTTTGTCCGCTCTGCACTGCATTCAGCCATTCACGATTCGCCTCTTCGAGGCGTTTCTGAAGATCGCTCTCGATGTTCTGCGCGGCGACGACGAAATCGCGCTGGGCGTCGAGTGCCTGCGGTTGCTGTGACACGCCGGCTAAAGCCTGTTGAGTAGCGAGCGCATAGGTCAGGTAAGCTTCGCGATAGCGCCGCTGCACATCGCCGGATACTTCCCGCAGTTTTGCGAGGTATGTGCGTGCGGAGTCGTCCACAAATTTTTGGCTCGTCATTCCCGCATCCTGGAGGGCGCGAACCAGATCCATGTATATCGTCGTCGAACGGCTTTGCAGATCCACGCCTTTAGTACTGCTCTCGGCGGATTTCGCCTTTTCCATGATTTTCCTCCTTGCCATCGGGTGGATTCAGTTTTATCATCTTTCTCAAGAAAGCTCAACGGAAGGCTGGATAGCTGGTGTTAAGTTTTTGTCACCTGCATTACTAAATTAAATTTTGAAGGGGCGGCAGCGCATGCATCGGAATATTAACGCCGAAGGCGCCGGCGCCAGTCAGACGCAGTAAGCATTCCCCGATAATGTCTCAGTGAGACTCCGATGACTGTCGATCATGCGGCCCGCGATGGTTTTTCCGCCTTGTTTTCCTCCGATGGTAAGGATCACCACCGGGAACCACTAGCCACCCGTTTGCTTCATTCTTTTTTGAATGTATGCAATGAGGGCCGCATTCACGGAGAAATGGACGGCCGGCCGGCCGCGAGCCTCTTTCTAAAAAGCGATATCGGCGACGCCCCGATTTCATTTGAAAACTATATCGAATATCTGGCCTGCGAAGTCGTTCCTTATTCCATCAATCTTTCCTCTCCGCGTTGCCTGGGCCACATGACCGGGGTTGTGCCGGACTTTGTTCGTCCTCTTGCCGACCTGGTCACACGGTTGAACCAGAACATGGTGAAGCGCGAAGCCTCCGGGATATTCAGCGCGTTGGAACGCCAGACCATCGCGATGATGCACAGAACCGTGTTCGGGCATCCGGAAAGCTTCTATAACGAGCATATTCAGAATCCATCGAGCACCCTGGGGGTGATGACATCCGGAGGCACGCTGGCTAATCTCACCGGTTTGTGGATTGCGCGAAATACTTCCTTTGCTCCTTCCGGCTCTTTTACCGGCATCGAGAACGAGGGTCTGCCGGCCGCTCTGCGCCACTATGGGTGGCGTGATGCCGTCATCGTGGGTTCTAATCTTGTTCATTACTCCGTCGATAAAGCCGCTGGAATTCTAGGTTTGGGTGTTCGGAATTTAATCAAAGTTCCGGTAGACCGCTCCAACGGCATTGACCTCGATGCGCTGCGCCGATGTGTCCGGAATTGCACGGAGGAGGGGCGCAAAATTATCGCCATTGTAGGTATCGCGGGCACCACCGACTGCGGAAGTGTCGATCCTCTGGACGGAATCGCGTCGATCGCGCGGGAAGCCGGTGTCCACTTTCATGTGGACGGCGCCTGGTGCTTACCGCTCTTGTTTTCAAGCCGCCACTGCTCAAAACTGGCGGGAGTTGAGAAGGCGGACACAGTCACTTTTGATGGACACAAACAGTTGTGCCTTCCCAGCGGCAGCGGGATGCTATTGATTCGCGACCCGCACGCCGCACGAGTTATCGAGAAGCAGACTCGATATATCCTGCAGGAGTTCTCCGGAGATCTTGGCAAACATTCCATCGAAGGATCCCGCCCGGCAACGGCGTTGTTCCTTCATGCCGCGCTTCGTCTCATCGGGCGTAACGGCTATGGAGCTCTGATTGACGAAAGCATTTTCCGGGCGCAGTTCATGGCGGATCTGATCCGGAATCGTCCTGATTTCCAGTTGCTGACCGAGCCTGAAACAAACATCGTCCTCTACCGGTACATTCCGGAACGGTTCCGCTCGGCCTGCACGCGGGATCTCACCACCGCGGAGAACCAGTCTATCAGCACGTGCAACGAGCGGATACAGCAGGCCCAGTTCCGGTCGGGCCGCTCTTTCGTGTCCCGAACCCAGTGGGACTGCGCTTCCGAACAGGGGCCTGTGACGGTAGTTGCCCTGCGAGCCGTCATAGCAAACCCCTTCACTAGCCAGGATGATATCCGGTTTGTTTTGGAGGACCAAGCGCGGATCGCACAGGAACTGGCTGCCGTTTAGAGCCGGAATCAATTAAGGAGGTGCGTATTGGCAGAAGGGTTTGTGGCCCCCCTATCGTTCGCGCAGCAGCGGCTGTGGTTTCTGGACCAGTTGGCTCCGGGGAGTTCATTTTATAACGTGCCGGCGGCGGTAGCGCTGCGGATGCCTCTGAATGCCACACTGCTGGAGCGCAGTCTGAACGAGATCATCCGGCGCCACGAGGTGTTGAGAACGCGTTTTGTGACGGTGGACGGGCAACCCATGCAGGTGATCGCCGAGAGGCTGGCGGTGGAAGTGCCGGTGGTGGATTTGCGGCATGTAGGGGAAGGGGAGCGGCAGGCGGAAGCCACACGGCTGGCCAACCAGGAGGTGCGGCAGCCGTTCGATCTGACGCGGGGTCCACTGCTGCGGGCGCGTCTGCTGCGTCTGGCCGACAGCGAGTACGTGTTCTGCCTGACGGTGCACCACGTGGTGTGTGACGGCTGGTCGATGGGGTTGCTGTTTCAGGAGTTGAACCAGTTGTACACGGCTTATGCGTTGGGGCGGCCGTCGCCGCTCGAAGAGTTGGCGGTGCAGTATGCCGACTACGCGATGTGGCAGCGGGAAGCGCTGGAAGGGGAGGTGCTGGAAGAGCAACTGGAATACTGGCGGAAGCAGTTGGCGGGGATCGCGGCGCTGGAGTTGCCGGCGGACCACGCGCGTCCGGCCACGCCGAGCTACCGTGGCGGGCAGGTGGAGGTGCGGCTGCCGCGTGGGCTGACGGGCAGATTGAAGGCCCTGAGCCAGCGGGAAGGGGTAACGCTGTTCATGACGCTGTTGGCGGCCTTTCAGATTCTTCTCGAACGCTACACGGGGCAGGAGGAAGTGGTGGTGGGTTCGCCGATCGCCGGCCGCAACCGGGCGGAACTCGAGCCGCTGATCGGGTTTTTCGTCAACACGCTGGTGATGCGGACGCGTCTGGAGGGGAATCCTGGATTCCGGGAAGCGCTGCGCCGGGTGCAGGAGGTGGCGCTGGGGGCGTATGCGCACCAGGACCTGCCGTTCGAGATGCTGGTGGAGAAGTTGCAGCCGGAGCGGGATCTGAGCCGGAATCCGCTATTTCAGGTGACATTCCAGTTGCTGAACGCACCGACGGTGAGCAGCGGGGTGACGGCGGTGCGGGACAGTGGGGGCGTGGAGGTGACGCGGGGGACGTCGATTTTCGATCTGGCGTGCAACCTGGTGGAGACGGGCGAGGAGGTGTGGGGAGGGATCGAGTACAGCACGGATCTGTTTGAGCGCTGGCGGATCGAGCGGATGGCGGAGCACTATGTGGCGCTGCTGGAAGGGATCGTGGAGGGTCCGGAGAGACGGGTGTGGGAGTTACCGCTGCTGCGGGAGTGGGAACGGCGGCAGATGCTGGTGGAGTGGAACGCGACGAAGGCGGAGGTAGGGGAAGGGAGTGTTATAGAGCAGTTTGAAGCGCAGGTGGAACGGACGCCGGAGGCGGTGGCGGTGTGCTGCGGCGAGGAGCGGGTAGGCTACGGGGAGTTGAACCGGCGGGCGAACGAGTTGGCGCACCGGCTGCGGGAGTTGGGGGTGGGGCCGGAGGAAGTGGTAGGAGTCTGCGCGGAGCGTTCGGTGGAGATGGTGGTGGGGCTGCTGGCGGTGTGGAAAGCGGGAGGGGCGTATGTGCCGCTGGACCCGGGCTATCCGGAAGCGCGGTTGCGATACATGCGGGAAGATGCCGGGATCCGGATTCTGCTCACCGAGAGGAGCCTGGCGGAACGTTTCACTGGAGAGGGGCTCGAGATGGTTTTGCTGGAAGACGGCGGCGGGACGCTTCCGAATCTTCCTCATCGCATCTTGCCGCATAACCTGGCCTATGTCATCTACACTTCCGGCTCCACCGGCACTCCCAAGGGGATCATGGTCCCGCACCGGGGTCTGATGAATTATTTGTCGTGGTGCACACGAGCATACGACGTGGAAGCGGGTAGCGGCGCACCCGTGCATTCGTCGATTTCTTTCGACTTGACGATCACCGGTTTGTTCGCCCCGTTGCTGGCGGGCCGGAGTGTCGAATTGCTCCCCGAAGGCCGCATGGAAAGTCTCGGCACGTTGCTGAAAAGCCACTCCAATTTCAGCCTGGTTAAGATCACGCCGGCGCATCTGGCAATGCTCAGCCAGGAATTACGGGCCGAGGAAGCCGCTGGCAAGACCCGCACATTCATTATCGGCGGATCGAATCTGCTGGCGGAGCACATTAGGTTCTGGCAGGAATCAGCTCCGGAAACGGTTTTGATCAACGAATACGGCCCGACGGAAACGGTAGTGGGCTGCTGCGTCTATCGCGTGCCCCAAGAGAAACACCGGTCCGGAGCGATTCCAATCGGACGGCCCATCGCGAACAC